>CAIJMU010000050.1 GCA_903821875.1 uncultured Spirochaetota bacterium
CGAAGTCGAAGAACTCGACACTACTGACGAAGTAGAAGATATTGACAGTACTGATGAAATAGAAGAAATAGAGAGTACTGACGAAGTTGAGACACCAGGCAGTGCCGACGAGGTCGAGGAGCTTGAGAGCCCTGACGATGACGAGGAAATCGGTGGCATCGAAGAAATCGGCGAAGGTGTCGTCGCTGACGGTGACGCTGGCGAAGAACTTGACAATGCTGACGAACTCGAGGAGCTTGACGAACTCGAAGAGCTCGGGGAACTCGAGGAGCTCGAGGAAATAGCCGGCCACGATGATGCGGGACTGGCAGCCGCGCCGAAGCCGGCTTTCGCTGTGCCGGCTTCCGCTATCGCCGTGACCCCGGCTTCCGCAGCCAGGCCAGGGACCGGGGCCAATGACGAAGTCGAGGAGGAACTTGAGATCCTCGAATCAGAGGGAGGCGATGAATCAGGCTACTCGCGTCAGGCGCGCGCCCTGTCTTCACTTGATGACGACCTTATCCCGGTGATACCCGAGTCGTCCATGCTCGAACTTGTCGATGATACGGACATCGGCAAGCTGATGTCCTTCATGGAACTCGGCGGGGATCCAGAAAGCACGCTCTCGGTCCTCGATATAGACGACGACGATGACGGGCTGGCTTCCCAGGGAGTTGCGGCTTCGTCCTCTCCCCAAGTGGGTCCTGACCTGGACTATGAGCCGGAATTCTTCCTCGGCCAGCTTCCCCGCCCCCCAGGGTCCGAGCAGGAGGATGAGGGCAGCGATATTTCGCTCTCGCTTTCGCTTTCGGCCATCGATCTTACCGCCCTGGAGGAATTCGGCACGGCTCTCGACGCGTTGGGCTCCCTCATGGTAGCGGAGGTGGGTAAAGCCCTCCCTCCAACCGAAGGCGAAGTGCCAGAGCTACCTCTGATCGTCCCCTTGCTTGTGCCAATGGACCTTTCGGACAGCCGTCCGGATTCAGGTTCCGGTCACCTCGCGGAGGAAGAATTAAGGCCTCTGTCGCAGCTTTCGCCTCTTTCCGCTTCCTGGGCAGGTGCAGCTGAGTACCGCGGGGCGGACCTCCGCTCCATGCCAGTGTCCGGCATGCTCGAGGCTGTCGATGACGAAGAGGAAGCCCCCCAGCTGGGGCTTTTGCCGGTCAGCGCCCTCCTTGAGGGCGGGGCAGAGGATGAGGCCCTTGTGACCATCGACAGTTTCGCGAACGAGGCCGCAGATGGCTCTGAATCCAAAGCAGATCTGCCGGGACCCCCCGCCGGCGAGGGACCCATCACCCTGCATGAGGGTATCTACTTCCTCCAGCCCAAATCTGGCAGCGAACGCGATCTCGATCCCGGTCTTCGCCTTCTTGTGGAGTCTGTCCTCATGCCTACGTCAGAGGGTGGCGTGAAGGCTAGCGGACGGAAAAAGCGTAAAAAGCGGTGAGGTTTTCGCGTCACGGCCATGTCCCGATCATCAGTGTCCCCCTGGCCGCCCTCAGTGCCTTTCTCCTGCTTCTTGCCTTCGGAGGAAGGGCAACAGCTTCGCCGGCAACAGCCTCGTCCTTCCCGAGGCTCAGGAGCCTTGGCCCCGAGGATCCCCTCTTTGTCCAGCAACAGGCGGGCGTGGCCGAGGCATACGCGGCCATGGGATCCGGCTCAAGGATACCGGACCTCACCCTCTACGAGTACCTCGTGCCCAAGGGGGCTGATCTCTTCGCCCTTGCAGCCCGCCTTTCCCTGCCCTACGAGACTGTAGCCACCCTCAACGGTCTCGATCGTTCAACGAGCCCTATAGAAGGCCGCATCCTCCTTGTGTCCTCGACGCCTGGCGTTTTTGTGCCCGAGCGCACGCGCAGCGACCTCGACCTCATCCTGGCCTGCCGACCGAACCGGGATGCCATCCGTATCCTGGTGGGAGGCAGGGCCCTGTGGTTTTTCCCCGGAGCATCTTTCACGCAGGAAGAACGTTCCCTCTTCATCGGCCGCCTGTTCCGCTTTCCCCTGCCGACAGCCACGGTGACGAGCGGATTCGGCCCGCGGCTTAGCCCCATCACCGGGAGGATATCGAATCATCCCGGCATCGACCTCGGTGCGCCGGCTGGGACCTCCGTCTACGCTGCGCGCGAGGGACGGATCCTGTACTCGGGTTTCGATGCCCAGCTCGGCGAGCACCTTATAGTCGGGCATGAGGGCGGTTGGTCGACGGTCTATGGACACCTATCGCAGCGCCTTGTGAGCTTGAACGATCGGGTTGATTCAGGTATGGTGATCGGGCGCGTCGGATCCACTGGCCAATCGACGGGGCCCCACCTGCATTTCGAGGTACGGAATGGGGGTGAGGCCCACGACCCGGGGCTTTTTGTCCCGCGCACACAGCGATGAAGCCTTCAAGGAGCAACCCTGCCCTGTCGCTCGCCGGGCTGATTCTCGCCCTTTCCGCGCCTTTGGAGGGCGAGGAGTTTCGTGCGCTCCTGGCTTCCGTCCTGGCCCTCCCCTCCGATTCCCAGGGTATCCAACTGACACTGGCATACAACGAGGCCTTCGCCCTGACCTGGCCGAAGGATCTTCCCTTTGTGCAGGGTCTCGAGATCGAGATCAAGGTTCCGCCCGCCACCCTCCCTTTGGCCTCTTCGCTTTCCTGGGAGCTCTGGCGCTCGGTCGACCCGGCACCCCAGAAAACCAGGTCCATCTACCAAGGCGAACGCATCCTGTCGCAGGTCCTCCCTTCCCGGGCGGGTTTTGTCATCCAGATTCCCCTGCGCGGCGACCACAGCCTGAAATCGAGTCCCTTTGCGACCCTCATCCCCACCGTGGTTAGTCCCGAGGATTTTCCCTTCCTGTTCAGGCTCGCGCCCCTTGCCAAGGCCCTCCCAGCCGAGCTTGAAAAAGCGACCTTCCTCCTGCGTATCAAGCCCCTGTTTACCGATGAGGGTGGCCTCAGGTTGGGTTTCCGCTTCCCCGAGGGTTCGCAGAAGCGCGACCTGGAAATCTCGGTCGATGGCAAGCGCGTCGAAGCCCGCGACCTCCTCGTACAAAAGCCCGGTGCCCACCTTCTCCGTGTCTCCTCAGACAGCTACCGCGAGGAGACGCGATCCTTTACCATCGAGCAGGGCCGCTACATCGACCTCGAGGTCGAGCTCGAGGACACAAGTCCCGTTCTCGTGATCGAGGCCCCGGATTCGGCGGTCATCCTTCTCGATGGGGCGAAGATCAACCATGTCGTCAAACCCTCGATGACCCTCGAACCCGGCGAGCACCTCATCGCCTGCCGGATCGGGGACTACAGCATGACCCGGAAATTCACCGTCTTCCGTGGCAAGAATTATCGGATCGTGCTGTCCATAGACCTCGCAGTCCAGGAGTCCCCATGACCCGCATCATCTCGTGGAATGTCAACGGCATCCGCGCAGCCTCCCGGAAGGGTTTTTTCGAGTGGCTGGCTGCCGATTCCCCCGATGTCCTGTGTCTGCAGGAGACCAAGGCTTCGCCCGAACAACTGGGGCCAGAGTTCCTCGAGCCGGCCGACCCCAAGGGTGGCTGGAAGACCTACTGGGCCTCGGCGAAAAAAAAGGGCTATTCAGGGGTGGCCATCCTGTCGCGAAAGGAACCAAGGGCGGTGACAACCCTCGGTATCGAGGAGTTCGACGACGAGGGAAGGACCCTGATTGCCGACTACGGAGACCTTCTGGTGATGTCCGCCTACTTTCCGAACAGCCAGGACCTCGGAGCGCGCCTCGACTACAAGCTCCGTTTCTGCGACGCGATCCTCGAGTGGGCCGAGAAGGTCCGCGCCAGGGGAAAGCATCTCGTCATCGCCGGCGACTACAACATCGCCCACAAGCCCATCGACCTTGCCCACCCGGAGTCCAACGAGGATAGCCCTGGCTACCTTCCCGAGGAGAGGGCCTGGATGGAAACCTTCACGTCAGCGGGTTATGTCGACAGCTTCCGTCACTTCGATCCCGCCCCCCAGCGCTATACTTGGTGGACCTACCGCGTTGCCGGAGCCCGCGAACGGAACATTGGCTGGCGCATCGATTACCAGTGCGTCGATCCCAAACTCCTTCCAGCCTGCGCAGGGGCAGGCATCATGCCGGGTGTAAGCGGATCGGACCACTGCCCCGTCTCCCTCGATCTCAGAGTCGACCTTACCTGATGGAGTCCCGATGAAAATCAGCTACAACGCGCCGACCACCCTGAGCCTCACCCTTGTCACCGCGGTCGTCCTTGCCCTGTCCTCGACCCTGCTGCCGGGCCTGACCCAGCTCTGGTTCTCCACCCCCGCGCCCTTCCATCCCAGTCAGATCCAGGACTGGATCAAGCTCTTCACCCATCCGATAGGACACTCGGGGCTCGACCACTTCGTGTCGAATTTCGGCTTCATCCTCCTCCTCGGACCCATCCTGGAACTCAGCTACGGCTCCGTTACCCTCCTGATCATGATGCTGGTGACCGCCGTGGTTACGGGGGCGCTCAACGTCCTCCTCTTTCCTTCGACAGTGCTTCTGGGAGCCAGCGGCATCGTCTTCATGATGATCCTCCTGGCTTCGATCACCAACTTCGAAAAGGGACAGATACCCCTGACCTTCATCCTGGTCCTCGTCCTCTTCCTCGGGAAGGAGCTGTGGAACGGTATCGCGAATCGCGACCAGATCTCCCAGTTCGCCCACATCATCGGAGGCCTCGTAGGGAGCTTCTTCGGTTTCCTCAGACCCCACCGCCAGGTTTCAGCCACCTAAGGAAGATCAATGCTTCGACTCGATTCCACGAAGGACGGATTTTCCCTTGCCTTCGGCAGCCGCATCATCCTTGCCCACTCGGCCACTGTTCCGATGGTTTTTGTCTCTACCACTCCACCGCTTCGATGGATCGAGACCGGTCGCAGGGCAGGTCTCTGGGCACGGCGCAATTTCGCCCGTGATCTGCCCCTCCGAGGCTTTTCCGTGCTCGAAGACGGTCCGGAATGTGTCCGCATCGACTTCGAGGGGAGAGTGGGCATCGAGGCCCGTGTCGAAGGCCCGAGCTATAGGATGGGGATCGCAGCCCTGGAGCCGGGACTGGCCATCAGGCTTGCATTTACCCTCCCCCTCGGCACAGAGCTTATGGGTGGGGGAGCGGATGGAAGTGCTGCTTCCGTCCTCTGCTCGCCGCGCATCCAGGCCTGGAACGCCAGCAGCCCAAAAGGCATTCGGCTCCCCTTCTTGCCCCTCCCTCTTCAGGGGCGGGCCTGGCCGATCATGTCTTTTTTTTCGAGTGGCAATGATTGGTTCCACATCGATTGCGAGGGTTGGGCTGAGGTGGATTGCCGGGCAAAGGGGAGGCTGGCGCTCAGCCTCGCACACACACCTGCATCGATACGCATCGGTTCGGGGGCAAGCTCGGGGCAGGCACTTCGATCCCTCAGCGAAATCTCCGGCGGGGCAGCTCTGCCTCCCTCCTGGACCCGGGAAGGACTCATCCTTGCCACTCGGTCGGGCCTGCCTGAACTCGAGCGCCAACTCGGCCAGCTTGAGGGGGCTGGGATCAGGCTCGCGGGCGTCAGGCTCCAGGATCTCGACATCATGGAATCGCCTGCGGTTCACGACGAGCGTGTTGCCCTCATCACCTCGCGTGGCCTCAAGGCTCTTGCCATGGCCTCGGCCTCACTTCGTCGCGGAGGGGCCGCCGCCGATGCTGCCCGCGATGCGGGCCTGGTCTTCGGCAAGCAGGGCTGGAACAGCGACTTGGTCTGGCTCGACCCCTTTTCGGAGGCTGCCCGCGCCTGGCTCAGGGGCCGCCTGGCAGAGGGCATAGATTTCCTGGGTCTTTCGGGCCTGGAGATCGATGGCACCCCGCCACCCTTCCTCGACACCGGCACCGAGCTTGCAGCTGATTCCATCCCGGGGCTGTGGACAGCTGCCTGGGTCCGTGATGCCATGGACGCCTGCAGGGCATCGAAACGGGGGGCGACCGGAGAGTTCCTCGCAAGCTCGGTCATCGGCAGCGGAACCTTCCAAGGAATGCCTGCTGCCTCCATACCAGCCCTGGTCGCCGATCCCAGGGACCTTTCCCGGCGTGTCGCCGCCCTCCTGGCCCATGGCTATTCCGGAGGCGGGGTAGCCTGGCTTGACCCCTCTCGAGGCTTTGTTGACAGGCTCTCGACCCGGTTTCTGAGGAGTCGCCGATACTCCCCCCTTGCCAGGAATGCCCGATACCGGGCCCTTGAGCTGGCAGCCTTCGGCCCAGTGTTTGAATCCTCCTTCGATGGCAGCGCGGCCACCCAGCAGCAGGACCTGCGGTTTCTTGCCAGGATGGATGCGATTTTCATCGAACTCGGGTCCTGGCACGAGGAGGTGGCACGAGAATACCGGGAGGACCTCATCCCCCTCATCCGCCACCCTGCCTTCGACCATGGAGGGGCTGTCAGCCAGTACGGAGCCAACCAATTTGCCTACGGGCGAGACCTCCTTGTTGCAGCTGCCAGAGGGACAAAAGAACTGGTCGAGCTGGTCCTGCCTGAGGGCGAGTGGGTGCACCTCTGGAGTTCCCGGCACTTCGAGGGCGGACAGGTCAGCGTGGAGGCCCCGCCAGGGCATCCCGCGGTCTTCTCGAGGCTGGACTCAGCGTGGTCCCCCCTCTTTGACGGCATCCGCAGGAACTCGAGGCGCCTCTGAGCACTGAGCCCCTGTCGATGCTCAACGATCCTGCAGTCGCCTTCCCTCTGGCCCTGGCTGGGAACGCCCTCCTATCGTTTGGGATGGTCCTCCAAAAGCGGCACATCGCCTTCCTGGTCCGCCGCAGCCGCGACGCCTCTCCGGGTGACCCGGGGCGCAGCACAGGAAGGCGGGATCGCCTCGGCTGGATTTCCGGTTTTACCCTTGTGAACGTAGCCCCGGTCTTCAATTACCTTGCCCTGCTAGGCCTTTCTCCCAATGTCGTGGCTGCCGTGATCGGTTCGAACGTAGCCTTCACCGCCCTCTTTTCGCGCTTCCTCCTCAAGGAGGCCATTGGCCCACGAAGCCTCCTCCTCTCCCTCGTCCTCTTCGCAGCCATTGGACTAGCGGGACTCCGGGGCATCGCCCCGGGAGGCGCCCCTCCCGCAGGTGCTGCGCCCCTTGGCGGCACAGCGACAGAGGGTCTGGTGTACCTCTTCCTGGCCCTTCCGGCACTGGCAGCCCTTGTCGCCCTGGGCTTGAGGCGGCGCTTTCGCGGCGAGGGCCTGGCTATCGCCATCGGCGGCATCGCCGGCGCCCTGGGTGGCTTTGCGATACTCCCCATGAAGCTGCTAGGCGCCCTGGCTGACCCGAGCCTCGCGTCCTGGCTCCTCCATCCCTGGCTCTGGCTCTACCTTCTGGCCTCGGCCTCATCCTTTACGATCGTGCAACTCGCCTACAAGGACGGACGCATGGGGAGCGTCGCTCCGGCCTTTTACGGTCTCCAGGTGCTCTGGCCGGCACTGGCGAGCCTTTCCGTCTTCAGCCTGCCCTTCGACCCTCTCCAGTATCTCGCCTTCGCGGCCATAGCCCTATCGGTCGCCCTCATCGCAGGCGGGGGCCGAGGCCGCCGCCCTGGCTTCCCCGCCGCCCCGTGATCGGCAGTCAGGATCGTTCGAGCAAGTAGAGGTACTCGCTCACCCGGGGGGGGCGTCCAGAGAAATTCCGGCTCCCCTTGAAGGCGCTGTAGCCTGTCTCGAAGACCTCGACCCTTCCGTGTTTTCCAAGGAGCTCCTCCATCTCGCTGCGCGCGATAAAGCCCTCCGAGTTGAAGGATACGAGGAGGAATTTCGCCTTCACCCGGGCAACCAGGTCGGCGAGGGCCGAAAACGCGCGGCTGCGGCTGTTGTAGTCGGAGCGGTTCCAGTCCCCGGGGATGCCCGACACCCGGGAGAGGTCCCGGGGCTGCCGGTATCCGGCAACCAGGTTCAACATGAAGTAATTGGACCCATAGGGGTGCTGGTTGTAGGGAGGGTCCAGGTAGGCGAGGTCGACCTCCCCGATGCTGTCAATTATTACATTCGTGTCACCCCGGAGGACCTCCACCGGACAGTCGCGCCCGCACAGCAGCGGGAAGGGGAGCTCGATGTCGCCCCTGATACGGGAGAGCGCGTCGGCCTTCCTGCCGCCGAAGCTCCCGAGGCCCGTCGAGGCGTCCTTGTGGAAGCCCTTGAAGACGCCCGAGGTGTTGGCGTGGATCGAGGCCTCGACGATCAGGGGTGCGATGAAAAAGGGCCTGTCAGCCTCCCGTATTCCACCCATCCCGTCCACGAGGCTGCGTGCGCTGTCGAGGTAGCGCGCGTTGCGCGTCGTGTAGAATACCCGCTCGCCTGAGACAATGCGGCTGTCGTCCGCCGGCGCGTATAGCTGCGAGATGAGGCCGGGCACGAGGGGCTCCGTTTCGAGCGTATGTACCAATTGCTCGTAGATGTCCCGGAGCCGTGCAAGGTCCGTCTGGGCGCGGTTGGCCAGGTAGCAGCGCGACAGTACCTCAGCATAGGGCTCGAGGTCGTTGACCACGAGGGCTCTCGCGTGGAGCTTGAAGAGGCGGGAGACGGCGCCCGAGCCCGAAAAGGCGTCGAAAATCGAGGGCCTCTGCCCTCCGAGCCGTTCCCTGACGCGCGAAAGGCCCTCCCCGATGAATCCGAGGAGGGCCCGCTTGTTTCCGAGGCAGGTGATGAGCTGCCCGGAGAGATATTTCTGATCGTCGGGGAGCGGCGCGTCCCTCCCGCTCATGCTTCCAGTCTGGCCCTGATCAACTCCGCGATTTCCTCTTTTGTCTTCCCGAGCGAGAAGGAGATCTCGTCCTGGAGGATGTTGAGCGCCGAGTCGTAGAGCTTGCGCTCGAGGATGGGGAGCTCCTTGATCTTCGAGCGGTGGTAGAGCGAGCGCACCACCGAGGCGATGTCGAGGACCGAGCCCTTCTTGAGGAGGTCCAGGTTCATCTGGTAGCGGAGCTTCCAGTCGGTGGGTATCGGAGCGTACTCCTCGGAGATGAAGGCGAGGGCGTTTTCAGCCTCGACCTTGGGCACGATGGCCCGTATGCCGAGGGCGTCTGCCTTGTCCACAGGGACCATCACCGTCATGTCTGAGAACTCGAGGTAGATGGTGTAGTAGAGGATCTTCGAATCCTTGAAGGCCTTTTCCTTGATATCCTGGATCCTGCCTACACCCTGGCTGGGGTAGACGATTCGCTGACCGACCTTGTAGGTGGTGGTGGGGGACTTGTCCATGCTGGCGCAAGGATAGCTGAAAAAAGGGAAAAGGTCACTAGGTAGCGGAAGCGCCGACCCGCCGACCCTCAATGCGGGAAGAATGGATCGGCAGCCAGTGGAACCCCAAAGCCCAGGACCCTGGCGCAGCGGTTCATTCCGATATCGTGGGAGAATACCAGGATTGTCTCGTCTGGTTCCCGATCCCGGAGGACCAGGGCTGTGGCGAGGTGGATGGCGTCGAGGGTCGTGACCGGGAGCGGGAAAGCTGACATTGCCCTTTGCATTATTCGCGACGAGATTGGAGACAAACGGACTGAGCCAAGGACGGATACAAGGAGGTAGTTCGCAGCTTCAAGCGCAGAGTCATTCACTTCGCCTTGAAACCTGTAGCGGTGAAGGACGCGTCGGCATTCAACTTCAAGCACTATGCTCGAGCAAACCAGGTCTGCTTTAAAGGCTTGATTTATTGAGACTTCCCCCAGGAGTATGTAGCGAATGAGTGTCGAGGAATCCAGGTAGGCTAGCAACGATCCGCCCTGTCTTCTTCCAGATACATCATTGGATCTATCGTGGAGAATGGCTCGTGTTCAATGAACACAAAGGGCTTGATTTCACGCGGCAGCCAGAACTCCTCCTCCTCCTTGGGCTTGACTGGGACCAGTATCGCCACCTCGCGCTTGTGGTCGAGGACGAGGATGCTGGCACCCGCCTCGACCTTGCGGAGCTCTTCGGAAAGGTGCGCCTTCAACTGCGAAACAGAAATGGTCTCCATGTAGTCAGTATACGACCAGTGTCTGTCCTTTTCAGGAGAATGCGATAATTTTCAGCCCAAGGCCGACCCGACGAGGCGCCCGATCCCGAAGGTGATGACGGCAGCCACCAAACCTATAAGCACCTGCCTGAGGCTCGAAAGCCAGAAGCGTGTTCCGGTGAGCACGCTCGAGGTGGCGCCGAGGGCGAAGAGCCCGAGGGTTCCCATGGCGGCGCTGGCGGCGATGCCCTGCCAGCCGGACAGGAAGAGGTAGGGGATGATGGGGAGGATGCCCCCGGCGGCGAAGAGGAGGAAGCTTGTTCCAGCTGCTTCCCAGGCTGAGCCGCCGAGATCCTCCGGGTTGATGCCCAACTCTTCGCGGGCCAGGGTGTCGAGGGCAGTGCGCTTGTCGGAGAGGAGGCGATCGGCCAAAAGGCGCGCGGTGGCCTCGTCGATGCCCTTGGCCTGATAAATCAGTGCTAGTTCCTCTTTTTCCTCCTCCGGGAGGGAGTCGAGCTCGCGCGATTCGATGGCGATCTGGTTTGTGTACAGTTCACGGGCGCTCTGCACGGAGAGCCACTCGCCGAGGGCCATCGACAGGGCTCCTGCCACCAGGCCCGCCCCACCTGTCACCAGGATCTGCCTGGGCGGGACGCCTGCTCCGGCGACGCCCATCACCAGGAGAAATACTGACACAAGTCCGTCGTTCGCCCCGAGGATGCCTGCCCGCAGCGCGTTGCCGCCCGAGCGGTGCCGCCCCTCGAAGCGTGCAAGGTCCGCACCCTCGACGCCCGTGCCGCCTGCCGACATCATGCCGAAGACCCGGGCGTGGGAGCGTTCCTCGCCTTCCATCGAGGCAACCTCGCGGTCAGCGGTCGGGTTCTTCGCGTAGGAGGCTGCTGCCTGGGCTTCGATGGCTGCGACCAGGGGCACGACCGCCTGGGCCCCGTTCTTTTTCGCCATGGAGCGGAGGATGCGGCTGCGGATACCTGGCTTGAAAGGAACAATAGTTACCTTCGCTTCGACGAGGCGGTTCTCCCAGGTCGCAGCGTGGCGCTTTTCCGTCTCGGCCAGGCGCTGGTAGATTCCCGCGAGGGTCTCGTTCTTTTCCGCAGCGACCATGCCCTCGTAGAGCCACACGGCCTCGCGTTCGGCCTGGAGGTGGGCCTGCCATTCCTTGATCTCGGGAGTGACTTTCATGATTGTTCCTTTGTTTTCAGGTTCTTGCCGCCCTCGGCACACGTGATCTGGCGGGCGTAGGGAAAGAGGGCTGGCGCGCCGCCTGTGTGCCAGAACAGGAGGGTCTGACCCTTCGTGAATTCGCCGCTTCTCACCATCGAGATGAGCCCCGCAAAGGCCTTGCCCGTATACACCGGGTCGAGGAGTATGCCCTCGAGTCTGGCCACGAGGCCGATGGCCTCGCGCTCCGCCTCTCCGACGATGCCATAGCCAGCGCCGAGGAAGTCCTCGCGCACCTTGATCGACTCAGGATCGGGTCCGCTGCCCGGGCCAATCCCCAGGCCGAGGCGCTCGGCAGTTTCTACCGTGATCCTCCGAACCTCGTCGACAAAGCCCCCCCTTCCGTCGTGCACCTTGTCGATGCCGATGCCGACGGGCTGCGCGCGAAGGCCCGCGAGCGGTAGTCCGACCTCGAGCCCGGCCTGGGTACCCCCCGAACTGGACGCGAAAACGATAGCGTCAGCCTCGATTCCACGGCCCCTGAGCTGGTCTCCAAGCTCCAGGGCGCCGGCGACAAAGCCCAGGGCTCCGACTCCGTTGGAGCCGCCATAGGGAATGATGTAGGGCTTTTTTCCGGCTGCCTCAAGTTCATCAGCAATATGAGGAATGTCCTCGCCCTTTCTCCGCTCGCCACCCCAGTGGATGGTCGCGCCAAGGAGCGCATCCAGGAGGAGATTGCCCTCCATCAGCTCTGGTTCCAGCCCGCCGAGGGCGAGGTGGCAGCCGAGGCCCATCGCTGCAGCTGCGGCAGCCGTCTGCCTGCAATGGTTGGATTGGGCTGCCCCTCCGGTGACCAGGGTGTCGCAGCCCTGCGAAAGGGCCTCACCGACCAGGAACTCGAGCTTTCGCGTCTTGTTGCCGCCGAAGGCCAGGCCCGTCTGATCGTCCCGCTTCATCAGGATGCGCGGGCCGCCGAGGGCTTCCGACAGGCGCCGAAGCTCGACCAAGGGTGTCGGGAAGAAGCCGAGGTCGGCGCGGCTCAGGGCAGCCAGGCGGTCCAGGGGGCGCAGGAGTGGGCTCATCGCCGTGGCTCGACCGGTTCCCAGAGATACCAGCCAAGTATGACGATCGGTACTACGATGGTCCTACGCATCCTCATGGCAGTTTCGCCTCCGGGACAAACTCGTAGGACTCCACAATCTCCACCCTCTCTCCCAGGGTAACGCGCACCGGACAGGCTCGCCCCGCGCCTTCGATACGCTGCCTTTCAGTCTCGGTGAGCTCCCCCGCGATGACATAGGCAATGGTAAGGCGAGCGATGCGGCGCGGAGCCGAGGTCATTTCCTTTTCCAGCGAAAAGGAGATGCCCCGCACGGGGATACCCTTGTCACGCGCAAAGAGGGCCATGATGGTCGTTCCGCAGGCCCCGAGGGAAGCTGCACAGAGGTCGGTCGGGCTGAAGGCCGAGCCATCTCCGCCATTGTCTTTAGGAGCCATCGTCCGGATGATTGCGCCTGACTCGTGGACGATTTCCATCGTCGTGGCTCCCGTCGAGCGCCCTGTGATCTTGACTGCCATACTGTACCGCCTTTTCCGGGACGCCTGTCCTGCGGGACGCCTGTCCTGCGGGATCGGGAGTACTGTTCAATGGCCATTGTAGCCTAGGCTCAGGTCTGATGAAAGCGGCGGCCGTACCCGAAGGGTCAGACCCCCAGGCTCAATCGCGGAAAAAGGAATAGCCTACAATAAAGACAGGAGTTGTTTCGGTGAGGGGCCTGCCGTCGCCCGTATCGGTACTGCGGATGGCAGGACCGCCACCGAGCCGCAGGGCGCCACCGGATAGCGGAATGACAATACTGACCAGGGCCTTGGTGCTGCTTGTCGTCAGGCTGACGGGCTTTCCCCACCAGCTTGCGTGCGTTGTATCGGGGGCGCTGATCATCCGGGCGGCGGATGAACTCATTTCCCAGGAAAGGTCAAAGCCCACAAAGCGGAAGAAGCTCCCCGAGGCAGCGAGCGAAAGGTAGGGGAAGCCCGAGCTGGCGTAGGATACCGAGCCCCTTCCTGCCGAAGCGAGGAGGGGGCCGATGGCCATGCCCAGGGACTCGCTGAAATAAAATATTGGTACTATGACGATCCTTGGCTTGATCGACAGGAACCCTGCCTCGATGCCTGTCTCCAGGGTAAGCACCGGACCGTAGAACTGGCCCGAACTCGACGAGTCATATGAGTTGGTACGGTCCAGGCCCGTGTAATCGCCTCCCTCGTTCAAGGCGAAAAAACCCACGTCGCGAACGTTCGACAGGCTGGCATAGAGCCCGGCGCCGAGGGTAAGGCCATCGGGCATCAGGCCCGCCAGACGGTATTCGATGGGAAGTACAAAGATCTCGGTGCTGTCGGTCCGCTCAAGGTTGAGCGAACTCGAAGCGGCTGGATTGCCCTTACTGTCAGTGCCCAGGGCAAGTTCGCCCGTTGTCGCGGCGATGCGCCGGTTGAAGTAGATGGCCGAGGACAGGCTCTCTCCGAAGTCATAGCTTAGCCGTGCGTTGGTCGTGGAGCCCGCCGGTTCGGGTTGGGAAGAGATGGAAAAAGCCAGGCGGGACAGCGGGGAGTCCTCGGCGAAACCAAGGGCAGCGGCCAGGAAAAATGCAATGATGAATATTCTCAAAATTGACTCCTTCAAGTGGCGACAGGCTGGAATGCGGGGGGACTCATCAAGCGCCCGTCTCTGCTCCCGTTCGCAGTGTAGTGGAAAAGTGGGCTGTGGTCAGGGTGTCGCCAGCTGCCGTGTTAATTATTTGGAACGTTGCCGGCCTGTCCATACGCCCGGTCGTCGGACTCGGCAAGAGCCTGTTCAAGCCGCTGTATTTCATCATCGTCGAGTTCCTCGAAAAGCCTTCGCTTGGAGGCGGACAGCCTTCCCTTGTTCTGCAGGCACAGGCGAATGAAGAGATCCAGGCTCCGGTCAGGCAGGTCGACCACGGCACGCATGCCTGTCCGGGCCTTGTCGTAGGCCGCAAGATAGTCGAGTTCCTCGGCCATCGCTCCGTCGATCGTGTCGCGGATAAAGCAGAAAAGGGCCTCGGCCTGGACCGTCAGATCGGGATAGCGATACCAGGGCAGCGTGTCGTTCAGCACTTCCATCCCACCATGTGCGTCCAGGCGATACTCGACATGGAGGCCTATCTCCCTTGAGTAGCTTTCAAGGCAGGCATCGTAGTCGTGGAGCTTCGCGAGCATCGTCGCGGAAACCGGGAACACGAATCCCTGCGGAGTAAAGCCACCAATGGCCAAGGCATGGTGGATGATGAATCGGTGGAGGCGCCCATTGCCGTCATCGAAGGGATGGAGGAACACAAAGCCAAAGCCCGCCACGGCAGCAACGATGACAGGATCACGGCCGCTGTATTCCATGCGCTCCCAGGCTTGCGCCCAGCCTCCCATGAGCGAGGGAAGGTCGTCCGGCCGTGGTGGGACGAAATGGATATGCTCTCGCCCTGAGGCGAGGCTCTGCCCGACATAGTTCTGGCTTTTCCGGAAGCCCGTCGCGGCAAATCGCTCGTCGACAATGGCATTCTGGATACGGACAAGGGCGGATTCAGAACGCAGGTCGAGGCTGCCGGCCGTCCGAAGAAGCTCCATGAACCGGGCGGACCTGCGGGAATCGGCTGTCAAGTGCTCCAGTTCCCAGGATGATTTCGTTTCCTTCAGATAGAGGTACTGCGAAGCACGCGCCTGGACTTCGGGGCTGTAGCTGGCGAGTTTGGCTCCCATCATCCGGGAGTAGCCGTTCCCGATATGCCGGAGGAGCGAATCGGTTTTCCGGACAAGGGGACACCACTCCCTCGTTCCGGGCAGATTGTCGATCACTCGTTGCCTGCGCACCCGTCTGGCCCCTTGTCCCTCGCCTGGTGCAAAGTAGCGCTCTGGATCCAGGATATGAACATAGTTTCCCTGATCGAGGTCGGGGATTCCGAGATGACGATCGAAAAGCCATTCAAAGAGAAACCAGGCTTGCCGGACATAGCGCCCCGTCGGTGCCGATCGTACTAACTCAATGAGATCCTTATCCGACAAGGTCCGAAAAAAAGCCGCGAGGATCTCAAGGTTGACACCCTCATGCTTGAGCGCAAAAAGGAGCTGGTCCTGCCAGGTCGATCCCGGATCATAGCGGCCCGGATAGCACTCCTCCTGCCGACCCTCGACCTGGATGCTGCGCCGCTGGCTTTTTTCGTGGATATGCGAAACAAGCGCTGGTACGAGTACGTCGAGGCCGTAAGTTTCGATGAGGGCTATGTATCCAACAGGCTTCATGACTCGGCACTCCCTGGAAAAAGGATTTCGGAATCAGAAAAACCATTACAGAATGAGTCGATCCCGGAAAAATGATTAGCTATCGTGGCGGTACTGTCAAGCCGTTGATGTGTTGTAGGCCAGACGGGTCAGCGGGGAATCCTCGGCAAAGCCGAGCGTCGCTGCCAGGAAAAATACGATGATGAATATTCTCAAAATTGACTCCTTCAAGTGGCGACAGGTTTGAGTGCGGGGGGACTCATCATGGGTCAAGGTCCAATTCCGTTGGCCCAACGCGCTCTGGCGACCAGACCCTGAGCCAACATCTGAATGGCCGTATCATGAATGTCGCTTTTTCCATTGCGTTGGATCACGCTTGGCGTGGAATACCGCGAGAACAGCAATGTGGTTTCCGAGACCAATCGCCCGCTTCTCGTAGCATGCATAAGCACCTGTCATCTCGGACTCGGCTTCCGGTCGAATGACCAAGTCATACTTCATTGAGATTCCGAATCCGGTCACGCACCGTGGCCCATGCGGAACCTGCTGCCGGATTTTCATGGTATGCTCGGAGGCGTGATTCCAGTTCGAGTTTCTGTGCGTCAGTTAGGGTGATCTCTTGGGGAATCTCCACAATGCTGTCCCAAATGTCCTCGACCAGCAATATGCGCTCAGGCACGCTTAGGGCGAGTATCTCGGTCCTGTTGGAAAAGTCCATCCCGAGCTCCTTTTGAAGGCATAGTATCCACACGATTGAGGCAGTGCAAGCAGGCAATTCGTGACACGCCATGAAGCGCTTGTCCATGCTCCGCTATAGTGTAGTGGAAACGTGGGCAGTAGTCACGATAGTGCCAGCTGCCACAAAAAGCCCAGCTTGACGGCCCAAGATTCCTGGAAGATACTGGTCACTCACATCTTTATGAAATAAGGAACCACCCATGAAAGCCCGCCGCCACACCCTCCTTGCGTTTTGCTCGGTTCCCCTCATGGCACTCCTCATTGGGCTGTCTTCCTGCCAGCTTTTCTTGGGCGGCAGCACGACCGTTCCGGTTACTTCTCTGGCCCTCAACAAGACTACCCTTCTCCTTGAGGTTGGCGGCACAGAAACCCTGGTCGCGACCGTCGCCCCGGCCGGCGCTACCAACAAAAACATCGGTTGGAGCAGCAGTGCTCCGGCCGTCGCCAGCGTAAGCCAGGCGGGGCTCGTGACAGCCCTTACAGTCGGCAACGCGACGGTCACGGCCACCAGCAAGGACGGCGGCTTTTTCAAGGACTGCCTGGTTACCGTTTCGCCCAAGACCGTGATTCCCGGAGTCACCACCTCCGCCCCCTTCTGGGGCCATTGGGTGCGGATGGACCAAGAGGAGTTCTGGTACATCGCCGACACATCGGTGACCCAGGGCAGCACCGACCTGGCGGTGAGCGCCGCCAGCGACAGCTCGGTCACTGCGGGTAGCCACACCCTGGTCAAGCAGACTGACAACGTGCTCAAGGTCGACAATGGGGCCTTCTACCTCTACCGGAGCAAGGGAGCGCAGGGCACCATCAGCGGCGCGGTGTCGGTGCAGGGAGCGTCGCGCGCGCTGGGTGGGCTGTCCGGCGTTTCGCTTGTGATAGCGAACATCAAGAATGCACTCAACGCCAAGACAGTGGAGGTCAAGGCCGACGGGACTTTTGCCACCGATACAATCGTACCGACCGACAGCTACCAGATTTCCTCAACCATCACAAAGAGTGACGGCACGAAAGCCGCTGGCCCAAGCATCACGGTGACACCCCAGTCCATGGCCGAGGACATCGGGACCATCCAGCTGGTCAGTGTCGCCTATAACTTCAAGGTGTCCGTGTCGACCTCGGCAGGCTTTCTCTACGCGGACGGAAGCGCTATTCCCATCACCATCAAGGTCAAGAATATCGGCACCGCCGACTCCAAGGGAGCGAGCTACGAGTTCCCGGCTCAGACTGGCGTGACGGTGTCGAGTTCGGTCGATTCCATCCTCGGGACGATCAAGCCGGGAGCGGAAAAAGCCATTGCCTCGACGGTGAGCTGTGCCTCGGTGACCGGCGAGTATGAGGACAAGCCGGTCAAGATCGCCATCAGCGATGCCTACGGCAACGTCTGGAACGACCAGGTTTCGCTCCGCTTCTACAAGAAGGAGATGAGCTACAGCGTCGCGAGCATCAACAACCCGGTCTTCGGCGTCGTGATGACCCCCGAAAAGGAAGGTTACTGGTTCACCACCGTCGCCGCCAGCGGCAACCTCTACAGCTCGACGATCAAGGTTCCCTGGCGGGAGCGCGGCTGCCTTTTGGCCCTGTCCCGCGCGACCGTGGCTACCGAGTCGCGCTACTCGGTGGGCGTCGATACGGCAGCGGGCAGCGAGGCGCAGATGATCGCCCTTAAAAAGACGAGCGCCTTCGAGCCCAACGACCTCGAAACCCAGGCCGCGGGCATCGCCTTGGGCGAAATGATCGTCGCCTACCTCCACGACGAGGACATCGATTTCTACGCTGTTGGCGGCAAGGTTGCTGCGCCCCTGGCCAGCCCGGTGGCGGGAACCTTTGACAACGCGGTGACCGTCAGCCTGGCGAGCCCGACCAGCGGTGCGGCCATCCATTACATGCTCGATGCTACGACGCCAACTTCTGCCAGCACGCTCTATGTCGCGGGAACTCCCATCGCGATCAGCCAGCCGATCACGATAAAGGCCATCGCCAGCGCGGCGGGCCTGGGCGACTCGAACATCCTGGAGGCAGCCTTCGCCTTCAAGGTGGCGACACCGCTGTTCACTTCGGCAAACGGGAGCTGGACTATCGCGACGGCAAGCAAGGACGCCACGATCCGCTACACCACGGATAGCTCTGATCCGACGTCGGTTAGTACGATCTATGACGGCACGGCCATCGCTGCGGGCGCCTCGGTCATCAAGGCTAAAGCCTACAAGGCAGGCTGGACCGACTCGGAGCTGGGCGCCTCTTCGGGCACACCGACAGCCAGCTTTACCATCAGCCCTGCCAGCCCGAAAAAGGGCGGCACAGTTACCTTTGACGCCAGCGCCAGCACGGATGACGACACAACTACAGCCACTCTTCAGGCAAGCTGGAACTATGGGGACAGCAGCGCCGCGACAGCCTACTCCACCACTAAAACCAGCACCCATAGCTACACAGATGCAGGCAGCTACACCGTGACGCTCTCGGTCAAGGACCAGTACGGAGTCATCGGTACCAAGGCTACTGCCATCACGGTTAGCACCTCGGGCGCACCGGTTGTCTCGATCACCGCCAGCCCCGGCTCGGTCAACAACTCAGGCAGCTTTGCCGCCGTTGCCAGCGACGACGACAGTACCGAGGCTGAGATCCAGGTGCGCTGGGACTGGGAAAACGACGGGACCTGGGACAGCGACTGGTCGGCGACGAAAACCGCGACGCACGCCTACACGAGTGTGGGCGACAAGACCCTCGCCGTTGCGGCCAAGGACAAGTTTGGGGTAACTGCCTCCGTCACGAAGACTATTACTATCGTGAGCTATTTCCTGTCCGACTTTGCGATGCTGCCGGTGACGGGGGGGAGCTTTACTTCGGGCAGCAGCACCGTGACCGTCTCAGGCTTTACGATGAGCGCGACCGAGATTACACAGGCCCAGTACAAGGCAGTTACGGGAGATAGCCCGAGTTATTTTTCGACCGTGACGGGCGGCCCCGTTGAACAGGTGAGCTGGTACGACGCGGTGGAGTTCTGCAACCTCCTTTCGGCCAAGGAAGGCAAGGCTTCCGCCTATACCATCACGGCCCGGAGCCCGGCGACCGGCTACCCGATCACGAGCGCGACCGTAACCATGGACAAAACCAAGAACGGCTACCGCCTGCCGACCGAGGCCGAGTGGGAGTTTGCGGCCCGGGGCGGGACGAAAACAAAGAGCTACAGCTACTCGGGCTCGAACGATGTGGGGACGGTTGCCTGGTACAGCTCGAATGCAAGCAGTACGAAGCATCCTGTGGGGACTAAAACAGCCAATGAACTCGGCATATTTGACATGAGTGGCAACGTTTGGGAGTGGGTTTGGGATTGGTATGGGGGAAGCTTGAGCGGGACCGATCCGACCGGCCCTTCTACGGGGTCGTACCGCGTGCTACGGGGTGGCAGCTGGTACGATGATGCCAGTTACTGCACTGTCTCCCACCGCAACCGCGGCTACCCGTACAGCGGGATCAGCAATATCGGGTTCCGCGTTCTTGCCCCCTAGTCCGGGCTAAAAAAAGGAAGAGAGACTAGGCTGACTGAGCCCCGAGAAAGCCCGAGGAACGAGCGAAGCCGAGCGAACGAAGTGAGCATCAGCTTCGTGAGGCGAGGGCTTGAAAGGGGCGGGGCAGGGACGATCTGAAGGTTCCTCCCCGAAGGGGCCAAAATATTTTCCATCAAGGGGTGATGGTGAAAAGCGAATATATTGTTTTCAACATCAACATCGAGGAGCCACTACCAGATTTGAGCGAATTGAACCTCTTCCTTCGGCAAAACCGTATTGTGCAGGTTGATAAGCGACTCACCCGCAGCGCTCGCGGAAGCGCCTGGACCTTCATGATCGAGTACATTCCGCGTAGCAAATCTGCGCCGCCGGAACCCGGTCAGAAGCCTGGCATCGACTACCGCGATGTCCTGTCCGAACCCGACTTCGCCCTCTTCCTGAAATTGAAGGAAGTCCGGGCCAAGCTCGCGGAGACTGCGGGTATACCCGTCTACGCTGTGTTTACAAACGAACAGCTTTCCCGGATCGCCCAGGAAAAGCCTGTCAGCCTGGCAAAACTGCGCGAGATCAAGGGCATCGGCGAAGCCAAGACCGCAAGCTATGGGCCTCAGGTTCTCGAATGTCTTCCTACGCAGACCTTTTGAGGTGAAACCCGTCGGCCATCTGATCGAAGCGATCGCCGACCTCGACAATCTCAAGCTCGCTTTCGTCAAGTCCTGCCGCGCCAAGCCCCTGACCCTCGATCGCCTCGACTTTCGCGGCGATGTCGAAGCCAATCTTCGCTCTATTGGCGACGCCCTGCTTTCGGGCAGCTACGCGCCTGGCCCCTACCGATTTTTCACCATCATCGACCCCAAGGAGCGCCGCATTTCTGCCGCGCCCTTTCGCGACCGCGTCACCCAGCACGCGATCATGAATATCCTCGACCCGCTCTTCGAGCGGGTGCAAATCCATCATAGCTACGCTTGCCGAAAAGGGAAGGGAACCAAACTTGCGGTTCTCACGGCCTTTCACCATTGCAAGTCGCAGGCCTGGTTTCTCAAGCTCGATGTCCGGAAATATTTCGACTCGATCAGTCATGAAATCCTTAAAAAGCAAATCCGGAGGCTCGTCTCGGATTCGCTTGTGCTCGCGGCTCTCTTTGCCATTATCGACAGCTACGAAACAACGCCGGGACGCGGACTCCCGATTGGAAACCTTACCAGCCAGTATTTTGCCAACCACTACCTTTCCGGCTACGACCATGTAGCCCTCGAAAAGCTCCGCATTGGCCGCTATATCCGGTATATGGACGATATGGCGCTCTGGGCCGAAGAAAAAGAATGCCTCGTTGCCGCAGAAAAGGTACTTCGGTCCTATGCCGAATGCGAACTTGGCCTTGTTCTCAAAGTTCCGATCCTGAATCGCGTCGCTGCGGGCGTTCCCTTCTGCGGCTTCCTCATCAAGAGCCGGGGTATTTTTCTCATGGACAAGACGAGGCGGCGGTACCGCCGAACTCAGCACGCGCTGATGGCGGGCTTGGCTCAGGGCACGCTCGATCAGCAGGGCTACGCCGACAGGGCTCTCGCCTCGGCTTCGCACCTGGCCATTGCGCGCTCCCGGCGCTTTCGCTACGCTGTGTTTCGGCAAGGCTTCTACGGGGTCGAACCGCGTGAAACGGGGTGGCAGCTGGAACAATGATGCCAGTAACTGCACTGTCTCCAACCGCAACAACAGCAACCCGAACAACAGGAACAACAATATCGGGTTCCGCGTTCTTGCCCCCTAGCCCGGCGTCACCGGATTTGCGCCAGTAGGCGCGACCGACGACGGACAGAAGCCGCGCCAGTTCCGCCCGGTCCGCGTCTGCGACGCGAATCGTGTGGACGAAGCCCGAGTGCCCTCTGCCTGCCAGTAGCCTGCACGTTCCGATCCTCGGGTGTATGGTCGAAAACCGGCGGCGGGCTTTTTTGACAGGCCCGCAGGGTCTGACCCTCCGAACCAGGTCCGGAGGGTCAGACCCCGCCTTGACGAACCCGCAGGGTCTGACCCCTCCCTGGGCATTTCCGGCCTTCGCCTCTCGCTGCGCTATCCCAAGACCCGGCTCTATTCGACAACCGAAGGTGTCGAGTTCCTTGGGTACCGAGTGTTCACGAATCATCGCCGTATCGCCCTTGGTACTGCCC
>CAIJMU010000051.1 GCA_903821875.1 uncultured Spirochaetota bacterium
GCAGCGGGCGGCGCGGCCGCTGCCGTGCCGAGGAAGCGGTCCTTCGCGCCTTTAGCCAGGATCACGAAGAGGACGAGGCAGCCCTGGAGGACGCCGGCCAGCGAGGAGTCGAGCTTGAGCACGATGGGCAGCTGGATGGAGCCCACGTTGAGGGCTGCGAAAAAGAGGGCTACAGGAGCGGCGAAGACCACGTTGTAGTTCACCAGCATGGCCACCATGAGACCCAGGTA
The DNA here is from genome assembly GCA_903821875.1 of uncultured Spirochaetota bacterium. Lineage (GTDB taxonomy): Bacteria > Spirochaetota > Spirochaetia > Treponematales > Rectinemataceae > CAIJMU01. The sequence continues at coordinate 231 of CAIJMU010000051.1, forward strand.
GCCGTAGCCCGAGGAGATCGAGGGGATCAGGCGGTGGTAGACGGCGAGGACCTGCATGCTGCCGGCGAGGCCGGCGAAGAGGCCACAGAGGGCGAAGGCGGCCATCATGTGCTGCCAGGTGGGCACTCCCAGGACATAGGCGGCCCGCGCGTTCTTGCCGACAGCCTTCAGCCTGAGGCCGAAGTAGGTGCCCTGCACGAGGACAAAGATAGCCAGGATGGCCAGGATCGCTATGACTATGCTGGATGGAGACAGGCGCGACTCGGGAGACAGGGTCGGCAACCAGAGCTTCGGGTCAAAGGGGAGGGTTCCCGACATGGAAGCGACGCCGGGGCGCTTCCAGGGTCCGAAGATCAGCCAGAGGTTGATGGCAGTTGCGACAAAGTTGAGCCCCAGGCCTCCGAAAATCTCGTTGACCCCGCCGAAGGTCTTCAGGGCCCCTGCCAGCATTGCCCAGAGGGCACCGCCGGCCATGCCCGCGATGATCGCAATTACCATTATGAGGGCAGGATCGAGGGCCGAAGCCTGGAGGCTCCGGAGGGCCCAGGTGGTAAAGACGCCGCCGAGGATGATCTGTCCCTCGATGCCGATGTTCCAGAGTCCCACGGTAAAGGTTACGAGGAGTCCCGAGGTCACCAGCACGAGGGGAACCCAGGAAACGAGCACGTTGGCCGCCACGTTCCAGGAGCCTGCCGCCCCGTGGACTATGTTGCCAAAGGCCTGGAGGGGCGGGGCCTTGGCCGCCACGAGGACGACTGTTGTGACGAGGAAGGCAAAGATGATGCCGCCGGAATCGAAGGCAAAGCGGGAGAGCTTCGTGTTACGCACGTGCGCCCTCCTTGGTTGCCTCGGTCTTCGGCGTCGCGAAGTCCTCCCAGCCCCGGCCACCGATCAGGCTGCCGAGGCGCTCGATGTTGAGCCCGGAGGCGTCGAGAGGTGGTGAGACCTTGCCCGCGAAGAACACCAGGACGCGGTCCGAGTATTCCAGGATCTCGTCGAGGTCAGAGGAAATGAAGATGACCGAGGTGCCCTGGGCGCAGCGGTCCCGGAGCTTGGCCCAGATATAGGCAGTCGACTCGATGTCCAGGCCCCGCGTGGGATGCTCGACGAGGATCAGGGAAAGCTGGGTCCGGAGGAGGGCGAGGAGGGCGCGCTGCTGGTTGCCCCCCGACAGCGACTCGACAGTGCTGTCAGGCCTTCCCTTTATGCGGAAGGACGCGATGCGCGATTCAGTAAGTGCTTTCGATTTTTTCCGGTCGATGAAGACACCCTTCATGCCCTCGGCGAGGATGAAGTGCTCGGTGAGGGTCAGGCCGGGCACGAGGCCCGCTTCGAGGCGGGCGGCGGGCAGCCAGGCGACGCCCGCCTTGCGGAAGTCGTGGTGGGTCTTGCCCGCCATGTCGGTCTCGCCATAGTCGAGGCAGACCGAACCCTCCACCGGCTGCGAAAGCCCCGCGCAGGCCCCAAGGAGAAGATCCTGTCCCGATCCTTCCATCCCCGCAAAACCGATGACTTCGCCGGCGCGGACCTCGAGGTCGAGGGCTTCCATGTGAAGCCGCTTTCCCTCGAGGGCGACGTTCTTGACCCGGAGCACGCCCTTGCCTGGCTTCTCGTGACGCCTTTCACGCTGGGGCAGCTCCTTGCCGAACATGAGCTCGACGAGTTCCTTCGAGGAGAAAGGCCGAGCGGCCGAACCTACAAGCAGGCCCTGCCTGAGCACTGCGGCGTTATCACAGAGGAAATCGACATCCGCGAGCTTGTGCGACACAAAGATGACCGTCATGCCCTCGGCAGCCAGTTTCTTGAGTGTCGCAAAGAGCTTCAGTTTCTGGGGGAGGCTGATGCCAGTTGTAGGCTCGTCGAGGATGAGGACCCTCGCGCCGAGCCTGAGCAGCCTGAGGATCTCGAGTTGCTGGCGCTCACCGACCGTGAGGCTATCAACCCAGGAGTCGGGATCGAGATCGAAGTCAAAGCGCGTGCAGAGTTCACGGAAATCTGCGCTGGCCTGCTTCCGGCCGATGCCAAGGCCTCGGCCAAGGCCGCGCGACTTGAAGGTGCCACTCTGGGAGCCGAGGATGAAATTCTCGATCAGGCGGAAGGGAGGGAAATCGAGGGGATCCTGGTGAAGCATGCCGATGCCATGCCGTATCGAATCGGCTGGCGACTCGATGCTGACAGGCTTTCCGTCGAGGAGGATCTGCCCCGAATCGTGGGAGATGAAGCCCGAGAGGATCTTCATGAGGGTGCTCTTCCCCGCCCCATTCTCACCCAGGAGACCCTGGATCGTGGAGGGAGGAATATCCAAGGTAATCGAATCGTTGGCCTTCAGTGTGCCAAAAGTCTTGGTTATCGCTCGTAGCTCGACCCGCATGGGCTGCTCCATGTATGACACGACATCGCGGACCCCATCCGGGACCGAAGCGGAGACAGGATACTACAGCTTGAGGCTTGGAGGGGAAAAAAGATCGACTGTGCCCGGAGATGACAGTGGCAGCAGCTTACTCTTTCACGGAACCCGAGGTGATGCCCTTGACGAAATATCCCTGGAAAAGAACGAAGAACAGGACCATGAAAAGGGCACCGAAGCTGCCTCCAGCCATCATCAAGCCAATGTCATTGACTGATTTCCCGAAGGCCGGGGTCCGTGCGATATAGGACACACCGACCGGTATCGTGAAGTTCACTCGCTCGTTGGAGAGGATGGACTGCCACATGAAATTGTTCCAGGAAGCGTTGAAGGTGAATATGGCCAGGGTTGCCAGGGCAGGTTTAAGGAGGGGCAGGCCGATCTTCATGAAGGCCTGGCGCTCGGAGGCACCGTCGATGGTGGCAGCTTCGATGATCGACTTGGGAATGCCGGAGGCGAACTGCTTGACCAAAAAGATGCCGAAGGGACTCGCGATCATCGGGAGGGCCATCGCGAAGTAGACACCGAGCTGGCTGTCGGTGAGGTGGAGGGTCCGGACCCAGAGGAAGAGGGGGATAAACATCACCTGGGGCGGGAGGAACATGGTCGCCAAAAGGAGAAAAAAGAGGATGCCTGCACCGGCGAATTTCTTGGTACCAAAGGCGAAGCCCGCCATCGAGCTGATGGTGACCACGAAAAAGCAGGTCAAGAGCGATACCAGCACACTGTTGCGGAGCCAGGCCCAGATCGGCCAGGAGCCGTTGAGGAGCTTGGTCCAGTTGGCGAGGGTCGGCTTTTCCGGGAAGAACTCCGGCGGGACGCTCATGGTGATCGACTGGAGCTTCATGGAGCCTGAAAACATCCAATAGAGCGGAAGGAGGAAGAGCAGCGTCAGGAAAACAAGGAGAAGCTTGACGGTGAGGTCGCCGGCCCAGCGTGGCAGAGTGACCACAGCCCCTCGGGGATGTCGCATCGGAGCGCCCTGGTTTTTCATTCCTGCTCTTTCCACAATCGGATCTGGAACATGGTCACAATCATGATGATCGTAGTCAGTACGACACCGATCGCCGCGGCCTTTCCGAACCTCGACGAGATGAAGGCTGTCTGATAGATCAGGAAGACCAGGGAGGTGCTGGAGTTGTTCGGTCCACCCTGGGTGAGCATGAAGACCGTCTCCCAGGACTGGAAGATCTGTATTGTGAGGGTTGCCAGGACAAAGAGCATGACCGGCCTGATGCAGGGCACCTTGATCAGGAAGATGCGCTGCCAGGCGTTGACCCCGTCGACCGTCGCCGCATCGAGGATGTCCTGGGGGATGCCCGCGAGCCCGGAAAGGAAGAGGATGATGGGCTGACCGATGGTGTAGGTCAGCATGACGATGCAGACCGAGATGTAGCTCGTCGAAGCCTCGGCGAGCCAGAGCACGGGCTTGATGCCGAGGCGGCCAAGGCCGTAGTTGAGTAGCCCGTAGGTGGGGTTGAAGAGCCAGATCCAGACAATTGACAGGATGACCCCACCCGCTACCGTCGGCAGGTAGAAGGCGCCCCGGAACAGGCCCTGGAGCCTCGGCCCGAAGCGCTCCATCATCAGTGCCAGACCGAGGGATATGACGATGGCTGCGGGCACGACGATGATGACGTACCTGAAGGTGTTCAGGAGGGCCTGCTGGAAGACCGGGTCATCGAAGAGCAGGAAGTACTGGCCAAGGCCGACGAAGGACTTGGCGCTCAGGTTGAAGGAGGCATTGAAAAAGGAAAGGTAGATGGAATAGGCCAAAGGCACGAGAATCAGGCCCAGGAAGGCTACATAGCCAGGAGCGATGAGGACATAGGGCGCCCATGAAAAGCGGGTTGCCCGCCCTCTTCGTCTCTTCATCCGATCCTCTTCCTTTCGGCGGGCCAGCATGCAGCGGGACGGCCTTGCGGCCGCCCCGCCGACTCTTCCAAGACAAATACAGCCTTACTGCTTGACGATCTGGTTGGCCCGTTTCACGAAGTCGTCCATGATCTTCTGGATGTTGGCATCCTTTTGGAGGAAGGCCTGCCGGGCTTCGGCCCAGGCCTGGCGGACCTCGTTGAAGTTCGGAACACCGGTGTTGTAGTAGTAGTTCGCCGTACCGAACTTGCGTGCCGCGTCGGTCCAGGATTTCTGATCCTGGTCCTTGTCGCCAAAGGGGTTCTTGGCATCGGCGCGGAGGGGAACCTTCGACCAGCCACCGGCGATGCTCGAGGCGATCTCGGGGCTCTGCAGGTATTTGATCAGGTCGATGATTTTGGTCATCTTCTTCGGATCCTTCTGCTTGAAGACGATAAAGCCGTCGGGATCCGAGGTAGCTATCGGAGTCGGGGGAGCGCCGACCTTGTTCGGATAGCGGGCAAGGATGTACTCGAAGGGAGCAAGTCCCTGTTCCTTGATGGCCTTGTTCGTGATCTTCGCGTACCAGTTAGCGCCGCCGATCATCGCGATCTGCTGGTTGATCCAGTAGGGATCGATGTCGTCGTCGATGAAGCCCGCGCCGCCGGGAACGATGAGATCCTCGTCCAGCAGGGAATGGAGGAACTTGAGGGCTTCGATGGCCTTCGGGCTGTTGATCTTGAAGGTCTTGGTCTTCTGGTCATAGAACTCCACGCCGGGGAAGCCGCCAAAGAAGGCGTTGAAGGCCGAGTCCATCGAGGGGCTCTTGGCAAAGAAGGCGGTGGCATAGACATTGTTCGCCGGATCGTTGATCGCGCGGGCAGCCTTGAGATACTGCTCGGTGGTCCAGGTGTAGTCGGGAGCCTTGGGCAGGAGGTTCGACAGGTCCTTGTTGTCGAAGAGGGTCTTGTTGATGATGTAGTCCCAATAGCCGCCACTCACCGGTACGCCCCAGAGCTTGCCGTCAGGCGCAGTGAAGTCCTTCAGGATATTGCCGTATTGCTTCTTGTCAGCTGCCGAGAGGACCGCGCTCAGGTCTGCGGTGAGGCCCTGGTTATAGTACTTGGAAATCCGCATGTTGGAATCCAGGTAGATGTCCGGGGGAGTGCCTGCCGCCACGGCGGTGTCCATGAACAGCGTCGTTCCGCCGGCCTCGTAGCCGCGGATGGCAAAGCTGACCTCGACATCCTTGTGCGTGGCCATGTACTGGTCGAAGGTCTTCGTATAGAAGTCCTTCCAGAGTTCACCAGTATCGCCCTTGGCCGCTTCCTCGCTGCCAAAGGCCCAGAAGGTGATCTTCTGTTTCTGGGCCGAGAGATCCATCGCCGTGGAAAACATGACCAGTGCCACAACGAACCAAAGCCAGTTTCTCCTCATCGCGTCCTCCTGTAGATAGCAGTCAATTGATCGAAGTCAGACCCTCCGGGGTTTCCCCAGGGGTCCGCGTCAGCGACATGTTCCTGAAAAATGCCCGCCCGTGAGCCGGGGCCCCTCCTTTCCATTCCGTACTGGATTATCACTATTACAACCTATTGGTTCTTTATACTCACGGCGCTCCCGGCCCATCAATGGCGGCCGGCGGCCCATCAACGGCGGCCGCGAGCCGTTCGAGCTGGGCTTCGCTCTTCACTCCGACGACAAGGGAAAGGACCATCGGATGTTCGAGGAGGCTTTGCAGGGCATGCTCAAGGAGGCTGCGGCCCTTCGCACCGGCCTCGGCCTTTATGGCCTCGAGCCGGTCGAACATCCCCTCGTCCAGGGGCAGGGTCCATTCGGGCTTTTCCGACTGGCGGGAATCCGGCGGCAACGCAGCACCGCGCTGGTACTTGTCGGAGAGGAGACCGCCCTGCAGCACCTGGTAGGGAAAGACCGCGATGCCCTCACGCTCGCACAGCGGCAGGATCTCCGCCTCGATGTCGCGCTTCAGGAGGCTGTAGGGTGGCTGAAGCGCCACCGGCCTCCGCCAGCCGTTTTCGTCGCAGACCGCGAGCAATTCCGCAATCTGGGCCGCGCTGTAATTGGAGATTGCCCAGTGACGAACCTTCCCCGCATCGATCAGGTCATTGAAGGCCTTCACCGACTCGGTCAGCGCTGTCGCGGGATCGGCCCGGTGCATATAGTAGAGGTCGACACAGTCGCAGCCCAGCCGGGCGAGCGAGCGGTCTATCTCGCGGAAAACATGCTTCCGGCTCAGGCCCTGGTCATCATCAGCAGGCCCGATCTTCATGCCGACCTTGGTCGCCACAATGGCCTTGTCCCGCCTTCCCTTCAGTGCCTTGCCGAGGATCTCTTCACCGACGCCGCCAGCAGAGCCCGCGTAGCGAGTGTAGCCCTCGTACATGTTGGCCGTGTCCATGAAATTGATGCCAAGATCCAAAGCCCTATGGACTAGTTTGATCGCCTCGGCTTCTCCCACGGGGGTGCCGAAGGTCATCGTCCCAAGGCAGAGGGGCGATACCTCCACCCCTGTGCCAGGAATCTTGTGCCCCTTCATGCCTTGTCGGCCTTGAGGACCGCGATGCCCGCCTTCAGCGATGCCACGAGGTAGTCCAGGGTTTCGTCGGGCATTCCGATCCACCAAGGCAGGCTGAAGGAGTTGTCCCACCAGTCCTCAATCACCGGGCAGTCATGCAAGCTGGCTCCCAGCTTCTGGAAGAGGGGATAGCGGTACAGCGGGTAGTACTGAACAATTGCCCGGATGCCGGCAGTTTCGGTCAGGTAGTCCAGGAGGTCGTTGCGGTTCTTCCCGAATTTCGAACCGTCAAAATGAAGGACGAATTGGTGGAACACCATGTGGTAGCCTTCAGGAATCGTGATGTACCTGAGTTCGGGAATATCCTTGAGGGCTGCGCGGAGCTTCGCCGCCTGGGCGATGACGACATCGTTCTTTTCGTCGAGGGTCTTCAGAAGCTCGCTGCCGAGGGCGCACTGGGCTTCGCCGATGCTGAAGTTGTTGGGCCAGACCTTTTCGATGTCGAGGTCGACATTGGTCATGGCCGGCACCCAGTAGCGTTCGCGTCCCGCAGGGAAGGGGCGAAGGCCGTCATGGCGAAGACCCGGCACGAGGGCTGCGTCCGCGTCGGACTTGACCGTGAGCATCCCGCCCTCGCCTAAGGTGGTGATGTTCTTGGCTCCGTGGAAACTGAAGCAGCCAAAGTCGCCGTAGGTTCCGAGCTTCTTTCCGTGGAGGGCAGCTCCCGGTGCCTGGGCGCAGTCCTCGACGATGCGGAGGCCGTGTTTTTCGGCAATCTTGAGGATGGCAGGCATGTCCGCTGGCATCCCCAGGAGATGCACCACCAGGAGAACCTTGGTCCGCTTGGTGATCTTCCGCTCGATGTCGACCGGATCGATGACCCAGGTGTCCTTGTCGATGTCAGCCCAGACCAGGGTGGCACCGGTCGTACCAAAGGGTATGGCCGAGGCGCAGAAGGTATAGCCGGGGGCGATCACCTCGTCCCCGGGGCCGATGCGGCAGAGGATGGAGGCGAGGCGCAGGGCGTTCATGCAGTTGTCGACGCCAAATGCGTAGTTCGCCCCTGAGTAGGCCTTGAAGTCGGCCTCGAACTTCTTCAGGCAAGGTCCCTGGGTCTGGACCTCCCCGTTCCGCATGACATCGACGACTGCGGCGATCTCAGCCTCGGTGTAGGCCCGCATGCGGGCAGGGAAATTCACCTTGTACCCCGCGACAGAACCGCGGCCGGACGAGTCACCGCCCTTGTTCGTCTCGTTCTTATTAGACATGTCAGTCTCCTTTTCGACCCTCTGGGTCGATGATGGTCTTGAAGGCTGCGGGACAAGGAAGCCTCATGGCCGGTCCTTCCCTTCGCGCATGAGTACTATGCAGTTCTGTAGATGCTCGAAATGCTGGGTGAGCCTGAGCCGTGCAAGGGCCGGGTCCCCGGCGATCACCGCCTCGAGGATGCCCCGGTGATCCCCGATCACCTCGTCGGCTGGCCTGATCTCGTGGAGGATGGGGTCGTCAAGCTGCTCGAAGGCAGCCCAGAATTCTTCCAGCAGCATGGTGAGCATGGTGTTGCCCAGGGGACCGTAGAGGACACGGTGGAACTCATTGTCGAAGTGGTCCCAGGGCCTACCGCTGGCCGCAACCTGGCTCCAGCGCTCAAGGATCTCCTTTAGCGTGCGAATATCCTCCTGCCCGATCAGGGGAACAACCTCTTCGATGGCTGCCCTTTCGAGGAGGAACCTGACCTTCCCTAGTTCCTCGAGGGCGCGCGGGCTGAAGCGGATGACATAGCCGACCATTTCCCGGAGTGGATCGAAGTTGCTTTCTCTGACAAAAAGCCCCGTGCCGTGCTTGACCTCGACTATTCCCAGGGACTGGAGCTTCTTGACCGCTTCCCGTATCGAGCTCCGGCCAACACCCAAGTCATCCGCCAGCTGCTTTTCCGAGGGGAGGGGGTCTCCCGCCTTGAGCCCATTGCCCAGGATGTGCTGGACAATATGGTCATGGACGGCGACATCGAGGGATGTCCGGGTAAGCTGCTTCGTACTACCTTCCTCCACACTACATCGAGCGTCGTGACCTGATATCAGATATCAGACATCTTATATGTGGGGGACAAAGCTGGGATTGTCAAGAGGAATTGTGCGGTTGCGAGGCTGAGCCACCCTGGGGGACAGACCTATCTAAGTCAGGGAAGCCCCTGAGAATGTGTCTTCCAAACTTCTCTCAGGCCCATATCGGCGCACGGCGAAGACGGGTGAGCCTGCGTTCAGCATCATCAAGTAGATCGGACCCTGCCAGACTCTCAAAAAAGGGGCTGCCCGCCTTCGGACAGCCCCTTCGGGATCAGGAATGATCGATCAAGCGCTTACTTGGAGACGCTCTGTCCTGACATGCCCTTGAGGAGCTGGGGCAGGTACCAGATCTGCTTGTCGGTGGCGACTTCCTTGGCCTTCAGGAAGGCGCTGCCGTCCTGGAAGTCGAGGGGGCCGGTCCAGAGGTTGAGGCCCTTGCCGAGCTCGCCGATAAACTTGTCGACGGCGGCGGAGGCGTCCTTGGTGAGGACAGAACCTTTGACAAAGCCGATGGCGGAGGTGTCAGGATTGTTGATGTTCTTCCAGTCCGGAGCGTTCCATTCCCAGTGGCTCTTCCAGGAACCGCCCATGGCCGACTTGGCGGCGACGGCAAAGGAGGGACCCCAGTTGAAGTAGGGAACGCCGAGGGCGACAGTCTTGCCCTCGTTGATGGCATCCTTGTAGTCGTAGGCGACTGCCCAGACCTTCTGGCCCTTGGCCTGGAACTTGGCGGCCTCGGCGACAGCCTCGGTGGTGTCGATGCCGGAAATCACGACATCATAGCCTGAATTGAAGAAATCATCGGCAACCTGGGTGGGATCGGAGGTGACGCCGGGGATGTTGAACCAGAAGCCGATCCAGGTAACCTTGAAATCGAGCTTGGAAATATCCTTCTTAAGGTAGGTGACCCAGGCGTACTTGGCGCCGAGGTAGGCGGCGGCGGCCAGGCGGCGGGTCTCGTCGTTGATGAGGGGCCCGAGGAAGCCGATCTTGCCGGTCTTGGTGGTCATGGCGGCGGCAACGCCGGCTACCATCTTCATGTACTCCATCTTGCCCATGATGCAGACCATGTTCGGGAGGTTCTTGAAGTTCTTCCCGTCTTTCCAGGTCGTGTCACCGGAGGCAAAGATGACAAAGATGTCCGGGTGCGCAGCCGCGAACTTGGCGGCTTCGTCGGACATGTCATCGGAGTTGAAGATGACCATCTTCGCGCCCTGCTCGACGAGGCTCTCGCCAAGCTGGGAAGCCGTGGTGCCCGGGCGGTCGGCCGGATTCACCTTGTCGATGTAGACCATCTTGGTCCCCGCCACCTTCTGGGTGACATAGGTCAGGCCATCATAGGTAGCCTGGCTCCAGCCGTGGTCGTTGTAGGGACCGACGAGGAGGATGCCGATGGTGAGATTGCTCCCCGCCGCCGGCTGTCCCCAAGCCGCCGCTCCCGCCACAAGGGCGAAGGCGAGGGCGAGGAGAATGAACTTCGCTGACTTCTTCATGCTGCTCTCCTTTGTGCCGCCCCATGAAAAATCTGCGGATGGCGCGGCTGATTTACGTTCGCTTTGGTATAACAGCGAAGCGGCCAAGCCACAAGGTAGGATCAACAGCTATCGGATATTTCTGGCACGAGTAAGGGGGTAAACCCTCATCCATGCCCCACCAAGGATTCAGAGCCTGCGACGGGTTCCCGCATAGATGATCACCGCCACGAAGACCGAAACGAAGGCAACCGTCATCGCCGGCGAGATGGATTCGCGATACAGGAAGATCCCAAGGAGGAGTTGCAGGCTGGGGGAGATGTACTGGACAAAGCCAAGCCTCTGGAGGGTGATGCGGTTGGTGGCGAAGGCGAAGGTCATGAGCGGGATGGCGGTGACCGGACCTGCAAGCGCAAGCATCAGGGTAGCAATGCCGTCGGGACCGCCAAAGCCTCCAGCACCGGCTAGGTGCCTGGATAGGAGGAAGGCCAGGGCGAAGGGCGACAAAACGAGGGTCTCGACCGCGAGCCCTGCAACCGGATCGAGGGCTGCCTTTTTCTTCACAAGGCCATAGAGCCCGAAGCTGGAGCCCAGGACCAGGGGGATGATCGGAGGCCTTCCCAACATGACTGTAGCCGCGATGACGCCGGCAGCCGCAATGCTCACAGCCGCGATCGTGAATCGATCGAGCCTCTCCCTGAGGAAGATCGCCCCAAAGGCTACGGAAAAAAGTGGATTAATATAATAGCCAAGGGCCGAATCAATAATATGGCCTGCGTTGACAGCCCAAATGTATACACCCCAATTAATTGTCACCAGGAAGGCGGCAAGGGCCGCGACCAGGAGGCGCTTCCTGCTCCGGGCAATCTCGGCAAGGACGCCGAGACGTCCTGTCAGTACCAGAAGCAGTATGCAGAAAGCAGCAGCCCAGACGATGCGGTGGGACAGCACCTGGAAGGCTTCGATGCCGGAAAGCCGCTTCCAGTACAGCGGGAAAAGCCCCCACATCGAATAGGTCAGGGCCCCTACCAGTGTGCCCAGTGAGGTGGCGCTCCGCACGCCTCCCCTTCCCGATGCCTTCCCTATATCCAGTGCCATGGGGCAATGATAGCCCGGCCCAATCCGCCTCGCCTACGGGAGTCAGCGCTGCGGGACTGTAACCAGCTTCGAGATATCGTAGCCGCTGGCCACCGTCAGCTCCCGCATCCGAGCGAGGGTAGCCTCGTCGAGGGTCGGACTGCGGGACAGGAACCAGAGCTGTTTCCTGGAATTGTCGCCGACCAGGGCCCAGCTGTAGCCGACCTCGTCGAGGCCGAAGATGAGGTAATCAGCCTCGAAGAGTCCGAAAAATTTCACCTTGAGGGCTGCCGGCTTTGCCGGATCGGGCACGCGGGCGATGGCATGGACTACGCTGGGAGGCCCATCGAGCTTGCCCTTGAAGCCCGCATTGGTAACATCGATCCTGCCATCGGCTCGTATATCGTACTTCGCCGTCACCCCGACGAGGTTGTTCTCGAAGAACTGGGGAAAGCGCGCCACCTCATACCAGAGCCCCGAGTAGCGGACAGGGTCCACCGTGGGAACGAGGGGCAGGGGGCCCTGCTGGGCGAAGGCGGATAGAGAGAACAGTGCCAAGGCAAGGAAGACAGGGTATCGAGATGCGGATTTCGAAAACATGGGAACTCCTCCGATCACTGCCTGGAAGATAGCTACGCGGAGGGGTTTGGCAAAATGGCGTTTGTGGTTGCTCCCGGGCGAGGCTAGGATCAAGCGATGAAGCTCGACCTCAGCAGCCTCAAGAAGGCGATCGCCTCGCTGGAGCGCGTTCTGGCGACTCGTGATTCCGCCCTCGTGCGTTTCCCCGACGATGCCTCACTCCACGAGGGCCTGCGCGCCGGTGTCGTACAGAATTTCTGAATTCAACTACGAGCTATGCTGGAAGTTCATGAAGCGTTGGCTCGAGGAGAATGTCGGGTCCGCCTCGGTAGACGGAGTGCCGCGACGCGAGCTCTTCCGGCTTGCCGCAGAGTCCCGCCTCATCGAAGACCTGCCACGCTGGATGGAGTTTCACCAGGCGCGCAACCAGACCTCGCATACCTATGAGGAAAAACGGCGGAGCAGTTTGGCGCGATCTTCAATTGGCCGGGCATTCTCACATTGAAACTGCCCTTATATGATTTCTCCAATTCCTTGCCATTCTCCTGGTCAGACCCCGCAGGCCCGTCAGCCAGATTCCAGCCAATTCTCAACAAACAATCCAGGGACTCGTGAGAACTCGCCAACATTGTCGGTCACGACAGTCAAGCCGAGGCTACGAGCTTGGGCTGCAATGAGCAAAACATTGGGACCAATGGGCAGTCCAGCCTTCTCAAGATGCACGCGAATTTCAGCATAATGCTCCTGCATCTGCGGCAGAAGCGGCAAAATCTCGAGCGCGGCAAGCATAGTGGAGAGCCTTTCGGTCAATGCCGCCGAAGCTCTTTTTGCAAGTCCAAAGCGGATTTCGCAGGCGACAATGACGCTTGTGCAAATCCGCTCGGCTCCCAGTGCCTGGAGACGTCCAAAAGCCCTGCCGTGGGGATCTTTTGCAAGGGCGGACAGGATGTTGGTATCCAGAAGATGTGTCCTGTCTCCCGTCATAAGCGGATATCATCCAGGGTCAGCAAGCCGATATCTACATTCGGCAACTCCTCATCGATAGGCGCCATTCCCTCAAGCACTTCGATCAAATTCTTGGGCGTATCTATCGGTTCAATAATCAATTTGATCCCCTCCCGATAGATGATCACTTCCTTGCCGGGCAATTCCATTTCCCGGGGAATCCGTACGGCCTGATTCCGACCATTGCGGAAAAGGCTAGCATGGCTCATCTTCAGCATATGCCAAGCATTTGCCAACTCCATTGCTGGAGTCAAGGCGATTACCTGAGAAATTACGGGGACCCTTCGCAGCCTGCCGATACCACTACGCTTGCCCCTCTACCACATAGGCCTCGAAACAGTTGTCATAGCCCTTCACCTTTACTTCAAGTGGCGAAAAGCGGAAGCGGTCGCCGAGCCTCGATTTCGTTTCGCCCGTCACAAGGATCCCTTCGAGGGGGGCATTGCTCTCCATGCGCTGCGCGAGGTTGACGGCCGAACCTATCACGGTGTACTCGATACGAGTAATTGATCCGAGATTGCCGACGATGACCCTTCCGGTGTTGATGCCGATGCGTATCTTCAGGTCGATGCCCGCCTTGGGGGCCCACACGCTGCGGAGTTCCTTGACCCTGAGTTGCATGTCCATCGCCGCCCGGACGCAGCGATCCGCGTGGTCGGGCTGTTCGAAGGGGTCGCCAAAAAACGCAAGTATCCCGTCTCCCATGAACTTGTCAACGGTGCCGCCATGCGCGAAAAGGATGGTGGCCATGGACTCAAGGTAATCGGAGAGGAAGGCGTGAACCAGCTCGGGAGGCTTGTCGCTCGACCATTTGGTAAGGACCACTGCCGAAGTCCTTGTGGCTGGTCGTAAGATCGGCAGCTATGACCAGTCCGTCGCCCAGCGCGTCCAGCATTTCGCTTTCCAGGTCGACGTCCGCCGCCGCCGCAACGACCTTGTCCATCGGGATGCGCTTCCAGCCCTTGTCCCAACTACCAGGATAGGGTATCCAGGCGTAGCCTTCCTCGTCGACCGGGATCCTGATGGCGCCATCCTTTGCCGGCAACTCGACAAGGCGCCCCGCGTCGATCGTGACCTGTGAGGGATCGATCTTGAGCTTGAAAGCCGCCAGGGCCAGCGCCAGGCTGGGCATATAGCCGCCCTCCCATCTGAAAAAGAGCGCGGTCTTGCGATAGAGACCGTCGCTGTCGGGCCTTACGCCGATGTGGCCCAGGAAGGTGCTGCTCTTGGCAAGGGAGAGGTTCGGAAGGAGGAAGGTCTCAGCCACGGGAATGCGACCCGCGTTCTTGACATTGGGATGCCAGAGCTGGCTCCTGAGGACTGCGGCCTCCTCCGCTGAAAGTTCCTTGCCGGTGAACTTGTTGGTTCCCTGGTCGATCGGCACTACGGCGAGGACGAGGCCATCCATCTTCGAGGCAGCTGCGACCATCTCTGCATCTGCCGCAGGATCGGCGCTCCCGGAAAAGAGGAAGTCCATCCCGCCTGCGAGTTTCCCGTCTCCGAGCACCGTAAACAGGTCGGCAAAAGCCCTCCTACTGTCTACCGCCACTCCGAGGTTGCGTTCCGCCCTGTCGTTAAGATCAACTGGTATGATACGGGGGTTCAGCGGAAGCGGCTGGATGCTGATACGAGTCCTGAGCCAAAGATCAGACCAGGCCCGGTCCCAGGTCTGGAACAGGCCCGTGAGGGAAAGCAAGAGCAGGGCGGCAAAGACTCCGAGCGGAATGAGCGTGGCAGGAGAATGCAGCTTAATGGTCGAAACGGATGGTTTTGACATAGGCATCCTTACCCTTGAATTCGGTCATCGCTGCGTCGAGCAATCCCCGGTGTGTCCCACCCATGGGGACCGGCTTCTCAGGAGCTTCGGCAAGGCGCGAGAGCGAGGTCTTGTAGGCAGCTATGGCATCCAGAAGTTTGGCCGAGCTGGCAGGCAGCGCTTTGAACAGAGCCTCGACGGAGGCCGGGGCTTGTGCACCGAAAAAGACGTGGAGTTTCTCTGTACCGTCCGGAGGCGTCACTTCGAAGGCCTGGGTCGCTCCCGGAAGGATGACTGCGGCACCGCTCTTGACCGCGCCTTTGTAAAGCACCGCGAGCTGCCCGGAAGTGTCCTCGTAGAGCACGTCGATAAAGCCATCGGCACCGGGGACGATGACCAGAAAAAACTTGTCCCCGTCGCGGAATGCCAGGGGGCGGCTAAAGGGGACAGAGACGTCCTTGCCGGCTTCCATCTTGACTACGGCCATCTTCCACGGGAGGTCCTTGGTCTGGGCAAAGGCTAGGTGTGGCGTCAACAGGGTCATCAGCAGGACAGGCAAGCCGAAATTGTATCTTTGTGTCATGGTGGCATCCTCCTCATCGCTTTTTCAATATCGTTTGTGTTTCGGTAAATTGCCAGCGATGGCGGTGTTTCGATAGTCCAGGGTCAGACCCGCGCAAGTAGCTGCGCCCTGCCGGGCGCATATAAAAAAGGGCGGTCCCGAAGGACCGCCCCAGCAACCAGGGTCTCGACACTACAGTTAGTACAGAATCTTCTTCCCTGTTCCCTGCACAAGGTTGTCTTTTATGCCAAAGGAGTAAAGCTTCCCGCCCGTTCCGTCGGAGGGGTTGCTCGAAACAGCCACAACCCCGGTGGGAGTGCTGACTCCGGTGATGGCCAGTGAGAACACCTTGGGCGTCCCTTCCGGGAAATCCTTAGTATTATCTGCCCAAATTGGGGTCCATCTACCGACTGTTGGCGAGAGGGATAAGGAGATTAGGCCATACTTCCCCGAGTGGTCGCCGATTACGAAGAAGGAGCCATCGGGTGAAGCCTCAAGGCAACCAGCCCACTGGGTATCCACGGGATTGTTAGGGGTGCAAGCCGAGCGAAGGTCGCTGGCATTCCATGTGCTTCCAGAATCGATAGAAATTTGCACTAAGTATGTCGAGGCGGTAAGAACGATGGTGAGGCCGTCCCGACTTATCCCCATGTTGTTCCACCAGTAGTCGGTGCCAATTTTCACGGCGCTGGTAAAGACACTATCTGGCGTGACCATGGTGGTCCAGGTCGCACCCCAATCGTTGGAGCGGCTCAGGCCCTGGACCTTGTACCCGGTGCTGTCGATACGACGAACAAGGAGGATCTTGCCATCGCCCGATCCCTTGACCTTGTTCCATCGCGTGTTGTTCGCGTTGTCATCGACAGTCTTGTGGTCGGTAGGCCAGGTCGCGCCGAAGTCCAGGGAGACCATGCGCGCACCGGACTCGACAAGTGCGATGAGGGGCTTTCCCGAAGCCGTCTGCTTCTCCGGGGAGACGAACATGTCCGCGAAGGTCGCGGGTGCGCCAGGCCAGGGATCGGTCCGCGTCCAGGTAGCTCCATAGTTCTCGGAAATCCAGATATAGGCCTTGGACTGGAGATTGCCTTCGCTATTCTTCTCGTAGCTGATTTCCAGTGCGGCCTGGTACATGCCGGTCTTGTCCATGCCGACAGCGAGACAACTATTCCCCCTTCCTTGAATCTTGATGGTGGTTCCGGAGTCATTCGAGGAGTAGAAAGTTCCAGTATAGGAGCCGGAATTGCACGCACCAAGGATATAGTTGCCGTCGTCGCTCGCTGCGACATCGGTCCAGAGGCGATTGCTCACCCTGAGGGCTGTAAGGTCAAAGTTCTTGGTGCCAGTATGTGTGCCATCAGTCACCGTTGCGGTGAGTCGAAAAGGAATGTCCTCGGCAACATCCGGCTGGACCCAGGTCACTGTCCGGGAATTTCCCGTCTCAGTCCCGAATTTGTAGGTGCCCGCGGGTATAGGCTTGGTTGCATCAGTTGAGGTGATGGTCCAGGTGACGGAGTTCCCCTCTTCGGTCGTAGTGGCGGGCGAGACATAGAAAGTGCCGTAGATCTTGCCGGAACTGATAGACAAGCCCCCGTAGTAGACAGTGTTCACATCGGCGTTGAAGGCAGTCTCGTTGAAGGTTGGAACGGTGGCAGAACTTGAGGTCGCAGCGGTGGAACTGCCATAGCCGTTCTTCGTCACGATCTTATAGGTATAGGCAGTTCCGGCGACGGCGCTCGTGTCCTTGTAGGTCGTGGTTCCCGCCACCAGCGCTGTTGCTCCGGTTAGATTCTCGTAGGTCGTGCCATCGGTGCTTCTGGTGATCGCATAGCTCTCCGCTACAGCAATATTCGTCCACGAGAGCGTGATACCATCACTGGCGGCCGTCGCCGTGACGCCTGTCGGCGCTCCCGGCGCCGATGCAAAATCTGCCGCCGCCAGCGTGACAGTCTTCGTCGTCGGCAGACCCTGATAAATCACCAGGCGCTCGTTCCAATGCATCAACACAACGCTGCCCTTCTTAAGTGTCATCAGAAGCCGGGGGTTGCCCAGTTCGACCGAACTAGGCGAATACACCACCGTGTCCGTTGTCGCGTCCTTGGCGGCGACAGCCAGGGTGAGGGCCGTCCCGTCAAGACTGCCGCTTACCCCGTCGATGCCGACCGAGTGCGGGAACTCGAGGGTGATGCTCGCCGAGCCTGGCTTGCCGGCCGCGGCAAGCACGTAGGCCAGGGTGATGCTCGCGCTGTTGGTACCAGTGGCAGCGATGGTGGTAGTCGTCGTGCCGCTGGCGACCTTGACGTCAGCGCTCGTGAGTCCTTCCACGGTCACGGTCCAGGCACCAGCCTCGAGGCCGGTTACCGAGCAAGGCGAGGCTGTAAAGGTCTTCGCCAAGGTGCTAAATCCCGTGCGACTCATGACCACACGGTACTTCGTTACGGCCGGAAAGTCGGCCGTCGCCGGGGCGATGGTCCGGGAAGCCGAATCAGTCGTAATAGTGAGATTCAGGCTGCCCGTGGCAGCGGACTGTAACGAGGGGCCAAATCCCGGAAAGCCGCAGCCTGCGGCCATCAATACGAGAGCGAGTCCGATGGAGCCGCGGAACAGCACGGCTGCTATGCTCTTCTTCATGGCGCAGTATCTCCTTGTCGCGAATGTGGTCGAAAGATTTATGGAAAGCGCCGTCCCAGCCCGGCATGAAATCAGCTTGTTCATGGAACCGCCCCCACATCGAAGGGCAACGTGCCTGAGTAGACTATGTCTCCGACCTTGGCTTCGAGGGTAAGGCTGTGGCGGCCGTATCCGAGGCTTGCAGCATCGACAGTGCAGGTAGCAGTCGTTGAAGCCTTCGTGGCAAAATCGTTATCGAGATACCAGGCAAAACTGGAGCCAGCGAAGGAAGTCTTTACTTCCACCGGCGTTGTCTTCCTAATTATGATAGTCGTGATGGTTGCAGCGGCGGAGTCCTGGAAAGTCAGGACCGAGCTTCCTGCCGCAGGCAAGGCTACCGTGACAGCCAGTCCGGGCTCCGGAAGAGGTACGACATCGATGGCGATGCTGCCCGAAAGGATGATGGAGGTTCCCGTCGCCTCGAGGAAGAGGAAATGCCTCCCGTAGCCGAGATTCGTGCTGTCGACATTGCAGCTCGCCGTGCTTGATAGCGAAGTGCCTGTAATTCCATCTATGTACCAACTATATGAAGTCGCCTCGAAGGAAGCGTTGAGTGCCTGCGTATGCCCCTTTTTGAGGGTGTAGCTCGTGATGGCCACGCTTCCCGGGTCGAGGAAGGACAGGCTTGCGCTTGTCCCCGGCGTCGTCGGGTCGGTTACCACGACGGAGATCGAGTTGCTCCCAGTGCCGCTGCTGCCTCCCCCACCCTTCACCTTGACTTTGATGGTAATGGTCTTTGGGTTCGCGTCCGCCATCGAGATAGTGCCCGCAAGGGCCAGGCTCGTATCCGTGGCAGCAGGCGTCACCAGCACTGCACCGCTGGCTGGCGTATAGGCAACAGGACCCGTCGTCACGCGGGCAGCGGCAAAGGTCCACGCGAGGATCGTCCCCCGGTCGCCCGCAAGTGGCAGGGTAAAATCACTCGTAATTGCAGCTATCGTGTCGCCCTTGCCTGCCTTGACGAGGGCGTTGCCCACGAGCTCGGACAGGGCAGCAGCGTCCAGGTCGACCTTTTGCTGTGCTGTTATTGTCGGCACGGTGATCGTGATCGGCGTTCCGGGGGTTCCAGTGGCTCCGCTGCCGCCCTTCTTCTTGACTGTCGGCGTGAGGGTCGCCGTCGAGCTCGTCGTCGTCGATGTGATAACCGTCACGCTGGCAGGCGCGCCAGTCGCTGGATTGCCGGGCGTCAGCGTGAGGCCGCCTACCGTCGTAGCCCTCGATCCCGCCGGCGTGGCCAATACCCACTCGACCTCGGTGCCGAAACTCCCTACGCTCGGCAGCTCGAAGTTGCCCGAGACATGGTCGACATCGTCTTTGCCGGAAAAGTCGAGGAGATTTCCGCTCAGCCCTCCGAGTACCGCAGCCACCGCCGTCGCCGTATCAGCGATCGGGTGGATAACCACGCTGTAGTCCTTGGTCGCACCCTCAGTCCCCGACACTTCGGCGGCGCTGCGGCTGGCAGTCGGGATTGCGGTTACGGTGAGGGTCACGGGGGTGTCGGCGGTCACCGAATCCGGAATAGCCACAAAAATCTGCCCGCTCAGCGGGTCGATCTTCTTGAAGTAGGTCATGGGCGTAGCTGTCCACGACAGGGCATAGACTCCGTCGGCAGTCAACACCGGTACCATAAAGCTGGTTGAAAGCGAACTCAGGTCGTTGGTCGAACCAGTGAGCGTCGGAAACTCGAAGCCCGTCAGGCTATCGAGGGCTTTTTGCGCCGTCGTTCGCGTATCGGTGCTTGGAGTCACCGGATTCCTGCAGCCTACGCAAAGAAACACGATCGCTAGCAGGGCCGCGCCACTACGCAAGGGATGATTGAACGCCACTGATTCCTCCAAGGAATCGAGAATAAACCTCTTCTTTATCCTTGGCTGCCGGGTAGAAACCCTCAAAGTGGCCGAGATTATCGGACATGGCTCAGAGTCTCAGGACAATCTCATTTTGAGTTTTATCTTGCCTCTGCGCAGTTTTGACTTTCGGCAGTTTGTGTTCCACAGACTTGACAGTATCCCCCCTGCTTTTTTCCCTGGCCCCCCCCCTGGGTTGAAGAAGCCCCCAGAAGGGGGGCTTCTTGTTCGGCATCATCGCGTTCCACCCGGTGTGCCTTCCCTGTAAGGAAGGCACACCGGGTTGCGTCAGCCCGGGATCAGCTTTTCACTGAACCAGAAGAATACCGTAAGCGTAGGAGTTCTTCGTCGTCGAAATTCCGGGAAGCGGGGTCCAGGTTCCGCCTTTCCAGTAGCCAGCCACCGAAACGGCGTTGGCATCTTTTCTGCTTCCAACCGCATGCAGACTTGAATCCAGCATCGCTATCGTCGTCACGGTTCCTGAATGGGTCGAGTCGAGTCGACTGAGTTCAGTCCACGTTCCGTTCTTCCAATACCCGGGTATCTGGTAACTGCCGACCCAATCTTCGCCGCCAACATAGATATCCGAACCAACTACGGCAATAGACGACGGGTGCTGACTGTTAGTGGTACCAGTAGGAGTAAGGGAAGTAAGGACTCCGTCCTTCCAGAAACAGGCAACCTCAAGCCTCGGACTTGTTCCAGAGTTGTCGCAAGTTCCCACAGCGTAGATATGCCCCCCTACCACAGCCATTGAAAGGGCCCTATTGTAATGACCGGTGCTAAACGCGGGGAGTGCAACCCATGTGCCATTCTTCCAGTATCCGGGGATTTCGACGGCGGCCGCGCCCTGACTCACACCGGAAACGTACACATCGCTGCCGTCTACTACGATCTTGAACGCCTCGTGGTACATGGTGTTGTCGAGGCGGGGCAGGCTGTTCCATGTGCCGTTCTTCCAGTAACCGGGAATGTTCTGGGCGTTCGGTCCTGAAGCATCCTTGCAGTTGCCGGAGGCGTAGACATCAGTGCCGACAACTATCAGGTCGGCAACCTGGCCATTGTAGCTGGCTGCCACGCCAATCAAGCCGACCCAGGTTCCGTTCTTCCAGTAGCCGGGAATGAAGACACCACTGTCGTTGCTGCAGAATCCACCGATGTAAAGGTCGCCTCCCTCACTGACGATGGGCCGAGCCGCGGACATTTTGGTGGTCGAGAGTTGGGGCAGACTGTGCCAGGCTCCATCCACCCAATAGCCGGCGACCAATACATCATTGGCATCGCTGCTGTGACCGACGACATAGAGTCCGGGTGTTGTGGATGAGACCGGAATCGTCGCTGTCGCCGTGGCTGCCGTGGAGCTTCCATAGCCGTTAACCGCTTCGAGGGAGTAGCTGTAGCTCGTGCCCTTGGTAACTGTAGTATCCGAGTAGGTGAGGGTCCCCGCAGCAAGGCTGCTTCCTGAGGCGAGGGTCGTGTAGGTAGTCCCCACCCCGTCGCTCCGCTTCAAAGTATAGCTTTCCGCGACGACAACACTGTCCCATTTCAAGGTCACCTTCGTGCTCGAAGCCGTCGCGATAAAGCCGGTCGGCATAGCCGGCACCAAGGCGAAGTCCAACGCCGTCAGCGTGATATTCTTCGTCGTCGCCATTCCCTGGTAGACAAAGAGCCGCTCGCTCCAATACATCAGGGCTACGCTGCCCTTCTTCAGTGTTATGAGAAGTCGGGGATTGCCGAGTTCGACGGAGCTCGGCGAGTAGATAACCGTGTCCGTTGTCGCATTCTTGACGGCAACAGACAGCGTGAGGGGCGTCCCGTCAAGGCTGCCAGTCACTGCGTCGATACCTACCGAGTGCGGGAACTCGAGGGTGATGCTCGCCGAGCCTGGCTTGCCGGTAGCGGCAAGGAGGATGTAGGCCAGGGTGACGCTCGCACTGTTAGTACCAGTGGCAGCGATGGTTGCTGTCGTCGTACCGCTTGCGATCTTGACGTCCGCGCTCGACAGTCCTTCCACGGTTACCGTCCAGCTACCAACCTCGAGGCCCGTCACCGCGCAGGGCGAGGCCGTGAAGGTCTGGGCCAAGGTGCTGTAACCCGTGCGGCTCATGACCACGCGGTACTTCGTGACGGCAGGAAAGTCGGCCGTCGCCGGAGCGATTGTCCGAGATTCCGTATCCGGCAGAATTATGAGATTCAGACTGCCGGTAGCAGATGGCTGTACCGAGGGGCCAAACCCAGAAAAACCGCAGGACGCGGCCAGCAAAACGAGGACAAGTCCAATGGAGCCGCGGAACAGCGCGGCGGCTATGCTCTTCTTCATGGCTTGGTATCTCCTTGGATCGATTGTGTTGGTAGGATTGGAGAAAAGTGCCGTCCTGGCGCAGTCGGGGGTCATCAGGCTCCTCATGGCGCCACCCCCACATCGAAGGGCAGACTTCCCGAGTAATAGGCTGTACCGACCTTGGCTTCAAGATGCAGGCTGTGCCTGCCATAGCCCAGGCTTGATGCATCGACTGCGCAGGTTGCCGTCGTGGAAATAGGCGTGCTCAGATTATCATCTAGGTACCAGGCCCAGCTATCCGCCGTGAAGCTGGTCTTCACGCTCACGGGCGTCGTCTTACTAATTATGATCGTCGTGATAGTCGCACCACCCGAATTCTGGAAGGTCAGCGTCGAGCTGCCCGCCGTCGGCGCAGTGACAGTGACGGTCAGGCCAGTGCTCGGCAGGGGCACGACATCAATCGCTATCGTTCCGGAGAATACACCCTCGGAGGTCGTCGCCTCGATAAGCAGGAAGTGCCTTCCGTCGACGAGATTCGCGCTGTCGATGTCGCAACTAGCCTTGGCCGAAAGCGGAGCGCTTGTGCTTCCATCTAGGTACCAATTATATGAAGTAGCAGTGAAGGAAGCGCTGAGTGTCTGTGTCTGCCCTTTCTTGAGGGTATAGCTCGTGATAACCGCGCCACCCGGATCGAGGAAGGACAGGCTTGCGCTTGTCGTCGGGTCGGTTACCACGACGGAGATCGAGTTGCTCCCTGTGCCGCCGGTACTCCCGCTTCCCCCACCCTTCACCTTGACCGTGATGGTCTTGGTAGCGGTCGCGCCAGTCATCGAAACCGTGCCCGCAAGTGCCAGGCTCGTATCACTTGTCGGTTGTGTCACGAGCACTGCACCACTGGCCGCTGTGTAGGCTACCGGCCCCGTCGTAACGCGGGCAGCGGTAAAGGTCCATTCAATGGTCGTCCCACGGTCGCCCGCAAGCGGCAGGGTAAAATCACTCGTAATTGCTGCTATCGTGTCGCCCTTGCCCGCCTTGACGAGGGCAGTGGCTATGAGTTCAGGCAGGGCAGCGGCGTCCAGGTCGACCTTTTCCTGTGCAGTTATTGCCGGCACGGTGATCGTGATCGGCGTTCCGGGGGTTCCGGCGCCGCCCTTCTTCTTGACTGTCGGCGTGAGCTTCGCAGTTGTCGATCCCGTCGCCGGAGATGTCACCTGCGCAGCGCTGCTGCTTCCTATCGTCACCGCTGTGCTCGGCTGTCCGTTTGAGTCTGTCACCGTCCAGCTGATCTCTGTCCCGAAGCTCCCCGTCTGGGGAAGGGTAAAGTTGCCCGTGACGTTCGAGGCAGAATCCTTGCCCGAGAGATCAAGGAAATTGCCCGACAGCCCGCTCAGCACTGCATTGACCGCCTGGGTCGTATCGGTAATCGGGTGGATAGTCACGGAGAAGGTCTTGGTGGCCCCGCCATCCGCTGTAGTCGTAGCTGCGTCTCGGGCAGTCGCCGCCATCGCCGCTACCGTCAGGCTCACAATCGAATCTTCCGTCACACTGTCAGGAATGTTCACGAAGATCTGCCCGCTTACGGGGTCGATCTTGCTGAAGAAGGTCATCGGTGTCGCCGTCCAGGAGAGATCGAAGGCACCGTCCTTGGACTTCACCGGTACCTTGAAGCTGGTGGACAGCGAGGCAAGGCTATTGCCCGCCAGATCCGGGAAGGTGAAGTCTGCGCTTCCGAGGCTATCGAGGGCCTTTTGCGCCGTTGTCCGCGTGTCGGTGCCGGGAGTCACCGGATTCCTGCAGCCTAGGCAAAGAAGCACAGCCGCGAGCAGGGCTCCGACGATGCGAAAGGGATGGTTGAGGGCCACTGATTCCTCCAAACCAAGAATTATAGGGCCGGAAGGTATCTCTGCCGCGAGGGGGAAACCCTCAAAGGGCGGGGTAGTTCTAGACATCCTTCTACCAAACTCGAGGGTCCCGTACGAGAATTGGGAAAAGCAGGGTGAGGTAGCTTACCTTCGGTGATGGCAGACTGGGTGCAACAGAATCTGGCCGACTCGATTGGCCAACATCAATACTCCGAGGGGTCTGCCCTTCCGGAATTTATTGACGGGAACACTACTTCCGAAAATCATACAATTCGGAAGTAGACATGCTGAAACGGCGACTGAACCTTGATTTTGAGCGAAGCCACCTCCTCCTCGGGCCCCGCAGGGTTGGCAAGAGCACGTTTATTCGGAATCTGGGCCTCGACTTCGAGCTCATCGACCTTCTCAAGACCGATGTCTACTTCGAGTATCTCTCGCGGCCAGCCCTCCTCCGGGAGCAGTTTGAGAAGGCCGAGCGCCAGGAAACTTCGTCGTTCAGGAGCTACGAACCTTGCGGGGCGGCTGAAGACAGCGCACATGCATCCCCTCACGTTTGCCGAGATACCCGACTTCAATCTGCTTGACCGCCTGCAATTCGGAGGTCTGCCACCGATCGTTCTGGGTACGGATCCGTGGACCGATCTTCGGGACTACTGCGGCGAGTATCTCAAGGAAGAGGTCCAGGCCGAGGGCCTCGTTCGGAACATTCCCGCCTTCAACCGCTTCCTGGAACTGTCTGCGCTATCGAACGGTGAACAACTGAGCTACGCTGCCATCGCCCGCGATGTGGGCGTTTCGGCCAAGACTGTCGCTGAATACTTTCAGATCCTCGTCGACACGCTGCTTGGCCATTTCCTTGAACCCTTCACAAGGACAGTCAAGCGCCGCCCAGTCCTACGGGAAGCGCATAGATAGAGCTTGTCCCAAAGTACGCAACTTTCGGATCAGCAAGGATTCAATATCAGAATAGATGACAATAGGTATCAATATTCTTTGGAAGGTGCATGATTCGGAGGAAATATGCGA
>CAIJMU010000052.1 GCA_903821875.1 uncultured Spirochaetota bacterium
ACTTGCATCAATATGGCGCCGAACGCGATTCCAAGCTGCTCAAGCGCCTCGAGGACCAATCGCGGATGTACGGTGACAGCCTGCCAAATGTCAACTCCACACTGCGCATCGACCTCCCCGATTTCGAGCCGAGCCCGTCAGATACTCCGCCGACGCAGACTCCGGACACGAACTCCTTGCTCAACTAGCCCTGCTGCTTCCGAGGCGTGATGGTAGTGGCCGGGGCTTAGGGTGCCTGAGCGATATCCGGCACGGGCCCATCCGTCTGCGGCTTTTCTCGGGCCTTGGAACTGCGGACTGGCTTGCGCCGACCCTTCGGACTCCTCAGGTCCGCCATCGAAGGGATATCGGCGAAAACGAAGAACACAAGACCGACCCCGAGAGCAATGCTCTTGATCAGGCTGTCCGGAGCCGAATCGGGGCGCTCGAAGGCCAGCGCTTCTCCAGGCCCAACCGCATTCTTGACTGTTTCACCTGACCTGGAGAGGACCACCTCATATTCACCCTCGGGGAGGTACCCCAGTGCCCTCGCCTCACGCTGCGCCCTGTCGGGATCGGAGCGAAGTGAGGCGAAATCGGAACTGAGCTCAAGATTCCGCTCTTTCAGGGTCTCCATATTGGTCCGCATCGCATCAATGCTCCTGCCCATGGCCTGCCACGCGAAGAGGCCTCCGGGACCAGTGCTTATGGCAAGCAACGAGTAGCTGCCAAAAGCAATCCAGATAGATGTGATCGCCCTGGAGGCGAGGATCCTCTTCATCTTCCAATTTTCGGAAGGCTTATTCATTTTCATGACCCGGAACAGCGATTCCCCTGCCGCGGCCACGGACCATGATGGACGCAGCTGCGGACCTTCATGACCCCGGTCCCGGGCGATCCTCGCATTGACAAGGGGAAAAGCGAGACATACAGTAGAAGTTGCCGTCACTATGGATGGAATTTCTGCCGATATTGAGTTGAACGACCGTCTCTATACGGAGTAGACATGGCAGCACGTCCCGAAACCGATCCCTCAGCCAAGAGATCGAGTCCGTCAACCAAGAAGGACGAACTCGAGCAGTATGGCGTCTGGGTCAAGGCAGAACCCGAGGATATCTCGGGGGATGACGACCTCGAATTGGGTCTTGACGACTTCAGCCTGCCTGTAGACGGCGACCGCCTGCCCGAGGACTCCTTCCTCAGCGAAGAGGAGGAGAAACTGTTGGGATCCTTTGACGATATCGAGGAAAGTCCTAGTGGCGCTTCGTCCGCAGTCAAGGTTCCGGACCTTGAGGACGATTTCATGTCACTGCCCGATATGGAGGACTTCGAGCCTGGCGAGGATGCTCCGACAGGAGCTCGCAAGAAAGCGGCAGAGGTCGCTTCGGCGGTCGAAGAATCGGAAGATTTCGATTTCACGATGGATGACCTCGATTCCGGACTCTCTGCGCCGGATATCAATCCCTCCTCGGAACTTGATCTCTCGCAGGTAGAAGGGCTTGCAGAAGGTACTCCTGAACCCTTCGAGCCTGATGAGCTTCCACAACTCGAGGATTTCTCCATGGACATCGAAGAAGATTTGGCCAAGACAGGGGCAGTAGAGAATGCCGGAACTGGATCCAAGGCTCCGGAACTCGAGGATGTCTCCTCAGATTTCCTCGATATGGATTCAACGGCTCCTTCCAGAAAATCTGCTTCCGACCTCACCCACGATGTAAGCGATGAGTTTATGGATGATGAAGAGGAACCTGTGATCGGTGAACCGGCCTCGACTGATGACGATGCGGGATTCGACGCCAACGACATCGATCTCCAGTTTGATGACACGATCCAGGCCCCGGAATTCGAGGATTCCTCCGATCCCGGTAGTGCCGAGACTACAGGCTTCGATAATTTCCTTGACACATCCGATGCGGAAGCGGCAGGTTTCGATGACATGGCAGCCCTCGAAAAGGATCTTTCAACACCTTCCAAGCCCCAGGCGCCACGGCGCGCGGCCGCCTCTGCCCCAGTCGCAGTAGCCCCCGCCCAGGCCGAGACCAGCCTCGCAAATGAACTCCTCCTCAAGATTGCCAATGAGCTCTCATCGATTCGTTCGGAGCTTGTAGCCCTGAAATCGCAGCTAGTATCGGTTCGCCCTGAAGCATATCCGGCTCCATTGCCGGCTGCGCCTGAAAGCGCGCCCGTGATTCCCCTTCCGATTCCCGTCCCTGAGCCCCTGACCCCCACCGTCGGAGGCTTCTTCGATGACGAGGACGACGAGAAGATCACGCTGACCGGCGACGAACTCGACAATATGCTGAGCAGTGCTGCGTTTACGGAAGAAAGCCCCGGTGAAAGCGTTGCACCGCCCTCGGATGAGATTGATTTCCTGGCCGCCGCTGGCTTGGCTCCTGATTCCAGCCTTCCTGATGAGCCTCTCCTGCCAGAATCCGGTGACTACTCCGAGGTTTCCTCAAAAGTCGCAGCAGAAGCGATGGATGAGCCTGTTGCACGCATCAGCCTTGAAGACGAGCCATTAGTTCCGGAATCCTCCCTCGATCAAGCAGCTGCACCCGATGAATCGGAGTTCCTCTCCCAGCTCGCTGACGAAGGGGTCGCTCCGAGCACCCAGGCGCCGGACGATACGAGCTATCTTGAAGAGCCCATCGCCGACGACTCCATATTTGACGATACCGATGACAGTGGTTTCGCGGAAGTTTCCTTAGTCGAACCCGATTTCTCTGAGCTCGCACTCGAGGCTGATCTGGGAGAAGACGACCTTTCCGGAGACCTGCCACTTGACGAGGATGATGCAGCAGGTCTGCCTGATATCACCCTCGAGATGCCGCCGAATGTTCCCTCCTTTGAAAGCGGTACCTTTGATCTCGGACCGAGCGCGGAAGCGGTCGAGGAAATCGATGACGAGGATTTCGGGGAAATTGCCCTGCTCGACGGAGAGACCGCGAACAAGGCCGGCTTGGTCGCTGATCCGCTTGATGCTGAGTTCGAGGATCTCGAGTCCGATCTTTCGCCTGAGGATAGCCTCCATCACGAAATACGGTCTGATGGGCATCTTGCCAAGGAATCTTCCAAGGGAAGGCCTGACCGGAGTGAGGACGAGGTTGTCTCTCCTGACCTCTCTGATGACATGCCAAGCGCACTTGATGATTCCCTCTTTGTCGATTCGCCGGATGCGGACGGGAATGAAGACATCAGTTTCTCGTCCATGCCAGGGTCGGAAGGCAGCTTCGAAGTTGCAGACAGCCTCGAGAATGAAATCGGCCTCGACGAGGGACTGGATGAGGAAGAAATAGTCCCCGCATCGAAGCACCTCAGCTCAGTCGACGATGCTTCAGCACCCTCGGGTAGCCTCATGGCAGCTGCTGCAGCCAAACCGGTCGATGCTTCGGACAAGCTCAAGAGTGATATCAGAAGCGTTCTGTCCTATCTTGATGCCTTGCTTGATTCGCTCCCGGAAGAAAAGATCGAGGAATTCGCACACTCCCAGCACTTTGACACCTACAAAAGGCTATTTGAGGAACTGGGCCTGGTGTAGGTATGGGGCTCCTTATGAAGGCGAGCCGCCAAACCGGCATCGCCCTGCATCAGACGGCCCCGGGAGGGGCCGTTCCTTTCGGTTCTGGCATTCCTCCTCCCTCGGACATAGCTGGACAGGTATCGCAGCTTTCCAGAAGACGCGATCCCCTTCCACCCCTCGAACGTGCAGCGCTTCGAAGCGCCCTGGAATCGATGGACAAGGCTGAAGGCGTCATTGGCCTCAGGATAGCGCGGGAAGAGCTCATTGCTGCCAAGGGTCACAGCTCCCTGACTTTGGAAGAAACCAGCGCCACCTTAGCCGTAGCCATTGAAAATGCCTTGGGTGATCCCTGTCTGTCCTTTTACAGTTCCGGTCACCTCATTACGGTCGCCGCTCCTTCGTATCCCTGGGATCCTGAAATAGTGGTAGCTCAGCTCCTACGCTCGCTCAGGCTTGCCCTAGCCTCGCATCCTTCGCTATCGAAGGCCCATATCGATGCGGCCCGCTTTTCCGCCCAGGACTCCCAGCTAGACGCCGCGATCATCAGCTTCGCACACGGCTAATGCCGTGATTGCGCTGGCCCTTACACCTGTCTTTTCGAGCGCCCGCAATGGACAGCCGACCTGCAGCTATGCTGGCAGGAACCTGCACTCGACCTGGGATCCCGAGCAGGAAGCGCGGCGTTTCATCGATGGGCAGGGCGAGTTCCGCCTCCCGGAATTGCCTGGCTCGCGGCCAGTAACGACTATTCTCATCCTGGGCGCGTGCATGGGCTACCTTGCCTCAGAGCTCAGGAAGCGGCACCCTGGAGCCGCTATCCTGTCCCTGCAGTTCAGCCCTGCCTTTCGCGGCCGGGAGCTTCCTGGTGCGACCGCATCCTGGTTCCCTGACTCCTGTATATCCCTGGATGGATTCCTGACTTCCTACCTCGATGACGATGGGGTGGGCTCGCCGAGGCTCATAGCCTGGCCTCCTGCCGAGGAAGCCTTCTCCGTGCAAGCCCGTGCAGCGAGGGAAAGCTTCCGAAATGTGCTCGATCGGATCGCGTCGAGCGCGGCTACCATCCGCGTGAACGGAAAACGCTGGATCCGGAATGCCTGCCGATCCTTTCTTTCCCTCGAATCCACGGTGAGTGCGGGAAGGACCCGGGCACCGGTGCTTGTCCTGGCCGCAGGGCCGAGCCTTGCCGAGGCGGCCACCGCACTAGCAGCCAAGGCCGAGCGATTCCTCATCATAGCTGTCTCCTCCGCACTCAGCGCCCTCCTCGCACGGGGCATCGAGCCGGATATCGTCATTTCGACAGACCCTGGGTTCTGGAGCCAGGCCCATCTTTCCGGCTTGGGAGGACGCGACATAGTGCGAGCCTCGCCCTTTTCAGCCTGCCCGGTAGGGGCCCTGTCCCGGAGGATCCTCATACTCGACCAGGGTTGGTTTCCGGAGCATGGCCTGTCGGCCCTTATTCCCGGATCCGTTCCGATTCACGGACACGGCACAGTGGCAGGAAGTGCCTTGTCGCTCGCGGCAAGCCTTTCCGAAGGACCGATCGTCGTTGCGGGCTTTGACTTCGCTTCGAACAGGGGCCTCGACCATGCCCCTCCCCACGCCTTCGATGACTTCGTTACCTCTGGCTCCCGGCGCATCCTGCCGATCGAGACAAAGCGCTGGGACCGACTGCTCTCAGGTCAGCCCCTGTCCCTCGGAGAGGGCGGATGGAGGACCAGCCGATCGCTGAAAGTGTACGCCGCTTCGCTGGCTCCAGAGTGGCTGCATGGCAAGGCGCGGGGGTCTGGCCCGGGGCATTCGGGCTTCTTCCGCCTCTGTCCCTCGCCGATGGAACTTCCGGGTTTCGACGTCCTCGAGACCGGAGACCTTGACAGGATAGCTGCCAAGGAGAGGTATAAGCAGCATTTCCAGGAGCAGAGTCGACCTCCCCTCGAAGAAAGGAGGCGCCTTCTGGCCGAGGCTGTCGCCTCATGGCGCGCTGCCCTTCCAGCTGCGCTCAAGAACCTCCGGGCGGGGACCCCTCCCGATCCAGATATGGCAGACCTCCTCCGCTCGGTGGACCTACCCTGGTACGCGGCTGTCCGCAGGGCCGTCGTCCTGGGCAAGGATCCCGGAGAGGCCCTGCAGCTCCTTGAATCCGAGGCCGGGTCCTTCGTGAAGGATATCGAAGAAAGGTACGTACTATGAACGAACATGTCTTCAACAGGAACCTCCTGGCCCTGTCCGCGAAAAATGAGCGTTTGGGCTCGATACTCTCTTCCGCACGCCCCGACCCCTGCCTGAGCTTCGAGACCTCCAGAACGGGCCTTCCGGTGCCGCTCTACGAGTCGAAGGGGAGGCGCATCGCCCTCCATTCCCTCATCGATCCGGAGCGCGAGGGAGAGCGGCTCGCCACGGCCCAGCCGCCTGAGGGTTTTGTCGTCGCCCTCGGACTCGGCGGAGCCTACCAGCTCAGGCCTTATCTCCTGAGTCCCGCGACCAGCGGCGTCCTTCTCATCGAGTATTCGGCGCCCCTGCTCCGCGCCATCCTTGAAAACCTCGATCTTTCCGAGCTCTTCGTCGATCCGCGCGTCTCCATCCTCCTCGATCCGAAACCTGCGGACATAGCCCTGGCCCTTCTCTCAGCCTACATCCCACCGCTTGCCGGGGACCTCAGGACCCTGCCCCTGGTACCGCGCACCAAGCTCGAGCCGGAGGCCTTCGCACTGGCATCGGATGCTGTCCGGGCAGTCCTCGAAAGGATCTCGGACGATTACAGTGTGCAGGCCTTTTTCGGCCGCATATGGTTCCGCAATGCGATCCGCAACCTTTTCCTCGCCGAGAGACCGACCATCCCGATGAAGCCGGCACGGCGGGCGGTGATCACTGCCGCCGGCCCCTCACTCGAGGCAGGCATCGACGAGCTCCTCGCCGAGCGCAGGCGGGGAGCCATGGTCATCGCCACGGATACAAGCCTCCCTGCCCTCCTCGACCGCGGCATCAGGCCAGATGCCGTGGTGTCCATCGACTGCCAGGCGATCAGCTACTACCATTTCATGAAAGGCATACCAGAAGGGATACCGCTGATCCTCGATCTCGCCTCACCGAACCGCCTCGCGCGCCTCAGTCCCTCGGTCCGCTTCTTTTCCTCGGGACATCCCCTCTGTGGCTTCATATCCTCCCGCTGGCGGCGCTTTCCGGCCCTCGACACTTCAGGAGGCAATGTATCGCACGCAGCCATATCGTTGGCCGAGGCCCTCGGCGCGGACAGGGCCCTGCTTATAGGCGCGGATTTCTCCTATCCAGACGGCAAGAGCTATGCACGGGGAACGTATATCTATGACTACTTCGGGAAGGCCCAGGAGCGGCTCGATCCCCTGGAGTCGCGCTTCTCAGGCTTTGTGTTCAGGACACCGTCGGTGCTGCGCGAGGAGGAGACGGGGCCGGATGGCCGGAAATGGTACCGTTACGTAACCAAGCCCCTCATGGCCTACCGCGAGCACCTCGAGCGTTTCGCCGCCGACTCCACCATCGTGGTCAGCGCATTCAGGGGACGCGGGGTGGAAATCAGGATCCCGCCACGCGAGGTCGGTCGCCGCGAATCGCGGCCCATCTTCGCGGCAGGGGCAGCCAACGAACCTGCGGCAGCCTTCCTGGAACGATATGCGAAACTCCTTCGCGCCTTGCCGACGGCCACTGAGCCGGCTTCGCGCCATCTGAGTTCCCTTGACCACGAGGGCAGGGACCTCTGGACAACCCTGCTTCCCTCCGCAGCTGCCTTCCAGCGGCTTGCCCGCCAGAACGGTGAGGGGTCCCCCCGGAGGGTACCGAGTGCCGAACTCCTCGAAAACACCCGTGCCTGGGCCCTCGCGGAAATCGCCCTCGCCCTCGACGCGCGTTAGCCAGGCCTGGCGGGGCAATGACCCTGGCCTGGCAAATGCGTTGGCCGAAATATTCAGGGTCCCGATGCTAGCGGAAGGACCAGGGACGGGCTGAGGCAAAGCCATAGTGGCTCGCGAGCCAGGCATCGATCTCTGCGGCGTATCGCTCGAAGCTGTCCGCATGGGACGTCATCCAGGCCTCGATGGCTGCCTCGAGTTCCGGGTGGCGTTCCAGGAGCCGCTCGGGCAGGGTCTTCGTGAAATACTCCCGGACCGCCGGAAGGGGACGCTGCCAGAGGTAGGCCATGAACTCATTGGCCATGAGGTCCTCGTCAGTGGTCTCATAGTTCATCCATCCGAAATAGAGGATCCAGAACCAGCGTTCCTCCCTCCCCACGGAGGACCAGAGCTTCCTCACGAAATCCCGGAAGTCCGCGTCGGTGAAATAGAGGGCATGGCTCGACTCGTGGGCCATGAAGGTGGCCCGGAGGTCGGGAGCCGATTCGCGGGAGACGGAAATGAGGGCGCCACGACCCTCCGCGAAGCCCCTTCCCTCGGCACGTATGATGCCCGCACCTGAGAGGAGGTCGCGGAGCCTGGTCTCGGATTGTCCTAATTGAAAGGACTGTGCGGCAGCCTCCGAGAAGAAGGCTGCGAGGTCGGCCGCCCGGTAATCGTGGGCGTTCCATCCATGGAGGCCCTCGATCTCGGCGTCAGGCGCGAGCCTGCCCTTGAAACCCTTCTTCTCGACATAGAATGCAAGGCGCTTCAAGGCCCGGTCCTGAGCTGCATAATCGGCGAAATCGAGGACCAGGATCTCGGGACGACGGTCCCAGCGGTACGACGCCCACTCTCCCTTTGGAACCGGCAGGGCGAGGATCACGCCGAGGTCGAGGCTTCCGAGCGCTGGTTCGCGGACTTCGGACGCGGCAAAGGCCAGGATTTCGAGCAAAGCGGATCCCCGTGCCTCGATGAGACCGGGGTCGGCGGAAAACAAGGCTCGGGGCAGGAGGATCGAGCCGCCTGCGTCATCGAGGGTGATGGCTCTCTCCGACCCGTCGCCCATGCGAAGCTCGAGGGTACCGAGCTGCGTCCCTGGCGCCCAGGCGATGCGCAGGGCCTGTCCCGCGCCGTCCTTCGGCGATGGTAGCCCCTTGAAGGGCGAGTCGAGGCGGGCCACCAGAAATGAACCCTGCCGGATGAGGGCGAAGCCCGGAGAAATGGTGGTCATAACTGGAGTCTTCTCGAAACCACGGAAGGGCTTCACGAAGGAGAGGGCGAGGAGTGATACGGAGGTTTCCCTCCTGCGACTCGAAGCCTCGACCTCAAGACCCAGGGAAGCGAGGGCCTGCCCCGCCGGCAGCGGCAGGATGAGCCGCATCGAGGGATCGGAGAGGCTGGGGTTCCATTCAGCCAGATGCGTCCTTTCATCCCTGGCAGCCGCTGAAAGCAGAACCGAAGGAACGGGACCGCTTCCGCGGGAAAGCTCCACGGAAAGCCAGGCTGGCTCGGGAGGGACATAGGGCCGGGCCAGGCGGTAGACGTTTTTCCAATGCCCCTCGCCGAAAAGACCTTCTCCCCCTTCCTTGAAGCCCCCCTCCTCGCTGAAGGCCAGATGTCTGCCGTCTCTGGCTGTCCAGGAAAAGGAGCGCACCTCGGGCCTGCCACAGGAGCCAGACAAGAGGAGAACAAGGACGAGGGACA
The DNA here is from genome assembly GCA_903821875.1 of uncultured Spirochaetota bacterium. Taxonomy (GTDB): domain Bacteria; phylum Spirochaetota; class Spirochaetia; order Treponematales; family Rectinemataceae; genus CAIJMU01. The sequence continues at coordinate 9,067 of CAIJMU010000052.1, forward strand.
GGAATCTCATCGAAGGGACATGAGGCTCTTGGTTATCAGGCTGGCGATCTTGAAGCGGCGATCATGGGAAAGTCCCGAATCGACCTCGAGGAAGCTCTCCCAGCGGCCCTGGAAATCGTCAGGGAGCTTAGGGAGGGATTTCAGCCTGACGTCGATGGCGCGTGGGCCCGGATCGAAGGTACGATTTGCCGCCAGGAGGGCCAGGGCTACATTGCGGGTAAAGGATGTGGCGGATTCGAGGAAGAAAAAAGCGTCGGATTTCCTGGTGGCGGCGCCGAGGTCCGCTACGCAGTGCTCCATCCTCGCCTCGTGAAGCGAACGGAGTTCCTTCCAGAGACGATCGGGGAAGTCGGCGAGACGGTCGCTTACTCCCGCAAGCCAGCCCGAGCGGTCGAAGAGGTGGCGCCCGCCGGCAATTCGATGGAATTGGTAGGTTCCCAGGGCGAGCACGAGGCGGTCGCCGCCGTGCCCGAAATCACAGGAAGCGTCGATTTCCGCCACGGACTTGTACTCGATATGAACGGGGAGGTCGTCCAGGAGAAAGCGGTCCTTGGCCTTCACGCGTCCTGTCTCAAAGGCCCCCGCAGCGGGAAAGGCAGCGCCGCGCTCCTCCTCGCCGGGAAGGCGACCTGAGTGAAAGACGTCGAAGGCGAGCACGAAATAGGGATCGAGGGTATCTACCTCGGCGAGGCCAGAGAGGGACACCGCCTCGACGCCAGCCCAGGAGGAGCAGACCTCGGCGATCGAATGGACGACCGGCTCCACTTTTTGCTTCACCTCGACACTCCTTGGATTCCCGTCTCGCGCCGAGCCTTGCCCAGCGCCAGCACTGATTGTAGCATGACCTCGTGGCATTGAAAACTTCAAGAACCCTCGCGCTGGCTATCAGTCCCCCAGGCCCCCAGGAACGCGAAGCGAACCTCCTGGCTTCCCGGCTCTTCGCGTTGACGGGCGAGCCGACCACCCTTGCCCTTCCCGGCCTCATCGTCCTGGCGGCGGGACAGGCTGCGGGAAAAACCCTGGATTCCTCGATACTGCAAGGCTTGTGGGAGGGAATCGAAGGTGGCTTTTCCTCGGCAGGCCTCGCCGTTGGAAGTGATGGCTGCCTGGTACTCGAGGTGGAGGGCCCGCTCCCCGAACTCAGGGAGCGCGCCAGGGGTTTTCTTCCATCCCCCCTGGATTTCGCCCCAGCCCGGGCGGGGGCTTTTTTCCTGGGAATCCATGGAAGTTCGAGGGAAGCCCTTCGAGGACAGATCGCCCGAGTCGCCATTCCGCGCTTCTCCTGGTACGCTGCCCGCCTGCTGCTGCTGGAACTGGATGGCGACCTCAGTGGCCTCCGGATGCTCTCCTATACCGAACTGGGGCAGAGCCACAGGAAAAGGAAAAAGCGTTCCGGAATCCATCCGCCAGAGTAACCGCAGAGCTCTTCCGCGCCTTTTCCACGCAGGGGCGCCCATGCTAGGCTCCGGCTCCCCAACTGGAGGAACCATGTATCGTCTTCCCGCCATCCTGGCCTTCGCCCTCATGGGAGCAGCAGCCCTGGCAGCCCAGGATGCCCAGATGCCTCCTGATGCCGCCGATGCTGCTGCCTCTGAAATAAGCGACAAGGGCATGACCGGCTCACCCTACAAGCAGGGTGACCAGGCTATTTCCCTCGATGCCGACGCCTCGGTTCCGATTATCATCATCGGAGGAACAGAGACTGCCGGCCTCTCTGTCGGTGCCGGTTTTGGCTTTTCGTACCGCTACTTCCTCGATTCAGCATGGTCGATCGGTGGCAGCGTGTCTGGCGCCTTCAACGGCACGCGTTCCGGACGCAGCCTCTTCATCGCGCCGCTTGCTGCGGAGCTTTCATACTGGAGGGCCCTCGTGCCCTTCGAAGGCTTTGCCACATTCGGCCTCGGCAGCTACATCTCACGGCTCGCCAACTATGGGATGATCGGTCCCTATGCTTCGCTCGGACTCGCCCTGCTCTGGCAGACAGGCTCGGGCTGGAGCGTCGGCGGCAAGGTAACAGGGCAGGTGATCCCCGAGATCCACATCAGCAGCTACTCGGGGCTCACCAGGACCGGCCTTTCCCTCCAGACAGGCTTCATCGCCGTCTATCACCTGTAGGAGTCCACGATGAACAAGAGACAATACGCTGTCCCCCTGCTCGGCCTCGTCGCGGCCTCCCTGCTGGCCCTTGCCTGCAACAATGACTACGGGATCTACGCGAGCATCCAGGAAGAGCCCGCAGGCGCAAGCTCCGGTCCCTTCTACAGGTCGAGCGTCTTCGAGATCACCTCCTTCAACCTTTCCCTCTTCGCCCGCCGCTCGACCATCGCGAAAATGACGGGGGGCAGCTGGTCCACGCTGCCGGTAGCGGACCTTGGCAAGGACTATTCCTGCATCGGCCTGGCCAATGTGGCAGATACGACGCTCTATGCGGCAATCTATGGGAAGGGGCTCTATTCCTCCACAGATGGAAGCAATTGGTCCTGTCTTGTCGAAGATGCCTCGATCGATTCCATCGTCGCAGCCAACGGGAAGCTCTTCCTCTCCGACCACAACGAGATGGGAACGCCCACGGTCACGACCGACGATCAGTGGACCCTCCATGCCGTCACAGGCGGCGTCAAATCCGCGGCACTCGCTGGCCTGCCCCTCGGTTCTCCGCTGGCAGGCCTCGTCCACGATGGATCGGTCTACTGGGCGATTGCGGGAAGCACTCTGTACTCAGCCGCCTCGGAAGCAGGCCCCTTCACCGCCTGCGTGGAGGCTGGCGCTCCATCTGGGGCCTTCTCGTGCATCTCATCCTCTGCCACAGCCGGAGTGATCTATGTCGGCGGTGCGACTGGTACGGTCTACAGGCGGAGCGGCGCCGCCTCCTGGATCTCCGCCACGGCCTCGAGCTCGTCCTATCCAGTCGAGGCCATCAGGGAAATCCCCGGCGCCACAGCCAGTATCCTCCTCGTCGGATTCGGATCCACCACCGCTGGCGGCGGAGGCTATCTCGAAGCCAACCCCCTTGACCTGGTGATTCTGAAGGACCGACACACGAGTACGACAGCCGTATACGCCACGACGCCCGCCACGAACTACGACACCACTATGAGCGGAAGACCGGTCAACGACTTTACCTACATTCAAGCGGGCACGGGCGGCAAACTCTACGCATCCCTCGCGACGGCTGGCATCACCGGTGCCTCCGGCCTGTACAGCGTCGAATTCGACGGGACTGCCTCAGCCTGGTCGAGCCTCGGCTGGCAGGCACAATGACGCGATGAGGGAAGCGGGCGATCCCCTCTTCGATGCGGCGCAGGCCGCTCGGGGGGGACCCCTCGCCGACAGGATGCGCCCCCGGAACCTCGACGAGGTCGCAGGGCAGGACGCCATCGTCGGTCCGGGACGGCTGCTAAGGCGGGCGATACAAAAGGACCAACTAGGATCGATTCTCCTTTCCGGGCCTCCAGGCACCGGAAAGACCACCCTCGCCCGCGTGATCGCCAACACGACTGCTGCCCGTTTCGTGAGCCTCAACGCGGTGCTCTCCGGCATAGCTGACATCAGGAAGGCCGTCGAAGAGGCAAAGAGCCACCGGGACCTCCACGACAGGAAGACGATCCTCTTTGTGGACGAGGTACACCGCTGGAACAAGGCGCAGCAGGACGCACTCCTGCCCTGGGTGGAGAACGGCACAATAGTGCTCATCGGCGCCACCACCGAGAACCCGTTCTTCGAAGTGAACCGCGCCCTCGTCTCGCGCTCGCGGGTCTTCCAGCTCAGGTCCCTCGGCCCCTCCGATCTCAGGAAGGTCGCCGACCGTGCCCTCGGCGACGCCGAGCGCGGCTACGGCTCCTGGAATGTAGGCTTCGCCGAGGGGGCACTCGAACACCTGGTGTCAGTGTCGGATGGCGACGCGAGGAGCCTCCTCAACGCCCTCGAGCTGGCCGTGGAGACGAGCGTGGAGCGCTGGCCTCCACAGCCGGGTTCTTCCATCACGGTGGACATGGCAGCTGCCGAGGAGAGCATCCAACGCCGGGCCATACTCTACGACAAGGATGGTGACTTCCACTACGACGCGGCGAGCGCCTTCATCAAGAGCATCCGGGGCTCCGATCCCGATGCAGCCCTGTACTGGCTGGCCCGCATGGTCTATGCAGGGGAGGATCCCAACTTCGCCTTTCGCCGCATGCTCATATCGGCTGGCGAGGACATCGGGCTGGCCGACCCCCAGGCCCTCACAATTGTTACTGCAGCGGCAGCTGCCTTCGACAGGGTCGGCATGCCCGAGGGGCAGTACCACCTCGCAGAGGCAGCGCTCTACCTTGCGACCGCGCCGAAATCCAATTCCGCACTTGGATATTTCGACGCCCTGGCGGCGGTGCAGGCCGAGGGCGCGGAGGTTCCAAACCACTTAAAGGACGCCAGCCGCGACGCCAAGGGTTTTGGTCACGGCGAAGGGTACCAGTATCCCCATGCATGGAAGGACCACTGGGTACGCCAGGACTACCTGCCTTCGAGCATGAAAAACCGCTTCTTCTACAAGCCTGGCAGTCTCGGACTTGAAGGCGAGCGCCGCGCCCTCGTGCTCGGAAGACGCGAGGAGCAATTTGCCGCTGCCCTCGAATCTGAGGCACCGGCCGCTGAGGCTCTCACCTGGTCGCGGGAGGGTGAGCTGCGATCCGAGTGGAAGACGCGTGCGGAGTCTGGCGCAGCTGAGCGGCTCAAGGCTTCGCGGGAGCTCCTCTTCGACCGTGCAAAGCCTGCCAGGGGCGACAGGATCCTCATCATCGATAATGGGACAGGCTTCCTGGTCTGGGAAGCCCTGCGCCGCGCCCCCGAGGGCACAGTGGTCGCCCTCGTCAACGATGCAGCCGCCCTGGAAAGGATTGATTCCATGGCCTCGGGCCTCCCCGAGCTCGCTCGCCCCCTGGTCGTGCGTGCCCCCGATATGTCCCTGGCCGATGCAGCTTCACTGCTGGCTGCCCTCGTCGGCACGGCGGGCTTTGCCGAGTTCGAGCTCGTCCTCGGACTCGACATCCTTTCTTTCCGGCCTGACCAGGAAGCCACCCTTTCAGCCCTCGCGCTGGCCTTTCCAGAATCCCGCATCATCCTCGGCGAGACCCTGCGGAGGAAGGGAGGAAGGCTTTCTTGTTTGCTTGTCCCCGGATCGCCCGAACGGCTTTTGCTCGAGGCCGCCGAGTCGGGCTTCTACGCGCGCGGGGATCTGCCCTCGCTCGGAGCCCTGCCGGGAACTGCCGCGGTTCCGGCGCTGTGGCCACGGAGCAGCCCCTATGACTATGAGGAGCTCGTCTCGGAGTACCCTCGCAGGTTCTCGGAGGAAGAGCTCTCCTCCTGGCTGTCGCCGGCCTCCCCCTTCGGCGCCTGGCTGGTGCAAAGCCATGATGAGGCCGCACGAGCCAGGCTGGCCGCCCTGCTCTCCGCCGGCTCAAGGCGCGGGCCTGTCCCATGGAGGCTCGCGCTTGGAATATCGCAACACTGACAGCTTCATGTCCGAGCGTATTCCCGGCATGTCAGACAGGCCTCCCGGGCAACGGAGCCTGCCGGAAACCGGCATCCGGGGACGGGGGGAACAGGGCCGTCACAGGGTCAAGGCAAGGATCGTAATAATACTTAGTTCATTATCATAATTGGTATCATGTGCACACAATTATTAGATTGTTATACCAGTTAGTATCATGTTGCGAGACACCCTTCCGGCGCCGCACGGACTGCCTTTCCCGCCCCGTGCCGGTCAGGGATCGGTGGTGGCATCCGCTTGGGGGGGGTCCCCGGCCTGTCCGCAGGAAAGATCAAGGGAGACCGCTGGCGTGGAGGCGATTCCGAGCACTGCGTTGAGCCCATCCTCGAGTGCCAGCCATTCGTGGCGCGAATCAGCGTCCCAGACAGGAAGGAAACGCGCGCAGAGCACCTGGGCAAGCTGGCGGTCGGCGATGGAGTCTCCTATCACGGCAATCCTCCCGCGCTCGAAGCGAGGTGGGTTTCCCCGCTCTGCCTCATCGAGGGAGCGGGCGATTCCTGCCCAGGCAGCGATGGTCTCGGCGCCGGAACCAGCCCATCCGCGGAACACACGCGAAACCTTGGGTGCTCCAGGCAACGATGCGAGGGATCTACGTACAAAGACTGTTGGCAGACTCGTCACGACAATGGGCTTGGCCCAGGGTGGAAGGCAGCCCAGAATCCTCGAAACCTGGCTGCGCGGCTCCAGTGCCTCTGCAGCCCTGAGCCGCCTGTCGACCTCGAGCACAAAGCCTCGCACCGGAACGAGGATGCGGCCGAGCTCGCCACGGGTGGCAGTCTTCCGGGCAAGCGTAACCGGGTCGGGCGAGCGCTCAAGGGCGAGCCAGGCCCCGAGCATCCGGCCGATCCGTCCATAACTGGATGCAGAGGGGCCCTCCTCCTCGCCGAGCAGGGTGAGAACTGCGGCGAGCTGGCGCATCAGTCCTCCTGATCGGAGGGCACGGCCATCGAAGGCTGCGATCCATGCAGCTCTGAGGGTCAGTTCTGGAACAGGACCGGCGAAAGAGAACTGGAAGGCGGGAATCAGGACTCCAGCGACCAGGGTGTTGACTGCTTCGAAGAGAAGGCGCTCACCGGAGAGCACAACCAGGAAGCCGGGAGAGGAACTCCGTCTCGCCCGACCGGGCGTTCGTAAAACTCTGCGTTCGCGGGACATGGGACTCACTCGTTTCCCCCTCCAATGAGTTATCGACCCGCAAAGACCTCCCCTTGACCTTCTGCGTTGTGGAAGTCACCATCCGCGCCCATGAGCAACGCAGGTTTCAGGGATTCGGAGGCTGTTTTCGAGTTCCTTCTCGGTTTCGTGAACCTCGAGAAGGGCCAGGCTACCGAACTCAAGCTCGACCGCATGAGGAACCTCGCCCTGGCCATGGACTCGCCAGAGCTCGCCTACCCGAGCATCCATGTCGCAGGATCCAAGGGCAAGGGTTCGGTTTCCATGATGATCTCCAGGATCCTAGAGGCTTCGGGCTGGAAGGTCGGGCTCTACACCTCGCCCCACATCCTCCGCTGGAAGGAACGCATCAGCCTGGCTGGTGAGGAAATGCCCGAGGCGCTTATCCTGGAGGCGGCCGAAAGGGTGGCTGCCCTGGTCGACGGAAAGACCCCCTCAGACTTTGAGGGAAACGAACTTCCTACCTATTTCGAGCTATCCACCCTCCTGGCCTTCGAGGCCTTCCGACTGGCCGGCTGCGACATTGCAGTGATAGAAACAGGGCTTGGCGGAAGGTTCGACTCGACCAACATCGTCGAACCCCTGGTGAGCGTCATTACGCCCATCGAACTCGAGCATACCGAATGGCTCGGCGATACCGTGGCAAAGATAGCCTTCGAAAAGGCAGGGATCATCAAGGCGGGGAAGCCGGTCGCGATCGCCAACCAGGTACCTGAGGCTGACCAGGTCTTCGCCCGGATTGCTGCGGAACGGGGGAGTTCCCTGCACAGGTTTGGAGACTGTCTTCGTGTGCTTTCGGTCGAGCTTTCCAGAAGCGGTACGACTGCCTGCCTCGAGGCCTTTGGCTGTCCCTGGCTCGGCGAGCGGAGCTACACGACTCCCCTCATAGGGGAGGTGCAGGCAGCCAACATGGGCCTTGCACTCCTGGCCACCTCCCTTGCCCTGGAGGGCCTTGGGGAAAGAGCCCTTGAAGATACGGCTGCCAGGAAGGGCCTTGCCAAGGCACGCCTTCCCGCGCGCTTTGAACTCCTCTGCGAATCCCCCCCCCTCGTGGTCGACGGAGCGCACACTCCGGTCTCGGTGGGCCACGGACTTGCCGCTTTCACGAAACTCTTTCCCGGCCCCGCGATACTCCTGTTCGCCTGCGCAAAGGACAAGAAGCATGGACAGATGGCAAGGATCCTGGCTCCACATTTCAGGGACATAGTCATAACCACGCCGGGAACCTTCAAGCAGAGCGATCCGGCCGAGGTCTATCAGAGTTTCAGGGTCGAGGAACCAGCGACGAGACTTGTCACCGACACCTCAGGTGCCTTCGCGGAATGCCTGGCACTATCGAGGGAAAGGAAGCTTCCCCTCTTTGTGACGGGTTCGTTCTATCTGGCCGCAGAGGTGATGCGGGCTTTTTCCGGTAGGGAATGAGGGATTCATCCGGGGATGAGGCTGGAAACCAGGACTGCCGCTGCCCCCGAAAAGCCTCCAAGCAGCATCAGGCTGAACATGAAGGCCCGCGAAACGCCACCCAGGTTCGCCTGGAGGTATCCCTGTGCCGCAGTTTCGTCTATGGCATTGATCCTGGCAATTGCTTCTTCACGAAGGCCAAGGCCCCGAACGATGGTTTCCGATTCAGCGGCCACAAGTTCAAGGCCACGCTCCGCCAGGACTGTGGCCAGATTGTCCCTGAAGACTGTGTCTACGCCAAGGAGTCCGGAAAGCCTTCGTGGCGCGAGCGAGCCGAGGAAGGCACTGGCCAGGGCCTTTACCGCACGGGCAGGAAAGGAAGCAGCCTCGTCGCTGGCCCTGAGGAGCTGCGTCAGGCCTGGAGCGGCAGCTTCGGCGAGATGGGATGGGTCGATGCCCAGAGCGCCGAGGAGGGACGAGAGGCTCGCGTCGGGATGCCTCGCAACAAGCTCCGAAACGCGCTCCGCCAGCTCCGGCCCCGATCGCCCGAGGGCGTCCACCGCCTGAGCCAGGGCTGTTTCAAGGGCCTGATGCTGAACAAGCGTTGCCCAAAGCGCTCCGAGGCCCTCTATACCCTCGCCCTCCTGCCCATGCCATAGGTCCTGGACAGTCGCAAGGACGCGTTCGCGCATCGATGACGAGCGCAGTATCCGGGAAACCATGTCGACCAGGTCCTCGATAGCCTCTGGCATGGTCTCGGCAAGACTGCGCTCGTAGTTGGCGGCACCGACGATGAGGCGTTGCAGGACATTGAGCCGGGATACCGCACGACGCACGATCTCAAGGGCGCTGGTACCAATGGTCTGTCGCGTTTCGACATCGTTCAAAAAACCCTCGACGAGGGGTACGGCTGCCGAATAAAGGCTATCAACGATCACCGGGACAAAGGGTTCAAGCAGGGGGCTGAGGGTCGAGGGCCTCTGCGCGGAACCGGGACCGCTGATCCTGGGAGCCAGGTTTCCCTGGGCCCTGAGCCGCTCCTTGATAAGGCCATCGAGGCGGTCAAGATTGGAAGGGGACAGAAGGTCGCGCGTCATCGTGCCGACAGTCTCGACAGGCAGGAGCGAGGAGAGGGGCAGCTCGGTCACGATGCTGACAGCGCGGGAAAGCGCCGCAGTGACCGCCTGGCTGAAGGCTTCCGAAGCCACAAAGGCCTTCGTAGCCTCCCCCGCAAGACTTCCCAGGTCCCCGCCTCTTGCGATATCAGCGCTGTCGAGAAGGGAGCTGACTTCCATTTCGAAAAAGAGCTCCAGGCGTTCAGCGATACCGACTGCGAGCTCATCGTGGACTGCCGGGTCAGAAAGCCTTTCCTTGAGGGTCGCGGCAAGCAGTTTTTCGTCGCCGAGGAGGGAGCCGACAGCCTCCGCGAGCTGGGGACGGAGTCGCAGCCAGAGATTGAAAGTGCTTTTTTTGATGGTTGCGATATCTTGGGAGTGCTTGGCATGTCGTGGATGGAACATGAAATATCGGATCAACAAGCCTGCAGAGAGGGCGAGGGCTGCACCTGCGAAAAATCCGAGGGCAAGGCGCAGCGCCATCATTTTCCGGCACCGCCAGTGTTTTGTGCTGCTTCGGCCTGCAACTTGGACGAGTAGACCTCCACCTGGCGGGAGGAAACCCAACCCGTGCTGCCCTCGCCGCTGACTCGGTACCAAAGGATGGTTGTTCCATCGCCGGCCGGCCCATAGTCGCGGGCCTCCACTTTCAGGACGGAGCCATCACAGAGATGCCCGACCTCCGCCAGGGCTTCGGAAGCGCCTGCCTTGACCCGGGCATAGGCTTCCGTGACGAGGATCCAGCCGAGATTGCCGCTTATCGGAGGCGTGGGGGGGAGAGTGATGGCCTCGCGTTGGGAGGGCGTGCAGGAAATGAGCATAACGATGCCTAGCGCGAAAAAGGCTGCGCAGAACTGCAACCTGGGCTGCTTGGCTCTACTATTAAAGAGGGTCATGACTGTTCCTTTCCAAGGCCTGCAGTGTACAACGGGAGTGAGGCTTGTTGAAGTGAGTGTACATCGTAGATTGTCCGTCTTCGGTTTTGTCGCGCTCGCGATGGCCAGCCAGCTTGCATGGTCCCTTGAAATGGCTGTTGCTGTCTCAGGCAAGGGCGGGGCAACGATCGAGGGGAATCGCCCCCTTCTCGCCAGGGGGGAGGGATCGGTAGATACCTCATTCTCCCTTGAGACAGGCCACTGGATCTTCCCGGAGTTTTCCCTTTCACTGTTCGCCGCAACTCCGAGCAGCCTCGATCCAAGCCTCTACCTGTATCGCGGCTATCAGGGGCTCTCGCTCTCCGTACTGACGGGTCCCCGGTTCTTTCCATCCCCTGCCCTTTCGATCGACACCCTCTTCGGCATTGGTCTCGCGACGACCGTCGATTCCGGGACAACCCTGGTGGGGCTCACTCCCCTGCTCCGGGCCGAGGCACGGCTCTCCGCGGCCATCTACAGGGAGTTCTGGCTCCGGATTGGCCTGCCCCTCGAGGCACTGCGCCAGGGTGCCACGCTGTCCGGCTATGCAGGGCTCTCGGTCGCTCTTGTATACAGGTTAGGCGTTCCGAAGGGAGTTGCGAAATGAAGCGCTTCCACCTCGCCTCCCTCGCAGTCCTCATCCTCGGCTTCGCGGGATGCAGCCTCCCGGCAGCCCCGGGCAACCGGCATGCCATTCTCATCGGAATAACCAACTACAAGGAAGTGCGCAGCCTCGTCTATCCTGTCAACGACCTCGCCGACATGAAGGCCCTCCTCGCGAAAAGCGGATGGACCGTCGACCTCGTGCTCTCGGATGCCAAGGCTACAAAGGCGGGGATCCGCAACGGGATCTCAGGCATGGCTGGAAACCTCGACGCCGATTCATCGGTAGTGGTCTATTATTCCGGCCACGGGGACTCCGAGGACGGGACGGGCTACATCATTCCCTACGATACCCGCATTTCCGGCAGCGATCCGGTTGTCAGCACCATGATCTCCACGACCGAGCTCAAATCCTGGATCTCCGCCCTCCCCGCACGGAACAAGCTCCTCATCCTCGATTCCTGCTACTCGGGTACCTTTGTGGACCAAGTGACCACCATCGATTCAGCACCTCCCAACTATGGCCCGAAGGACGGGGGAGTGGACGCGGGGATGCTTGCCACTGCCTTGACCAACGGGGCTCGGCTCCTTTCGATGGCCCTCTCCGACGCTGGCGACCCGGCCATACTCACGATCTCCGCAGCCGGTTCCGAGGAGCTCTCCTATGACGACAATGACAACAAGAATGGTGCCTTCAGCTACTATTTGATCCAGGCTGGCAGCGATGCAGCCGCAGACGCCGACGGAAATGGCCTTGTGACTGCCCTCGAGGCCTATGCCTACGCAAAAACCATGCTCATCGCACGGTGGAATTCACTCAACTATAACCAATTGTCCGGTTCCTACGACCTGGTCACGGGGCTCCCCCTCTACCAGGATTTCCTGCCGCGGGTCTCCGGCGGCTCGGGGGACTTCGTGCTCTACGACAAGCGCTTCTAGGCTCCACTCACAGGCGGCGCATCGAAGCTGCCTTCTACCCACTGCCTGAGGGCCTCGGCGTCGAGGGGCGCAAGCCGGTCCCAGGGCAGGGCCTCCCGCGCAAAGGATTGCAGCGCTTCGTGGACAGGCAGCTCCGATGGCTCTCCGTCGAGGACCGAGGGAAAGACAGAAAAGAGGGCTTCGGCCCCGTCGAGGGCGGATGCATAGGTGATGGGCCTTCCCATCCATGCGAGGCCCACCCCGAGTTCCTCGAAGATCTCACGACGGAGCGCAGCCTCATCGGTCTCTCCCTGCTCGACCTTGCCCCCCGGCAATTCCCACAGCCCACCATGGCGCAGGCCCATCCTCCGCCTGGCTAGCAGCACCCGAGGACCAGATCCGCCAGACTCGACAAGCAGGGCCGCGACAATCTTCTGCGGCTGCCTCACTTCTGGGCAAGAAACGAGGACAAAAGGGCGACAAGGGCCTTCGCCTCATCCTGGGAAAGCGTCACGCCCTTGCCCATTTTCTGATGATCAGGCGACCATTCCCGCAGGTCGAGCTTGGCCTCGCGCCCGTTCCACGAAACCATGTTGAGCTCCTTGCGCCAGCCCTTGGAGCCCTCGCCGACGACGCCGAGCTGTCGGCTTACCTCGAACTTGAATTCCTTGTCATCCATTCCCTTTTCCTCCCCTAAGCGGGCCTGCCACTCGGGCGCCCACCTGCAGTACGCCCTCGCAGTCGCTCCCTGCTTGCGTCAGAGCGGGACATTCGAAGCTTCTAGACAACAAAATTGCGATCGCCCTCGCCGAATTCGGAAAATACGTAGACGACAACGCCGCTCGCCCGGACCCGCATCTCTGCCGCACCTCGGGCAGCGAGCTTCTCGAGTTCGCGTTTCGCCTCCTCGATCGTGCAATCACCCTCGAGCGCAACTTCACCTGGGGTCACCTGGCCATGGTTCTTGCTCGCAACCTTGAGGATAGTCCGCTCGATCGGCTCATGCTCCTGCACGGACCTCATCGGTGCTTCTCCTCCGCCGTAGGACACCAGGCCCCTCCGGATCGCGTCTTCTATATTTGCGCGCTCAACCTGGTTGCGAAGCGTGACGAAATCATAGATGGAACCAACCATGCCAAGCCCGCCGGTCAGGAACCAGAGAACTCCTGTTGGCACCTTGCCGAGATAGAAGCGGTGGAAACCCAAGGCCCCAAGACCGGAAAACAGCCAGAGCACATAGGCGACGGTGACGTTGTATCGCACTGGGCACCTCCACCTCACCAAGGTAACAGAAGGCGGGGATTTGACCAAGGCTTCGGCGACATGGTATCAATTTGCGTTCAATGCCAAGGAGTATAGCGACATGCAGCGCCCGACCCTGAAGGAAATCGACGGCTTCGAAGCGACGGGACAAGAGCTGGTAGCCCGCGGCTGGGTCCGCACAAAGCGCGACCAGAAAACCACCGTCTTCCTCGAACTCAATGACGGTTCGCGGCTGGGCAACCTCCAGTGTGTCTTCGACAACCCCGAGGGAATCGTCGCGGCAACACTCGCCCGCGTCCAGACGGGAGCCGCTGTCACGGTAAACGGAAACCTTGTCCCCTCCCCCAAGCCAGGTCAGAGGGTCGAACTCAAGGGCAGCGCCCTCGAGCTCATCGGTGAGGCGCCGGCCGACGAGTATCCGCTGCAGAAAAAAAACACTTCCTTCGAATTCCTCCGCGAAAAAGCCCACCTAAGGCCCCGCACCAACACCTTCGGAGCGGTGGCCCGCGTCCGCAACGCCATGGCCCGCGCCGTGCATGGTTTTTTTCAGGACCGCGGATTCTATTGGGTCCACACGCCTATCATCACGGCCAGCGACGCCGAGGGCGCGGGCGCCATGTTCCAGGTCACGACCCTGGACCTGGACCGCATCGCGAAATCCGGTGGAAAGATCGACTACAGCAAGGACTTCTTCGGAAAGCCCTCCTTCCTGACTGTCTCCGGGCAGCTCAACGTCGAGACCTACGCGCAGGCCCTCGGCAGCGTCTACACCTTCGGGCCGACCTTCCGTGCCGAGAACTCCAACACGACCAGGCACCTCTCCGAGTTCTGGATGATCGAGCCCGAGGTTGCCTGGAACGATATCCACGACAACATGGACCTGGCCGAAGCCTTCGTGCGGCATCTGGTGAAGGCAGCCCTCGAAGGCTGCGCCGAAGACCTTGCCTTCTTCGACGAGCGCATCCAGAAGGGGCTCGTAGAATACCTCGCCGGCATCGCGGCCAAGCCCTTCGAGCGCATGACCTACACCGAGGCCGTCGCGCGCCTCGAAAAGAACTCGGGCGACTTCGAGTTCAAGCCCTACTGGGGCTGCGATCTCCAGAGCGAGCACGAGAAATGGCTTACCGAACAAGTCGTGGGAGGTCCCCTCATCGTCACCGACTACCCCAGGGATATCAAGGCCTTCTACATGAAGCAGAACGACGACGGCAAGACCGTCGCCGCCATGGATGTCCTGGTACCCCGCTTCGGAGAGATCATCGGTGGCTCGGAGCGTGAGTGGAGGCTGCCCCTCCTCGAGAGGCGCATCATCGAAATGGGCCTGAAGCCCGAGACCTATTCGTGGTACCTCGACCTCCGGCGTTTCGGTTCCACACCCCATGCAGGCTTCGGCCTCGGCTTCGAGCGGCTCATACTCTTCGTGACCGGAATGCAGAACATCCGCGACGTCATCCCCTTCCCGCGGGCGCCCAAGCTCGCGGACTTCTGAAAGAAATGCGGCAAGGGGAATGAAAACAGGCAGGGGCGGTCGTGCAGGGGCGTCCTTTCATGCGTCCACTCGGGCACGCTTCGGGGGACTGGCCCTGGCGCTTGTCCTCGGGCTTGCCTTCCCTCCCCTTCCCCTCCACGCCGCAGGCAGGGGGTCGGCCACCTCGCCCCCAGGCGTCCCTGCGGTCTCCGCGAGGGCGGTCGTCATCATGGACCAGGCTACAGGCAGCATCCTCTACGCGAAGTCACCTGACCTTGCCATACCGCCAGCCAGCCTGACAAAGCTCGTAATGCTGCATGTCGTCTATCTCGAGATTGCCGCAGGCCGGCTTTCCCGCGACGAACTCCTCACGATTGACGCCCGTGACTGCTCGCCCTTTGTACCCTTCGGATCGACCCTCATGTACCTCGCGCCAGGCATGCGGGTGAGTGTCATCGACCTCATGCGCGGTGCTGCCGTGGTCTCTGGCAACGACGCGGCCTTCGCCCTGGCACGCCGGGTCTCGGGTTCCAACGAAGATTTCGCCAGGCTCATGAATGCCGAAATGATGCGCCTGGGGCTGGATGAGCTCCATTTCGTGGAACCCTCGGGCCTCTCGGAGAAGAACCAGGTCACTGCACGGCAGTTTGCGCAGTTCTGCCGCTACTACATTGCCGCCCACCCCGAGTCCCTCAAGGAACTCCATTCGCTGGGATCGATCGAGTTTCCCCGCCTCGAACATGCTACGGCTAGCTTCAAGCCGAAGGTGGGGATCATCCAGCGCAACAAGAACAACCTCATAGCTGACTACCTCGGTTGCGACGGACTCAAGACAGGCTACATCTTCGAATCGGGATTCAACCTGGCTGCTACCGCCAGCCGCGAAGGAACGCGCTTTGTCATGGTCACCCTCGGTGGCGGCAGCGGCAGCTCAGCCTCAGGAGGGGGCGACCAGCGCGTGCGTGACGGCACGAGGCTTTTGGACTTCGCCTTTGCTGGCTGGAAAACCGCCAGCCCGGCGCTGCCGCCATTTCCCGTCCTCAGGGCCTGGTATGGCGAAGAACCCCGCCTTGCCCTGCAAGCAACCAGCCCGCTCGCGGTGACGATTCCTCCCGACCAGCTATCCGACCTGGCTGTCCGTGTCGAAGTCCCCCGCTACGTGGAGGCTCCGATCAAGGCCGGGGAAAAGCTTGGCGAGGTTGTCTACACCAGCGGCAGCCGCGTTGTCAGGCGAGTCGACCTTGTCGCGGCGAAGGCCGTCGAACGCGGAAATTTCTTCACAGTACTCAAGGATTCGACTGGGAGGCTCATCGAGGCCATCCTGCATGGCGAAGACCGCAGCCACCTGCCCTGAGGGCTCCGGAACCCTCAGTCCCCTCCGAGGTCATGGTTTCCATCCGGCAGCTGCCCTGCAAGACCCAGTTCCACTCCATAGCGTTCCAGGAAGCCCTCAGCCACGAGCTCTGCGGCGGCTTTCTCCACCCGCTCGCGGGCAAAGGGGAGCCGCTGTGCCAGGGTAACCTCATGGAGGACACCACCTGCCAGGGCCTTGAGGACCTCCCCACGCACGCGGCGGTGCGATCCGGCGAAGGCTGACTGCTTCGTGTAATGCGCGGACCTCCTGCCCGGGTTGGGAAGCCTCTTCTTGAGGTCGGCCCCATAGTCCATGAGGGCATAGTACCAATTGCGGGGATCGCCGCGGTCGAGGGCCTCAGCCACGAGGGGGAGTATCTGCCGGTCGGAGACCTCTGACCTGTCTGGGAAAAAGTGGTGGATGAAGGCCGCTCGGACGTTGGTCTCCAGGAGGACCACAGCCTGGCCAAAGGCGAAGGCCCTGACTGCTGCGGAGGTGTAGGGACCTATGCCGGGCAGGGAAAGAAGTTCTTCCTCGCTGGAGGGGACTGTCCCGCCAAAGCGCAATGTGATTTCCTCGGCTGCCCGCTTGAGTCCGAGGGCACGCCTGTTGTAGCCAAGCCCGGACCAGAGGGTGAGGAGCCCAGATATCGGAGCAGCTGCAAGGGCCCCAGGTTCTGGAAAGGCTTCAAGGAAGGCGAGGTACTTGGGAACGACGCGTTGGGTCTGGGTCTGCTGCAGCATGACTTCTGACAGCAGGATCGCCCAGGGATCGCGGGTTTCCCGCCAGGGAAAGTCCCTTCGGTGGTCCCTGTACCAGGCCAGGATCATTTTCCGGAATTCCGAAGATGTCATGGCTTGTGTCGACATTTCCACCTTAGCCAGTCAGATCCTGCGACAGGAATGCAATCACTCCCCGTAGATGTGGGAGAACCCGTGCAGGAGTTCCTCTGCCTTGCCCCTGCAGTCGCCACAGACGGTGCCGATCTTTGTCGCCTCCTGCAAGGCGCCCCAGTCGCGTGCGCCAGCCTTTACCGCGTCCTCGATGTCGACATCGGTGATGCCAAGGCAGTTGCAGATGACCACTGCGTCGTCCCCCTTGAAGGCTCCAGGGCGGCCGGTCTTGTCGAGGTAGACATCGATGGCTGCACGGAGGGCCTTGTCCCCAAGCACCGAGCAGTGGATCTTGTTTTCAGGCAGCCCGCCCAGGCGCCGGGCGATATCGGCGGGCTTGATTGTATAGGCCTCGGCGATGGGCATGCCCTTGACGACCTCGGAGAGCATGGAGGTCGAAGCGATGGCACTCGCGCAGCCATAGGTCTGCCAGCGGACATCCGTGATCACGTCGGCATCGATCTTGAGGTGAAAGGCCATCTTGTCGCCGCACTTGATGTTTCCTACCATGCCCTCGGCATCGCCGACGAATACCTCGTCGGGGTCATAGACGTTGCGAGGGTTGGTAAAATGGTCCTTGACGACATCGGAATAGAGCCATTTGAAGGCATCGTTCATGCAGGTCTCCTCTGATGGAAATCAGAAAGCGAGGGAGGATATCGCTCAGTCATCGCAGGCCGCCTTGGGCCGGAGGGTCGAGAAGCGGCGTAATCTCTTGATGATTGGGGGCAGTTTTTCAAGGACATAGTCCACCTCGGCTTCGGTGCTGCTCCGGCCCAGGGAAAAGCGGATGGAACCGTGGGCAAGCTCCGGACCGACGCCGGTGGCCATCAGGACATGGGAGGGCTCGAGGCTTCCGGAGGCGCAGGCTGAACCGGTGGAGGCCTCGATGCCTTCAAGGTCGAGGGAAAGGAGGATGGCCTCGCCCTCGGCGCCGGGAAAGGAAACATTGAGGGTATTGGGAAGGTGATGCGTCACGTGGCCGTTGACATGGATGTCCGGAACGGCTGCCACAATACCCTCGCGCAATCGTTCCCGAAGTCCCTCGAGGCGTGTCGAGTTGTCCTCGAGCTCCAGGAGGGCCAGTTCTGCAGCCTTGCCGAAGCCCATGATGCCCTGGTTGTTGTAGGTACCCGCGCGGATCCCCTTTTCCTGGTGGCCGCCGTGGATGAGGGCTTCTACAGGCGCTCCCTTGGCTACATAGAGCGCGCCTATGCCCTTCGGCCCATAGATCTTGTGGCAGGACATCGTCAGGTAGTCCACACCGAGGGCGACGACATCGACGGGGATCTTGCCGACAGCCTGCGTGGCGTCCGTATGCACGCGGGCTCCGACAGCCTTGGCAAGCCTTGCAACGCCTGCGATGTCCTCTATCGTGCCAATCTCGTTGTTGGCCATCATCACGGAGACAAGGAAGACTTCCCGTCCCCTCCGGCCGGGATCAAGGGCATCAGCGAGCGCAGACATGTCGAGCCGACCCATGGGATCGACGCCGAGGAACTCGACCTCGAAGCCCTCATCCTGCAGTCGTTTTGCTGACTCAATGACACAGGGATGCTCGATCGCCGTCGTGAGAATGCGTTTTCTTCCAGAGCGGGGGCCGTACACGCGGGCTGTTTCGAAGACTGTGTTGTTGGATTCCGACCCCCCCGAGGTGAAGTAGATCGACAGAGGATCGGAGGCTCCGACCAAGCGAGAGACCTGGATCCTCGCCACCTCGACGCGGTCGCGGGCCCGCCTGCCGGCCTCGTGCATGCTCGAGGCGTTGGCGAAGACTTCGAGGTCCTCCACCATGGCTCGCATCACCTCGGGATGGAGGGGTGTGGTAGCGTTGTAGTCCATGTAGATGAAGGGCCTGTCCATGCTGTTCTCCTCACGCGCGGCCATCATCCGCCTCACCTTCCAAGACATCTTTCAGGCTCCTCGACGAGAGGTAGCCATCCACCGATTCCTTGAGGCCGAGCCAGAACAGCCTCGGCAGACAGCTGCCCCCCTGGGCGCAGACTTCTCTGCTGTCAATGCAGTCCACTGGCTTGATCTCCCCCTCGAGGGCCTCGACGATTTCGAGCATCGAGACCTCCCGAGGCGGCCGGGCCAGTCGGTACCCCCCGTGCTTGCCGCGCTCCGATACAAGGAGTCCCGCGGTCGTGAGGAGGGAAAGTATCCCCTCGAGGTATTTCGGGGATATCGATTCAGATCGGGCAATGGCTGCTGCCGTAGCAGCAGGATTGCCCTGGACATGACCCACAACCTCGCCGGCGCGGGCAAGGTGGACAAGGGCGCGGATCCCGTACTGGGTCTTCGTTGATACGTTGAACATCTTAGTCTGGTATTCCTATGGGAGTGCTAGGAATATACCGACGAGGCAGGATTGCGGTCAAGACCTGTTTGGATGGAAGCGCTTTTTGGATGTTCCGGAGTTGTTGCTGGCAGGGCGACGCATCACTTCAATCGATGCTGGCCTGCTCCGCGGTCACGATGATCTCGAACATGGCACCCGAGCTCTTTGCCTCAAGGAGGCGGTCCACGACATATTCGCTGCCCTCGAGCAGTTCAGCGACTCGGGACAGGAGCTTGAGGTGGACCCGGGGCTGGGCAGCAGGGGTGATAAGGACAAAGAGCAGCCGGGCCCTTTCGGTGGAGTTCTCAACGGGCACCCCTGTCTCGCTCCTGATGACCAGGAGGCTCGGCAGGGATACCGATCCGAGCTTGGCGTGGGGGATTGCTATGCCCTTGCCCATGTAGGTCGCGGCGAGACGCTCTCGCTCCGCCACAGCCCGGAGGATCTCCTCGGAAGGCGCGGGAAGTTCACCAGGCATGACGCGGGAGAGGGCGATGCGCACCGCGCCGACGATCGAATGTCCCTCGATGCCGGTTACAACGCGGCCCGGGGAGAGGGTTTCAGCGAGGGTCATCGGAGGGTCCTCTTCGAACTCGTCGCCGATGGTACCCACGATCTCCTCGAGGATGTCCTCGATCGTGAGGAAGCCCGTCCAACGGCCCTCCCGGACCATGACCGCCATCTGGACACGACGGGACTGCATCATGGCGAGGAGCTGTTCGAGGAGGATATCCTCCTCGACGAAGATGGGCTGGCGTGTGATGCGATCGAGCGATGGCACATCCTCGGCGCCCTCCTCTGCCCTGAGGTCCTTGACGTGGACATAGCCGAGGGGAAGCTCCACCGCGTCGCCCACGACCAGGAAGCGGGAGAAGCGGCGGCGGCGTACCAAGGCGATGATGTCGTCGGCCGGCATCGAGGGAGAGAGGCTTACAGCCTCCTCCTTCGCGCGCATGGCGTCGCGCGCGCGCATCTCCCCGAGGTCGAAGATGTTCTCCATGAACAGGAGTCGCCTGAAGCTCATGAGGCCCGAGCCCTGGCCGCGCTCAAGGAGGATGCGTAGCTCGCCCTCGGAAATGTCCTCCCTTTCGCGGAGGTCGCCGAGGCCGATGAGCCGGAGGATCGCGTGGGCAGAGGCGTTCAACACCCACAGCGGAGCCCAGAAAAGACCGTGGAAGAACGTGAGCGCCCGGGCTGTTGCGAGGGCTGAACGCTGCTCGTCGCGGATGGCTGCAAGCTTGGGTACCTGTTCGCCGAGGAGGATATGGACAAAACTAACGAAGATGACGGATATCGCTGTGGCAACCACGTGGACGGCGAGGGAGCCCCCGTCGGCAGCCCCATGAGCGAAAAAAGGCCTGACGATCCCGGCGGCCACCACCTCCCCGACGAAGCCCAGGGCCACGGAAGCGAAGGTGATGCCGACCTGGCAGACCGAGAGGTACTCGTCGAGCTTCGCGTGTATGCGCTGGAGAAGGGCCGCATTGCGAAGGCCCTTTTCCAGCATCTCCTCAATCTGGGAACCGCGTATGCGTACGCTCGCGAACTCCGCATACACGAAGAAGGCGTTGAGCGCCACAAGGAGTACAAAGGAGGCGGCGAGGAGGAGACCCATTCGCTGTGACAGCTACTTCCGCGCAGCCATCCAGGCGAGTACCGAGGCGAAAAGGGCTTCTTTTTCAGGTTCGTTGTGGAGCTCGTGGTAGCCGCCCTCGTAGCTCCGATACTCGACGTTCGAGCCGGCGGCCTTCGCGAAGCGGTCTGTGGCCTCGGGTGAAACCAGGCGGTCTGCGCTCCCCTGAAGGAGGAGGAGAGGAAGCGTGATCTCCTTCGCGCGCTCGATCAGGCGAGGCCCCGCCTCGATGAGGTCAAGGCCAAGCCGCGCGGACACACGGTCGTGGACGAGGGGGTCGGCCTGGTAGAGGCGGACAACTTCTGGATCTCGGGAAAGGCCGGCGAGTTCGAGATCATTGGGGAGCGTGAAGGAGGGCGCGATCCCTGCCATCAGTTTCGCAAGAAGGAGCTTGAGGGCAGGAAGGGGCTTGGCTGTAGCAAGCCCGGGACTTGTCACGATCGCACCCTTAATCGGAGGCTTCCGTACCACTAGGTAGTTGAGGGCAAGGCTTCCCCCGAGGCTGTGCCCATACAGGAAGACCGGAAGCCCGGGAAAGCGTGCCTTCGCTTCGTCGAGAAGGTGGTCGATCTGTTCAGTCACCACGGCATAGGAACTGTGTCCGCGTGGTCCGCCGCTCCTCCCGTGGCCAGGAAGATCGAAGGCGACAACCCCGACCCCGGCCGCTCCGAAGGCCCGAGCCATATGGTCATATCTCTGGCAGTGTTCACCGAGTCCGTGCACCAGGGCCACGACAGCCTTCGCGGCTCCGTCGGGCTTCCATTCCGAAGCCTGGATATCGAGGCCGTCCCCTGTACGCCATGCGAAATCTTTTCGTTCCATGTATTCCCTCCCTATGACCGAAGCATTCCACGGTCAACCCGGCATCGTGCATCCAGAAGCGGGAATGAAATTCATCCGCCGGCTTCGAGCACCATCATACTCCATGTGTTGCTACGGCGCCATTCATGGAACGAGGATGGGGTTTCGGGAAGAACAGTTCTGGTAGATCAGGAAACGGAAGGTCCCTCAGTCCACTGTCGCATAACCCTGGCTGGCCTCAGCTGCCACCTTGAGCTTTCTGAGCGCGCGTTTTTCAATCTGCCTGACGGTCTCAGGGGATATGCCCAGTTCGTCGCCAATATTCTTCAGGGTACGGCGATCACCCCCCGAGAGTTCAAAACGGTACATCAGGATCTTCCTCTCCTTCTCGAGAAGGATTTCGAGCATCCTGACAGTCTCTTCCCGTACAGAACTGCGCATGAGGGTCTCGTCAGGGCTGTAGGTATAGTCTGCAAAGACATCAATCACGCCCCCGGAATCTGAATCGAAGTCAGAATCGAGGGAAATGGGAGCAGAGGTCATCCCAAGGAGTTCGCTTACTGACTCTGCGGGAATGCGGAGGTCCGAGGCGATCTCGCTTGCCGTGGGCTCACGTTGCAGGGTCTGGGTCAGCCAGTTATAGCAGCGCTGAATCCGCCGGAGTAGCTCTTCCTTGCGATGAGGCAAGCGGATTGTCCTCCGGGAGTTTACCAAGGAACGGGTGATGGCTTGCTTGATCCACCAGGAGGCATAGGTCGAGAAACGTACGTTCCTCTCCCCGTCGAACTTTTCCGCTGCCCGGATGAGTCCGACATTTCCTTCCTGTATAAGGTCCATGAGGGGCATGTCCGGCGTCACGTAGGCCCTCGCTATCTTGATGACCAGGCGAAGGTTGGCCTCGATGAGCCTTCTCCGGGCAAAACCATCCCCTGAGGCGATCTGTCTGGAAAGCTTTTTTTCTTCTTCAGCCGAAAGGAGGGGAATCCTCTTGATACCTGCGTAGTAGGACTCAAGCATATTTTCACTTGCATCATGCGTTGGCATCTTATTCTCCTTCATGCTTAGGAAGGAGCAGCTATCATGCCAAGATTCTCAGGAAAGGATTATATAACTTCAATGCGTTGCCCTATCACAAGATAGCAAAACTTCCTGTGGGGTATTCCTTTGACTCCAGGAAGAATTGTATCAAATATAAGACTTTAGTCGGAAAACATGTATTATTTTCTGAAAGGCTTCAGCTCCATACCGGGCGAGAGAAGCTATGGCATGGCGTTCAGTGAGGCGCAGCGAGTGAAATCGAAGCGGTCATAAGGGGCGGACGATCCTTGTCGATGGAGTCATCCCGAAGAAAGGTGAAAATTGCGAACAAGGCAACGATGACGAGGACCAGCATTCTCATGGTTTCCTCCCTTTCATCACTTCAGGTATTTCAGGGGATTCACCGAGGTTCCCCCGCGATAGAGACCAAAATGGAGGTGCGCGGCTGTGCTGAAGCCAGTATTTCCTGATAGACCAAGAAGTTGCCCCTGAGAAATAGCTTGTCCAGTCCTGACTGAGTGGTCGGAAAGGTGCGCGTAAAGGCTCTGCATCCTGTCGGCATGATTCACGATGATGTAATTACCGAAGGTCTGGTTGTAGCCGACGTCAGCCACCCGGCCATCCATGATTGCAACTACCCTCGTACCGCTACGAACTACGATGTCGATGCCGCCGTGGAAGCGCCTCATGCCTGTGAAGGGATCGGGACGATACCCGAAGTAGGAGCTGATCGGCCCCCGGGTCGGCCATGAGACATACTCACCGAACACGCGCTTGAGATCTGCGCTCGAAAGCTTGCCCCCTGGAATGAAAAGCACCTGTCCAGGTGAAAGAATTCCTGATTTGAGGTTGTTGGTATCGGCGAGCGTCTCAACAGTGCTGCCGTTCGCCCTGGCGATTCTCCCGAGCGTCTCACCCTTTCTCACGACGTGGATGACACCTCGCATGTTCGGCACCTTGAGTTCAGTGCCCGCGATGAGCGATTTTGCACTCTTGACCGAGTTCATGCTTATGATCGTGTCGAGATCAATGCCGAAGCGGGATGCGATAGAACCAAGGGAATCCCCCCGCCGAACTATGTACCGTGAAGTCACCATGCTCTTCGGGATGGGAGGGAGGCTCTCCTCCGTTGGACCGCTGGCTTCAGGGGTAATGAAATCGAGGAGTGCCTGGTCGCCATACCCGAAGTCCTTCACGAGTTCGCCCTTGGCCAGGGGAAAGATGGGAACAAAGGTATTGAGGCCGACCATGACCCCGCTTGCGACCAGGATGCAGACAGCGAGTGCGATGGCCGAGGGGAGAATCAGCGTGGGATCTGGAGTGAAGCCCCAGCTATTTCTGCTCTGGCGGCGCTGGCGAGGCGAAGCGCCTTCATCGGTCGGGCTGCTGTCAACAAAGTCCCTGGACGCTGGGCGCACCTTGCTTCGGCTCACTGAAGGCTGGAATGGGCGGCGTGCTGAACGAGTGACCTGCTGGATGCTGCGAGGCAGCAGAAGGAAAAAAGCGCCGACGGCAGCGAGCCAGACACGACAAAGCGGAAAAAAACCCGAAAGCCTTCTACCGATTGCCGAAAAAAAGCGGGGACTGCGGCGGGAGGGCCTGGATCCATGGCGCGTACGCCGGAAGCGCTCTGGGGCCGAATCTACTTCGGGTGACGCAGTCCTCGCCTGCACCCGTGAAGCCTCACTGCTTAGGCGGGAAGCTGCGCCTCCCTCGAGGAGCATGAAATCCGTAGCGGGCCAGCTGCCTTCGCCTGGTTTCGGTGCCGCGCGTGAAAAGTTGGCGCCATGGCGCCTCCGCGTGCCGCCGCGGGAGGAGCGCCGGGGCGTGTCGAAAAACAGGTAGTTTTCCATGCTACGCGTTGAGTATCGGTAGGCTTTGCCCCTGCCATTACCGAAGCCGCTCGCTCGTTGCCAAGTCGTCTGTCTGCTTGCGCTGTCTGTTCAGATCAGGCCACTCTGTGTCCAATGAGACAGCTGCGGGGGTGGAAGCCTCTTGGACCAATCATTGCTGCCCTCGCGATCGCGGTGGCTCTCAAGTCCTGGGTCATAGACCTGGCCTTTGTAGAGGGAGCTTCCATGCTCCCGACCTATCATCAAGGACAGCTCATCATTCTGTTCCGCGCTGCATATGGCTGGCGATTCCTTCCTGGCCAGCCCTATGTCCTGCGCTGGGCCAGTCCGAAACCGGGAGACATCGTCGTGGCAGCCAATCCATCAAGCGGGGTCGCAGTCATCAAGCGCGTCGAGTGGAACCACGATGACAATGGCGGACCTACACGCGATTTTATCTATCTGCTCGGCGACAATCCCGGGGAATCGCTTGACTCAAGGGCCTATGGTCCCATTCCGGTTGAGAAGGTAGCCGGAAGGGTGCTAATCTTCCAACACCACAAATGAAATGGGACAACCGGACCATACGCTTCGCGCTGGCGATCGCGGCCATCTCCAGCTTCGCCATCGTTATCCTCTTCCGCTACGGCATCCTTGCGTCCCAGGTCGGAGGCACGGGTCCGCAGATCCCCGAGACGGGAGAGCGGGGAACCATCTCAGACCGCAATGGCCGGGTGCTGGCTATGGATTCCCCCCTGTACAACATCGCCATCTGGAGACCTGAAACGGACCAGGAGGCCTTTCCCGTCGAGGTAAGACGCCTGGCCGAGCTCCTTGGAATGGAAAGCGAGGATATCCTTGCGCGCTGGAAGAACGGTAGCAGCAACTTTTTCTACCTCAAGAAGCGGGTGGTTCCCCAGCTCGCGCGGGCCATCCAGGGCGCCAAGGCCGACGGAGCCTTTTCCGGGGTAGTGGTGGAAAAGGTTGCCGGACGCTTCTACCCTGAAAAGCGCCTCGGCTCGCACCTCGTCGGCTTTGTCGGAGACGCCAACCGGGGACTGGCAGGCATTGAGCTCAAATACGATGGCGACCTCAGGCCGCCCAGAAGCCGTCCTGGAGACAAGGCAACCCTGGGCAATTCCATCATCCTCACCATCGACGCCAACCTCCAGTTTGCCCTCGAGGAGGTGGCCCGGAAGGCCCAGGTCTCGACCAAGGCCCAGGCAGTCATCCTCCTGGCGGGCGATGCCCGGAATGGAGAGATCCTTGCCTACGTAGCCATCCCTGATTTCGACCCCAATGAGTACTTCAGTTTTCCCGATACAGCCTGGTACGACTGGGCGGCCGTTTCACACTATGAGCCCGGCTCGGTCTTCAAGGTCTTTTCCATGGCCTCGGCCCTCGACCTCGGGGCGATCGACCGGAATACCTCCTTCACCTGCGGCGGGGCCTATCGTCGGACGACCCCCGGCGGCGAGACGATTACGATAAAGTGCCTCTCCGACCACGGAGTTGTGAACATGACGGGCATCCTCGAATATTCCTGCAATTCCGGCGCTGGACAGGCAGCAGACAGGGCCGCCTCGGTTGACTTCTACAACAAGCTCATCGATTTCGGTTTTGGAGAACGGAGCGGTGTCACCCTGCCCTCCGAGAGCCCGGGTAGTCTCCGTTCGCCGGAGGGCTGGTCCCTCCGGTCGAAGCCGACGATCGCGATGGGACAGGAGATCTTTGTCACTGCCACCCAGATGCTCGCTGCGGCTACAGCCATCGCTGACGGTGGACTCCTCTTGAAGCCGACTGTCGTCCGAAGTGTCATCAAGCCTGACGGAGCGACTGCCTGGGAGTTCCAACCGACTGTGGTCAGGAGAACGATCTCCAAGGAAACCTCGAAAACGATACTGGCTGCGATGGAAGCAGGGTCTGGCATCAAGGGCACAGGATACCGGGCCAAGGTCGATGACATCAGGATGGCAGTCAAGACCGGAACAGCCCAGATGATCGACCAAACCAGCAGGCGCTATTCAGACACCGACTTCATCGCAAGTACCCTCGCGATCTTCCCGGTCGAGGACCCTCGTATTGTCTTGTATGGTGCCATCGTCAAGCCGGAGGGGGAAACCTTTGGCGGCCGCATAGCCGCGCCGATGATCCGCGAGGCTGCAGAGGCCATTCTTGAGCAGGAGGACATCCTCCGGGGGAACAGTCAGGTCATCACGCATTCAGGCACCATCAACCTTCCTCGACTTTCCTCTGTCGCCATTGGTTCGACGATGCCCGATTTGATTGGCACACCGAAGAAACTCCTCCTGGGCCTCCTTTTACGGGATGACCTCAGGGTAAGGATCGAGGGTGATGGTTACGTAGTTCGCCAGACTCCGGAACCTGGGAGCCCGGTCGAATCTGGAATGGAAATCATGCTGGAGCTGAAATGAGCGGGGATGGGTCTGGAGGCTGGCTCGCACGCAACCTCATGGAGCTTTCCCAGGTCCAGCCCGCCCTTGCCTCCTTTCTTGCGACCACGGAGCCTGAAGCCTGGCTATGCTCAGCGGCTGCTTCAGGGGACCTGACGGCGCGGCACGAAGGCAAGCTTCTCCATTCCGCCCGCGATCCACGGAACGAGGCCGCGCGCCTTGTCGCCGCTGCGCTTCCGGGCGGGGCAGACACGGCGGTCATCCTCGGTGCGGGCCTGGGCTACGCCATCGAAGCAGCCTTCGAGCTGCCCGGCATTGAGCGGGTGATCCTCTGCGAAGCCCTCCCCCAGCGGATAGTCGCAACCCTCGACGCCCGCGACCTTTCGTCCATCCTGTCGCGCGAAAGCCTGTCCTATGTCGCCGGCGGCGATCCGGGCGCCATCCTGGCCGCACTCGAGGACACGGGAGCGCGGATCGCCGGTCTGGTAGGGCAGCGCGCCCTCGAGACAGGCGCCGAACCCTGGTACGCCGCAGTCCGCGCTGCCTTCGAGCGTTTCGCGGCAAAAGAGAGCATCAACGAAAATACCGTCAAGCGCTTCGGCCGCCTCTGGGTGCGGAACATCGCCCGGAACTCGGTGGCAGCAGCCGCCTTCCACGGCATCCAGGGCCTCGCAAGCCGCTTCGCGGGCTTCCCAGCCCTTGTACTTGCCGCAGGTCCAAGCCTCGACGAGGTCCTCAGCCATATCCAGGACCTCAGGCAGCGCTGCCTCATCGTGGCAGTCGACACCTCCCTGCGCAGCCTTCTCGCCCGCGGCGTGGAACCGGATTTTGTGCTCGTAGTCGATCCCCAGTACTGGAACTGGCGACACGTGGCCGACCTCGAATGGAGGACTTCCTACCTCGTCACGGAGCCAGCTGTCTGGCCCCCTGCGCTCCGATGCAGATTCAAGAGCGCCTTTGTGGCAGCCTCTGTCTTTCCACTGGGAAGGGCCCTTTTCCCCGGCGACCGGGGGGCCCTCGGAGCCGGGGGATCGGTGGCTACAAGCGCCTGGGACTTTGCCCGACACATTGGCGCAGGGACGATCTACATGGCTGGCCTCGATCTCGGCTACCCGGTGGGTCATACCCATGCCCGGGCGAGCCTCTTCGAGCAGCGGGCTATCGCCGCTGGGTCCCGCCTCCATCCCTCATCGACGACGCAGGCTGCCGCAGTCTTTGCCATCCCGACGCAGGCAGCGAAGGCCAATGACGGAGGCAGCATCCTCACCGATGCACGGATGACCCTCTACGCCTGGTGGTTCGAAGCTCGCCTTGCCAGACGCGAAAGCCCGCCAACCCGCACGCTCTCGCAAAGGGGATTGGCCATTCCCGGCATGGCACTTTCCGGAATCGAGGCCCTGCTTGAGCTTCCACCCAGAAGAAACGAGCTGGATGCCATCCTCCACGAAATCGGAGTGAGCGCAGCTTCAACTCCCCAGGGCCTGGCTTCAGCCCTCCCGGAGCTCATCTCCTCGCTCTCCGAAATCGAACAGAGGGCGCGCAAGGGAGCAGAGGCAGCCGAAGCCTGGCTTTCCCGGGGTTCCAGCGCCAGAGGGGGGCCAGGATTGCTGGCCATCCTCGATGAGGTCGATGCCTTTCTCCGCGACTCGGCCGCCCGCGATGTGGTGGGATTTCTCCTGCCCTCGCTCCGAAGCCTGTTTTCGAGGGCTCCTACAAGCTTCGAGGAAAGCGTAGCCAATTCAGCCTCACTGTACCACCACATCGTAGACTCGGCGCACGAGCACCTCGAGTTGTTCAGTCCCGAAACAGCCCTGGAGGGCTGAAAACGCCGAAAAGCATGGAAAGCCCTCAATCCACGCCCAGTCCTGCCGACAATTTTCCTGAGGGAAACCTCGCCAACGGTATGCACCCTGACGTCCAGGCATACCGTTTTTTTATTGCCCAAATCCTTATTGCATAACAACCTAATTTTCGTGTAGCCAAATACGTAGCCAATTCGATATACTCTTTGCCATCGAGGAGGCCCGTATGCCCCGTACCAAGGAAGTCTTCACGATCTATCCCCGGAAGCTAAAAAATGGCAAGACCGTCTACTACTACCGGACCTATGACGAAAGCGGCGAGCGAACCACAGGAAGGACTACCAATAGGACAACTCCTGCTGCCGCTAGAAATTACGTCATGGGTCTCTATCGGGATGGCACGCTCATCCCGAAGAAAAATGAAACGTTCGATAGCTTTACGGAGAATTTCTGGGTTTGGGGGAAATGCCGCTATATCGCGCGCTGCAATACGATGGGCAAGAAGTCTATCTCGAAGGAGCATGCCCATATCGAGCGAGGATATTTAGAGAATCATGTCAGGCCATGGTTCGGCAAAAAGGCTCTTACTTCAATCACAACCAAGGTCGTAGAGGATTTTGTCATCGACCTCAAGAATAACACTGCGCTTGCTGACGCTACGATAAACCATCTTCTCAAGATCGTGAAAATCGCTTTCTCTGAGGCGCTCCGGGAAAAATTGGTATATGAGAATCCGACCAAGGATATCTCCTACCTCAAGGCCAGCAGCAAAGAGCGCGGGATTCTCAATGTCGAAGAGGTCAAGAAACTTTTCGCGTCTGAGACTATGGCTGCGGTGTGGGGTGGCGACAAAGTCACATATGCCTTCAACCTATTCGCAGCTTCCACCGGAGTCCGGCGCGGGGAGATCCTGGGCTTGCTCAATAAGTATCTCCACAAGGAATATGTCGAGATAGCCCATTCGTGGGGCATCATCACTGGAATCAAAGAGACAACTAAGACAAAAGAGGCTCGGTTTGTCCCCATCAGTCCTATTGTTTCCAAGGTCTTGCATGAGATTTCCCAGGGAGGTCCCGAGGCTTACCTTTTCTCACTGGATGGTGGCCAATCCAATTATCCCGCCATGGCTGTCCACACCAAGCTTTACAAGGCTTTGGGAAATATCGGGATCGACACGGATGAACGCACAGCTCGCAATATCACGTTTCATTCCTGGAGGCATTTCTTCAACACCCTTTGTCTCGCGCGAAACATCTCCACGAACAAGGTTCAGGCGGTTACG
>CAIJMU010000053.1 GCA_903821875.1 uncultured Spirochaetota bacterium
CTTTGTTTGTCAGGGCTTCGCTTCGCTCCGCCCCGGGTTCAAAGTCCTCTTAGCCTCTATTCGTTATGCGGCGAAGAGGACTTTGTTTGTCAGGGCTTCGCTTCGCTCCGCCCCGGGTTCAAAGTCCTCTTAGCCTCTATTCGTTATGCGGCGAAGAGGACTTGAACCTCCATGCCTCTCGGCACCAGCACCTCAAGCCTAATTAGTACCTTTATCCCTAGTTATCGCTCTTTGTCCCTCGGTGCAATAATTGACGTACTGACAAGCAGTTAATGCCTGTAAGCTTGCTCTAAGCTTATCGCGGCTTATCACGCTTTGCAAGAGGGCGCGGTAACAAATTGAGTAACAAAACGCTATTTTTCATACCGTTCGGTACAATGTTAATCTTTTTGGGGTCTGGGTGAGGTCGCTGCCGAGGCCCTGGGTGGGGGGCTACCGAGGGGCTGCCGGGTCGGCCAAGGCCTCGAAGGATGTGCTGACTTTCCAGCATATCTGCCGCCGGGGTCGGTGGGGCATAGATATACCCGCCCCCAGATTTGGGGCCGGGTACCCGCATCCAGTTTTGGATCGGGGCTAAAAGGAAAGCCTCTGCGCGCGGTTCAGAGCGTGCAATTAGTACCTTCGCCTTATCTCTCTATATCAATTCTATACTACATATCACAAAGATTCAATAGGGTGTTATCTGTGATTATCGCTCTTTATCTCCATTCCTCGCATTCGTGAATCTCATAGGAAGAAAATCACAATCAAATAGTGCAATCGAGCCGCCCCGGATCGGTACGGAAAAACCGTATCGGTCGATAGGTGGAGGCGGCCAGGGTGCCCCGGAGGTCGAGGGGCAGGAGCGCGGGGAGATTGCGAAGCCCGAGCAGCCGAGGAAATTTAATGTACAGCCCGATTACATTAAACCCAAAACTCTCGCCGACATCGGCCTTACCCGGAATGAGTCCAGCGCCTTCAAGGCGATAGCATCCATTCCCGAAGATACTTTCGAGGCGGCAATAGCCGAGAAAAAAGAAGCCGTAGATAGGGCGCTCAACGAATTGACGACGGCGGGGATGGTGGCGCTCTCGAAAGGTAAATCCAACGCGATGGTCAATGTCTGGACGGGCAATCAGGAAAACTACACGCCAGAGAATTCAATCATCGCCGTGCGGAAGGTGCTTGGAAGCATCGACCTTGACCCGGCTTCGTGCGAATTGGCAAACAGGCTCATCAGGTGCTTTTTTATTGGAGCAATGAATGTCAGATTTTCTATCTTCCGAGATCCGGGTCGAAGCCACAGGCCCGAGAGTGCAGACCATGGACAGCCGGGACATCGCGGAATTGATGAACAAGCGCCACGATCACGTATTGCGCGATATTGATGAGATGTTCGACCGGATTGAAGGGGTCTCCCCCGATCCGGGGATACCCACGGAAGAGGGATACCATCGCGGCGATCGGACCCAATACAAATACCTAAAACCAAGTACCATCGATACCTTTATGACGAGGGTGATGGGTGCCAAGCCTGTTAGGATCCGCGACAAGTTCGCATCGTCTTACCAGAACGAACAAAATGGACAGACATATCGCTGCTACAAGCTCCCCTACCGCGAGACCATGATTGAAGCCCGGGTAGGTCTCCCCCGATCCGGGGATACCGGGCTACCCGAAAGCAGTTTTGCTTCGGGGCTAAAAGGAAAGCCCCCTACTCGCAGGTCAGTGCGAGCAAGGGGCCTTCATGGAGTTCAATTAACCCGACGTTGGGTACGATTCCGTCCTACTGCAGTCAAGGCCTCACCAGCTGAAAATCGGGTTCGCCTGTCCCCTCCGGGGCGCCGGCGGTCTGTCTGCCACGGTGGCGAAAACGACGCCGCCGGGTGCTCGCTGTGGATCGGTCTGCGGGGCCTCTAGGCGGGCCACGGGCACGTCCGGGGCGCTTGCTTCGCATCGGGTGACGCGAGCGTCCTGCGCGTCGTGGTAGGGCTCCGGGTCAATGATCTCGACTACGATCTTCGAGGGGAATGCCGGGGCGCTGCCGCTCAGGTCGATTGCTTGCCGGGGTGAACCTTCCAACCTGTCGAGGATCAATTTCATTGCCTGCATATCGCCTCCGCTGGCTACCGAGATGAGCTTGGCGACTAGGGCCTCGGCCTTTTCAAGCTTGCTGCCGTCTTGCAGGTCAAAGCTTTCCTGTAGCTGCCTTCTCAAGATGTCGGTCAGTGACAACGATCCCTTCGGTCTGCCTGCGGGGTTGCCGGATTCCCCCGGCTTCCATTTCGCATTTGACTTTTTCATCCGTGCTTCCTCCGTGTAGATTCAGGTTCAAAGAGTAGGTCTTGGTCTCCAAGCTCTCTCTCAAGGTCATCAACGCTTCGGGCTACGATCGCGACACCACCGAGCTGCTGGACTCTTTCAAGGAAGGCCTTCTGCTCCGGCGACAGTCTGCCGGCCAAGGCCTTCGTCTCGACAGCCAAGAAGCGGCCATCAGGAAGTACACCGAGGATATCGGAACTGCCCTTCAGTCCGAACGCGATCCATCGGCCTCCGATCTTGGCTGCGCCTGTCGAGTTCCGCCAGCAGAAGATTCCATGCTCAGTCAGCCATCGTCGGCAAGCTTGCAAGATTGCGCTTTCAGGGACATGTGGCGGCTTCAAAATATCGGCCTGTCGGCAGTGCCAAACGGTTCGAGTTCGCCAGCGTCAATGCTTCGGACGGTCTGCCGAGGTTCCAGCGCTTGCCAAGGGTCGGAAGGCTCTTGTACCCCCTGTGATAGTAGTGATAGTAGTGATAGTTCAGGTTCCTGTGGCGGTGCCACTATCACAGAATCACCAGTATCACATGGGGTTGTGATAGTCCAAAGGCCGTACCCGGCGGTTGTCACGTCGCCTTGGTCTTTCATTCGGCGAAGGGCCATCGAAATGGCGGGTTGCTTTTTTCCAAGCGCGGAGGCGATTTCAGCCACCTTCATGGCGCGGCCTTCAGTTCGCAGCAAGGTGACAATCTCGTTTCGCTCTGGTGTGCGTTCGGCCTCGTGTGGATCTTCGTCCGTCCACGTCCAGCGGCCATCGCAGTAGGCAAGCGTCGCTTCATGCTCAGGGGCCTCGCGAAAGGTGGCGCGAAGTGTCGCCTTGTCAGCCCCTCGCGTTCGGCGTACTTGGATGATTCCAGAGCAACCGCCAGTCAGCCCGCCAGTGCCGTAAGACTCGTTGGCGAAGTCTCCGCCTTCGTCGATACCCTTCTTTGTGTGCGAGACTGCGATGATCGCCACGCGATGCCGGAGGGCGAGGTCGTTCCATGCTCGAATCTCTGGGTACTCTTCAGAGTAGCCTCGTACTCCTCGCGAGGGTGGCTCTCGCACGATTTCAAACGTGTCGATAATGACGCAACCGATTTCAGGATGCTCGGTCAAGAAGGCGCCCATGTCGGCAACGGCGGCAGCACCTCTTGTCCATTCGAGCGCAAAGTGGACGTTCGGCAGGGCTGGCAATCCAAGGTGTCGCGCACGCGCCTTTATTGATCGTGCGCCACCTTCAAGGTACAGGTACAGAACGCCGGTTCGCTCGGTCTCGTAATGCCCAAGGAAGGGCTTTTGTTGGGCAATGTCGCCTGTCGCCTGCAGTACAAAAAAGGTCTTGCCGGTCTTGGCCGGTGATGAAAGGATGGTCAGCCCTTCAAAGAATAGACGGTCAACAACCTTCTTTAAGGGCGGATAGTCGCGGCCCATTATCGCGCTCAGGCTTTCGGTCTTGATCGCTTTCAGGCGGTCACTGGCGGCGGCTTCCGCCTTCAGCATCACGCTCGCGGCCTCGCAATCGGCAATCGTGAAAGCCTGCGCGGGCTGCGGGCCAAGCGCGCCCCGGAGGAGATTGAGATATGCCTGAAAAGTTTGATCATATCCATGCTCTTTCGCAAGGGCTGCGGCGCGAGGCTTCCATGATTCGGAAAACTTCGCCAGCATTACGATGTCATCGCGGGTCAGGAGTCCGTCAAGGATTCGCACGGCTGTCGGGTCTGTCTCCCGGGCTTGGGCGTAGCCGTACGCTTCCAGGAGGGCGTCCGCTATCGGTGTGCCGTGGACGATACGCGACCAAACTGCGGGTGTCGGTTCGGCGGCGCTCACCTTGTGCCTCGGTTGCCGATCTTCTTTTGAATGGATCCGCTAAACTCGAGCCGGGCCACCTCCCCTTCAACGAAATGGATCACGAAGCCGAGGCTTCCATAGACGGGGATGGTGTTGAAGCTCTTCAGGATGTCGGGGCTGATCTTGGCAAGGAGGGCCTCTGCCGGAGTTCCGGGGGCGCTCATGCTCAGGGCTCGCCAGTAGTGGCGCTGGTCGCGGAGGCGATGAGCTGGTCGATGTACGCTTCGGGGACGAGCTTCCTGCTACCGAGCTTGACCCAAGGGAGTTCACCTCGCTTCATGGCGCGATAGACAGTGAGAGGCACCACGCCAAGTCTGTCGGCTGCCTGATTGACGCTGATGAGGCGGGTCTTTGTGGATGAGTCGGACATGTGTCCTCCGGGGAAAACACCTCACTCCATGATTTAGGAGGAGGTGCCCGGAGGCGGACAGGTGTC
The DNA here is from genome assembly GCA_903821875.1 of uncultured Spirochaetota bacterium. GTDB lineage: Bacteria > Spirochaetota > Spirochaetia > Treponematales > Rectinemataceae > CAIJMU01. The sequence continues at coordinate 4,566 of CAIJMU010000053.1, forward strand.
CACGCCGAGAGCCGCGTTACGAAGCCTAGGGCCTCTGCGGCTCGCCTAGGTCGGTTGCCTCGATACCGAGGGCTCTTCCTGGGCGCTGCTGGTCTATTTCAAGCGGTCAAAGAAGTCTGCCGGTAGGTGCTCGATACCAGCTTCAAACTTGCGATAGAGCTTTCTTGATATGCCGAAATGTTCACAGAATTGAGAAGGACTCATACCAGCTTGCCGCATGGCGAAGCGCTGTTCCTCGGCTTGACCCGGGTGTAGTCGGCCATGCCTTGACGCCAATCTCCCCCGTATACCGATGTGGAGGCCAACAGGCTCGAATCGTCCCGTCCAAGGTTCGCCGATATCGCGGATGAGTTCGGCGTCAACGCTGGCACTTAGTCGCTTTCCGTCAATTCGCGTCTGCATACGAAAGGATACAGATTCCAGTTTTATCCTGTCAAGTCTTTCGTAACTTATCCACAACGGTAACATTCTGAGTAACATTCCGGGGCGCTCGCTTTATCCTGCATGGAATTAGGTAGCGGTTTCATCAGCAGACGAAGCTGGTGACACCTCCGTGTAGCCTAAAATCGGCATTCCCACCTCGCCAAGGGCTTCGCCTTCGTCTGTGACCCAGACGGCGCGGCCGTAGGAGCTAGCAGCCTGTCGGACTGAAAACAAGGAATTTCCAAGCAGGCTGAACTCTGATACTCTGAGCCTATGGCCGCCCAGTTTGTAACGATAGACCGAGAAACCACGATGCTGCTGCCTCCGGACCTGCGCGATTGGGTACC
>CAIJMU010000054.1 GCA_903821875.1 uncultured Spirochaetota bacterium
CCGGGCTCTCGGGGAAATCCGGGAACCCGACTCAATTGTCAACAGAATCTGCGAGACAGGAAAGCGTGAGAAAGATTGTCAGATCAATGTGCGCGGCGACACCTGGCAATCAAGAACCATCCGAACCTCTCCAAGGCCTTCAAAGACGCCCTGATTCCCGACTCCTGCATTGTCTGCCACAAGGCTAGTTCCAAGCTCGGCTCGCTGACGGCCATCATCCACAAGGTCCACTATGAAGGCAGGGAGAAGAGCGCCTTCATCACCCTCTACCAGGGTGCCTGCCTCAACTGCCATAAGGTGGATCTGGCTACGGGGGGGATGTCCATCAAACATGGCCCCTCCAACTGGTAACCCCCCCCTCGCCATAATCGTGCTAATCGCGGTGTCGCTTCCTTGTCTCGGTGCTCAGGTGCAGGAAGCACGCTCCGCGCCTCGACGTCGTCGCTCCTTGCGCTGAGCCCGATTCTGGCGAGGGGCATTTTCACTTAGGGCTAATCGCGGTGTCGCTTCCTTGTCTCGGTGCTCAGGTGCAGGAAGCCCGCTGCGCGCCGAGACTACGTCGCTCCTTGCGCTGAGCCCGATTCTGGCGAGGGGCATTTCACTTAGGGCTTTTTACTAAACCGGTTTATTATTGACGAGGAGGGGGGTACGCACTAAGCTTGGTGGTGCTGCCTCGCGCGCCGAGGCCAGTATCCCGAATAGAAAAGGTGGATTCCACATGAGGATTCTTTCCCATACGGTCAAGCCGAAGATTCCCAAGGCCCTTGCCCCCCTTGAGGACATTGCCCACAATCTCTGGCTTTCATGGAACTTCGAAGCCATCCAGCTCTTTATCCGTCTCGACTACGATGTCTGGCTCATGAGCCAGCAGAATCCCGCGAAGATGCTGGGCATGGTTGCCCAGGATCGCTATGACGAGCTGGCCAAGGATGATTCCTATCTCGCGGCCCTCAAGGAAGTCGTCGCAAAGTTCGAGCGCTACAAGAAGGGCGAACCCTGGTACAAGGGCAGCAAGAAGGACGTAGTCGCCTACTTCTCCATGGAGTACGGCATCGATGTGTCGCTGCCGACCTATTCGGGCGGCCTGGGCATCCTCTCGGGCGATCACATGAAGACGGCGAGCGACATGGGCCTGCCCCTCGTCGGCATCGGCCTCCTGTACCGGCAGGGCTATTTCAAGCAGTACCTCAGCCCGGACGGCTTCCAGCAGGAGTCCTACCCGGAAAACGACTGGTACAACATGCCTGTCTACCGCTGCCTGGACCAGGACGGCGAGGCGATCAAGATTTCAGTCGACCTTGCCGGCAAGCAGGTGGTCGCCCAGATCTGGCGCGTGGCTGTCGGCAGGGCCGACCTCTACCTCCTTGATACCAACATCCCCGAAAACGGACCCGAGGAGAGGATCATCACTGCAGCGCTCTACGGTGGTGACAAGGAAACCCGCATACGGCAGGAGTTCCTCCTGGGCGTGGGCGGCATCCGTGCGCTCAGGGCCCTCGGCATCAACCCCGCGGTAACGCACATGAACGAGGGGCACTCGGCCTTCCTCGGGCTCGAGCGGGTGCGCGAGCACATGGCCGCGCGTGGCTTCTCCTTCGCGGAGGCCGCCGAGGCGATCCGCCCGACGAACATCTTCACGACCCATACTCCCGTGCCGGCCGGCAACGAGCGCTTCGGAATCGAGCTGATGGAGAAGTACTTCGGTAGCATTTCCAATCAACTAGGCCTTTCCTGGAGCAGCTTCCTGGCGCTTGGGCGCGAGCGGCCCGAGGATGGTGCCGAACCCTTCTGCATGACCATCCTCGCCCTCAAGCTCTCGGCCTTCATGAACGGGGTCTCGGCCCTTCACGGGGAGGTCTCGCGCGAGATGTGGAAGAGCCTCTGGCCGGGCGTGCCCGTGCCCGAGGTGCCCATCGGGTCGATCACGAACGGTGTCCACCCGCGTACCTGGATCTCCAACAACATGCTCGAGCTCCTTGACCGCTATTTCGGGCCGAAGTTCTACGACGAACCGGCCAGCCTCGAGATCTGGAGCCGCATGGGCAGGATCAGCGACGAGGAGCTCTGGCGCACCCACGAACGCCGCCGCGAGCGTCTCGTGGTGTTTGCGCGGGACCGCATCAAGAAGGCCGCACGGCGGGCCGGCGGCGGCGAGGGCGCGATGCTCCACGCGGAGGACGCGCTGTCCCCCTCGGCCCTAACGCTGTCCTTCGCCCGGCGCTTCGCCACCTACAAGCGTGGCAACCTCCTCCTCCGCGACCCCGACCGGCTCTTCCGCCTCCTGTCCGACAAGGACCGGCCGCTGCAGATCATCTTCGCGGGCAAGGCCCATCCCCACGACATCCCCGGCAAGGCAATAATAAAGGAATTGGTACATTTCTCGCGCAGGGAAGAGGTGATGAGCAAGATCGTCTTCGTCGAGGACTACGACATGACGATGTCCCGCTACCTGACCTCCGGTTCGGACGTCTGGCTCAATACGCCCAGGCGTCCCATGGAGGCCTCCGGCACGAGCGGCATGAAGGCCGGAATGAACGGTGTGCTTAATTGCTCCGTTCTCGACGGCTGGTGGGCAGAGGCCTTCCGCGACCACGGCCCCTCCATCGGCTGGGCCATCGGCTCGGGTGAGATGTACGCCGACGAGGAGCTCCAGGACAACATAGAGAGCCAGGCCCTCTACGACCTCCTCGAGCACGAGATAATCCCCCTCTTCTACCAGCGTGGCCGTGACGGCCTGCCCCGCGAGTGGATCAAGCGCATGAAGGCTTCGATGCAGTTCATCGGTGCCGAGTACTCCTCGCACCGGATGCTCAAGGAGTATTCGGAGAAGTTCTATTTCCCGGCCCTCGAGAACTACCGCAGGCTCCAGAAGGACGACTTCGCCTCAGCGCGCGAACTGTCCACCTACCTCGATCGCGTGCGCGCCGCCTGGGGCAGGATGTCCATCGTCGAGATCAGGACCGACGCGAAGCCGGTGATGCTGAGCGGGGACAAGGTAGTCATAACTGCCATGATCGACACCTCCCTCCTGACCCCAGATGACCTTTTGGTCGAGCTGTTCTACGGCAACCTCTCGAACCAGGGCGATATCACTGCCTCCGAGCGTGTGCCGATGAAGGCCCTCGCCCAGCACGGGAGCGTCAGGGAATTTTCGGTTTCGGTAGCCTGCGTGCGTACCGGCCAGCAGGGCTACGCAGTCCGGGTGCTGCCGCAGCATCCGGCCCTGGCTGTGGACTTCGTTCCTGGCCTGATCCGCTGGGCTTGATCCCGGTCGCCAGGGTCGCCGTTAGGCGACCCTGGGCAGACGACGCAGTTGACATTAGGCGATCTCTGCCTTGGCGCAACTTTTTTGTAAGGGAGCTGTCTATAAGGGTGGGATGGGGTGGTTTCCACTCCATCCGGAGAAATTTCAAGTCAGTGAGGCCGGTACATGGCAGCTTCTTCCTTCGCGGCTCAGGTTCTCGTCGCCCTTATCCCCATCGTCGGAATATTCCTTGGGAGTGTGGTCGCCTTCTTCTATCTCCTGTGGACGCACCGGGAGCGTAAGCTCCTCATCCAGCAGGGTACGTGGAGTCCGAACCGCATCGCCTTCGAAGCCCTCTGCCTTCTGGTTGGGCTCGTCCTGACGAGCGTGGGGCTGGTTATTTCTATCCTCATTGGCATCGTCAACGGTGTGGGATATCCGCTTCTCGGGGGCCTCATACCCTTCATGTGCGGGGTTAGCCTCCTATTGTATGTCTGGCTACGCGGAAAGCCGCGCGCCTGAGCAGGAAGGGAGATGGAGCAGGAGGGGGCTGAAGGAGTTCCCGGAAGCGAGGCTGACGACGCGGTCATCCAGCGCGTCCTCGACGGGGATACGGAAGCCTTTGCCCTCCTCGTCCGGAGGCATTCGCAGCGTGTGCACCGTGTCGGTTTTGCCTGGTTCCGTGACCATGACGATGCCGAAGACCTCGTGCAGGAAGTGTTTACAAAAGCCTACTCCAAGCTGGCCAGCTTTCGAGGGGGCTCGCTTTTTTCGACCTGGTTGATCCGTATTGCATATAACACCGCCACCACTGGAAAGGCGAGAAAGCGTGTCCACGAGGAATTCCACGAGGATGCCTACACCATAGGGGATAACCCGGTTGAGGCCGAGGCAGTTGCGCGCGAAGCTGCCCGGGAAGTGCGGGAAGCCCTTGCTACCCTTTCCCCTGAGCAGGCTATCTGCGTTGAACTGGCTTTTTTCCAGGATCTTTCGTACATCGAGATTTCCAAGGCGAGCGGATTTCCCGTCAACACGGTGAAATCCCATGTTTTCAGGGCAAAGCGGCTCCTTCGGGAGCGCCTGGACCCCGGACTGGGAGGCATGACATGACCTGCAAACGATTCATGGAACGCTATGATTCCCTCGAGCCAGGTGCTGCCCCGAGCTTCTTCATTGCCCGCCATCTCCATCAGTGTGATTCCTGTCGGGCTTCCATCGCTCGCGTGGACGCTGCCTTGGCAGCCTGGCGCGGAGCTGAGCTCGCGGCGATTGGTTCACAGGCCTCTGCCGAGCGCAGCGAGGAAAGGATCATGGCAGCGGTCCGGCTGACAGTACGCCCCAGACGGGAACTGAGTATGGCCCAGTGGTTGCTGCCAGTCGTCATCGTGGCAGGCTCGAGCGTCCTCCTTCCCTTGGCCTTGACCGGCGGCCCCCTCGCTTCGGTTTCAGATGGAGCGCTGACCTTCTCGCTGGCGATGATCCTCGGGGTCGGGCTCGCCATCTTTGGCTCTCTCTTCATCATCAGCCAGGCGGAGGGGATCCTCCCTTGGGTGGACGAGCATTCAGAGGAGTGGGGCATCGGCAATTTCCTGCATGGGAGCCATTGAGGTCCGACTATGAAAAAGGCCGCCATGGTAGGCGGCCTTTTAATCACGCGGCCCTTTTTAGGCGCGCGGCCCCTATGGGGGCGCTACGGATCAGTTCCCTTCCCTGATGATCTCGATCTTGATGCCCTCGGGAGCATCGGCATCTTCCTTCGGGGGAATGCTCACCTTGAGTATTCCGTTCCGGAAGCTGGCCTTGACCTTCTCCTGGGAGAACTTGTCCGCCGGCACGTAGTACTTCTGCTTTTCAACGTCCTTGAGCTTGAGGCGGCGCTTCACATAGCGGAGGCCGTCCTCGGCGACGTTTTCGAGGCCGATGCGTGCTGAAAACACCATGTAGTCACCTTGGAAGGTGAGCTGGATGTCCTTTTCGTCAAAGCCCGCAAGGGCGAACTCAAAGACCATCGAGCGATCCGGGGTAAGGTAGATGTTCATGGGTGGAAAGGAATATCCGGGGTAATAGTCTGCGTTGTTGTCATGCCCCATGTCAAACCAGGGGGAGCCATGGGCGCCGTGGGCTGGGTCGGGACCAGGGCCGTCGTGCGGCATCTGGAACTCCTTGCCCATCTTTTCGCTGAAGTCACGCGCAGCGCTGAAAACCTCGTCCAGGATCGTACCGATGTCTACATACATGCGGTCTTTCATGATCTCCTCCTTGGGAGCGAGCGATGTGCCCGGCTCTCGACCGGGAAACACCATTGATCATCTATTGCCCCCCATACGGGGCGGCTCCTGCCATCCTTGATGGCGTCCGCGGATCCCTTCGGGCATCCACTTCGTATAGTAAAAGATAGTGATGATTTCCGAGCGGGGCAAGCCCTGACCCGCTCTGCGAAAAAAAAGCCGCCCGGCTGTGATGCCGGGCGGCCTTTTGTCTAGAATCCCTTACTTGTAGAGGAGGGGGAAATCGACTTTCTTCCCTGCCTCGGCGACATCCGCGGGGATGACGCTCCAGTTGCCGATGGGTGCGACTGTAACTGCACCCTTCTGCTTCTGGAACCATCCGAGGAGGTAGAAGCGGAGGTCCTTGGTGGTGGCTCCGTTCACGAACTGGAGTTTGCCGACGGCGACCTTGTCCATGCCGGCGCCAGTGGTGAGGTGGCCTCCGCCGCCAGATCCACGGTAGGAGTTGATGGCGACAACATAGTTCTTGGCTAGGTCGAAGTTGCTGCCGTCGGCCATGGAGGCGATGGCAACGCGATCTCCCGCTTGCCTGGTGACATCGACAGTGTAATTGATGCCAGCCGCGGAATCGTAGTTGTAGGAGGCGGAGGCAGTCTTGTAGGCAGGCAGGGTCTTGCCCTGGGGATCCCTGACAAAATTGATGAGGTGGTTCCCGTCGTTCGGCAGGGTATCGAACCAGCCCTTGTAGGAGAACTCGAGGAAGTCCTTAACCTGCTGGCCGCTCATGTCCATTGTGTAGAGGAAGTTCTCGTACTGGTAGAGGTTGAACATGTCACGGACATACATGGTGCCATCGGCCGAGCTCGGGATGGTAGCGTCGAAGGTGAGGGGAGCCGCAAAGGAGATGTCCGCCTTCTTGAGCCCCATGGCGGGATCGGTGGAAAGGTCGAGCTGGATGCGGTGGATGAGGTCGACAAAGGCCGAGTCGCCGAACATGGAGTCGCGGGTCGTGATCTTGCCGGCGAGCTTGCCGACAGGCTGGTCGACCCATGTCTTTACCGCATCGTAGCGGGACTTGAAGCTGCTGGTGAATCCGGGGTCGGCTGTCAGCCAGTCGGTGGGGACAAGGGCTGCGTTAAACGACTTTTTCCAGGCCTTGGCCTTGGCATCATACTGGAGGGAGATGTCCAGGCGGCTGACGTTCTTGGCAGCGTTGACGGCTCCGACAATCCAGACCTTCTTGCCGTCGGGCCCGATCACGTCCACCTTCTTCTTGGCGGCGGGATCCCAGCCCTGGCCGTCCCAGCCTGAGTGGTCGTGGCCGACAAATATGGCATCGAAGCCCGCGACCTTCTGGGCGACGAGCTGTGCGGCGTTCTCGTTTTCCTTGGTATCGGCGGTGCTGCCGCCGTAGCTGTAATCGACCCCTGCGTGGAAGAGGCCGATGAGGAGGTCGGGATGCTCATTCTTCTGGATGATCGGTACCCATTTCTGGGCAGTCTCGACCATGTCGACGAATTTCATGCCGGTCCAGAACTGGGGAGGAAGCCAGTCGGGGATCTTGGGCGTGATCATGCCGAGGATGACGATCTTGACCCCTTGGCGCCAGATGACCGAATAGGGCGTGAAGTAGGGATTGCCATCGGCCTTGACGGCATTGGCGCAGAGGACGGGCGCCCTGATCTCGTCGAAGAGCTTGTCGTAGACGGGGTGGCCTGCCTCTATGTCGTGGTTGCCCACGCCGACCGCATCGTACTTGAGGTAATTGATTGCTTCAGACCAGATGTGGGGCTCTGCGGTCTTCACGAAATTGTAGTAGTACACAGGAGGCTGGCCCTGGAGGGAGTCCCCGTTGTCCAATAAGATGGTTTCGCGCGTGGTGTCCTTGCGGAGCAGGCCTACATAGGTGGCTACCTGGGCCAGGGAGGCAGCCGCGGGTTTCGCGGTGATGAAGTTGTAGGGGAAGATCGAGCCATGGAGGTCGGTGGTCTCCACGATGCTGATATTGAGCGGTTTGTCGGCGAAGGCCGTGGTCGGATCGACCGCTGCCTGTGCATAGGTGTAGGCGATGGTCGCGAAGGCGAGAACGGCCGCCGTTACGATTCTGGAAATCCGCATGGAATCCCTCCTTGTGGGCACTGTGCCGGAATGGTTCCGAGTGAACTCACTGCCGGCTACTTTCAATGGATGCACAGTCGACTCTAGCACTCAATCCCCTTCGCCGGAAGGCCGAATCCCCAGGGACTTGAGCGTGGCTGCAGCCCGGTCCCGCTCGCGGGAGAGCCCGAGCTCGTCGTAGGTGTCATGGAGGTTGAACCAGGCCTCCCCGTGTTTCGCTTCGATGGAGATCGCCTTTTCGAAGGCCTTTCGGGCCTCCCCGTAAGCACCGCGCCGGAAGTGGACGACGCCCAGGTCGTTCCATGCCTCCGCCGAAAGCGGCTCGAGGGCGAGGGCCGCGTCATACCTCGCGACGGCCAGGTCCCAGTCGTCCGATTCGTAGGCGACAAGGCCCAGTGCCAAGAGGAGGTCCGCGGATTCTCCCTCGATCCGGAGCACCGACTCAAGGTCAAAGCGGGCCTCGTCGAGCCGACCTGCCCTGCGCAGGGCCTCCCCCCGGTTGTAGAGGAGGTCAGGCTCGTCGGGAGCAAGCGTGAGGGCCTCCGTGAAGGCGGCTATCGCCTCCTCGTAACGGCCCTTGTCCGTAAGATGTCGGCCCCTTTCGTCGAGCTGGCGGACTGTGGGGCTGCCATGGTCTGGTTTCAGTGGCTCATCGGGGCTCAAGGAATGCTCCGGTTCATGCAGGTCTCCATGTAGAAGGATGCGGCCCCGTCCTCGGGGACGATGTCGCGTACACGTTTGAAATAGTACATGGCTCCTGCGAAATCCCGCTGATAGTAGGCCAGCATGCCCTGCTCGAAGAAGGTATTGGCTTTTATCTTCCGCTCGAAGAGCGAGGCTTCGATGCCATCGAAGATCTCGAAGACCGAGACAGGATCGGCCTTTCCCTTCACCTTGACCTTCCCGATGAAGCGGAAGGTATAGGCGCCGGGATCCTGGAGGGACATGAAGACCTGCTCGGAAATCGCAAGGGGCACATTGAAGGCCTTGGTGATGGCCTGGAGGCGGGACGCGAGGTTCACCGCGTCGGAGATGACCGTGTTCTCCATGCGGCCCTCGACACCGACGACACCGAGCATGAGGGAGCCTTGGTGGATACCGACGCCCATCGAGATGGGTCGATATCCCATTTTCGCACGGTGGCCATTGTACTCGATGATCTTGCCCTGGATATCTATGGCTGCACGGATGGCCTTGTCCGCTCCATCCTCGGCCGGATAGAGGGCCATGATGGCGTCGCCGATGTACTTGTCGATGAAGCCCCCCGATTCGGTGATAAGGGGCACGACCCGGGACAGGTAGGAGTTGATGAAGGCGAAGTTCTCTTCGACCGTGAGCTTTTCGGACAGCTCGGTGAAGGCCCGGATGTCGGAGAAGAAGATGGTCATGTCCTTCTTCACGTGGTCCCCGAGGCGGAGATCGATGACATCCTTTTTTTCGAGGGCGGTCAGGAACTCCTTGGGTATGAAGCGTTCGACGGTCTTGTGAACGTTCAGCACATAGTCGGAGAGGGCCTCGGTGGACTGGAAGCTGTACCTGATCTTGCGGAGGAGTCCGACCGTCGTTGTGAGTGCGAACAGGACGGTACAGAGTGGCTCGAGGTAGAAAGCGTTCACTGGCTGGTTGGGGAAAAGGAACCTGAGCGGGATGGCCACCAGAAGGAAGAGGGGCGGAAGGGCCAGCCAGCGCGCACGTCGCGCACCTCTGATGGCCTGGATCGACAGCCCGACAAAGCTGGCAAAAGCGAGGAGCATGTAGTACGCAAGAACCAGCCAGTGGATCGAGTAGAGGCGATCGGGAATCGCAAACTCGGCAATGGCAAAGAGAACGAGCGGAATGGCGGGATACCTAGTCTTGAACTTCCGTTTTTCCGAAAGGACTATGCTGAAGAACCAGGCCAGGGGCAGGGTCTGGAGGATGATGGACAGGGAGTGGAGGAGATCCTCGTCGACGAAGGATAGGTCAAAGGGGAGGAGGGCCCGGGAGTTGACGAGGTAGCGGAGGGCCTCAGAGACAAGGAGGATGGCAAAGGCGAGGAACTCATGGTTTTTCCGCCAGAGGTTGTAGAGGAAGAGGAGAAAGATGCCCGACAGGGCAAAGGCTGCGACAATGGAGAGGGCTATCAGGCTGGACATAACGAGGAAGCGGCTCATGGAACCCGATTCTCCGAGGGCCACGAAGTCGGGGGATAGCCTGTTTGCGTCAATGCCCTCGGCACCGGCTGGCGCCCAGACAAGGATTTCCTGGGAGGGGTCGGCACTGGTAAAGGTGGTCTGACCGGAAATAACCTCGTGCTGCCTGCCATTCACGAAGACACTGATGCCTGGTGAACAGGTCGGCAGTACGAGGGTCAGGGCGCGTTCCGCGGCGGGCCCCACTATAGTGACCCTTAGCCGGTAGCTTCTGTCCATGCTCCGGTCGTCCTTGGACATCAGGATGTCTGCACGCGAACGCATGCTTACGAGGGTCGCTGGGCTCCCTGAGAGCTCATCAAGACTGAGGAGGCCCTCGTAGCGCTCCCACGAGCCTAGGGGGATCAGCACGCCGTCGCGGGGATCCCAGGTGATCCCTTCCAGAGTCGTATCGGTGACGAAGGTTCGGGTAAGGTCACAGGAAACAAGCCCGGGGATCAGCAGCAGCACCAGCAGGAACCCGACCGTGAACCGCAGGCCTGGCAGGCGGGGGGGCGGGGTCTGAATAGATGAGATGCCAGCTTTCTGCATGAGGCGAGTATAACCTGCCCCAGCGTCCTTAACAAATCCTTCCCCTCAGCCCGGAGGAAGACAGCTTTCATATCGATATGATATTCTGCGCTGCGGATTCCAAGGTGACGAACATGAGCGAGGTTGTGGTGGCCCCTTTCCTTATTGCGAAAATACCCCTTGCCACGCCTTGCGGTTCGGCCTTGGTCAGCGAGGCTTCCTCGTGATGGCCGAAGTGCCGGGCCGAGTAAAGGTCCTCGCGGACTTTCACAACCACTCCTGTCTTTCTCCCTGTGGTTCTCCTGAACAGTCCCCCGCGATCCTGGCTCGGTTTGCCCGGAAGAAGGGCATCAACCTTCTTGCCCTCACTGACCATAACAGCGCCCTCAATGCCCCAGCCTTCGAGGAATGCTGCCGCCGGGAGGGCCTCGTCCCCCTCTTCGGCATGGAGGCCAGCTCCCGGGAAGAAGTCCATGTCCTCTGCCTCTTCGCCACTGCCCAGGCAGCCCTCGATTTTGGAGCCGAGCTTCTCGGCTATCTTCCGGGTCTGCCCTACGATTCCACCAGTCCAGACGACCAACTGGTTGTAGATGCCGAGGGTCTGCTCATCGAAAGGGCGCAGCACTGGTTTGGAGCCTGCCTCGACCTTGGCTTCGAGGATCTGTGCTCCCTCGCCCATAGTCGTGGTGCGCTGGTGATTCCCGCCCATGTCGATCGGCTTTATATGTCTGTAGGAAGCCAGCTTGGGTTTCTCCCCAGCGGGCCCTATTCTGCAGTCGAAGCGCTTCGGCGGCCTTCTGCCTCGCTCAAGGCCGGATATACGGTCATAACAGGATCGGATGCCCATGAGCCCGGGGCCGTCGGCCGTCGTCCCTTTGCTCTTAGCCTCCCGGAGGGGTGGCGGGAACTGGAAGCCTCTGTCTTGCTTGAAGAGGTCGGGCTCGCACTGCGCGGGGGGATGGCCGTACCAGGCTGGAAGATCAAGGAACTCAGCTACGGGGCCATGGAATGACGACCAAGGCTTGGGAATGCAAGGGTCGTAAGCGCGAAATAGATTGTGGTGTCCTTGCATAGAGTATCCGCTATCGCTATAGTATCGGGGCTTTCTTATAGATACCAGATTGACTTTACTTGCTGGAGGGTTACATGGAGAACAAGGAGGCCGGGTTTTCCCCGGAACTCACCGCCTTCATTCTTGAGTGGAAGGACAAACCGGGGAACCTGATCATGCTCCTTCACCGCATCCAGGAGGAGTACGGGTTCATTCCCCGCTCTGCGGCAGAAACTCTTGCCCGGATGATCGACCTCCCCCTAGCCAAGATATATGGCGTCGTCACCTTTTACCATTTCTTCAAGACCTCGAAGCCTGGCAAGAACCGGATCGCGATCTGCCTCGGGACCGCCTGCTATCTCAAGGGTTCCCAGGACCTCATCGACGAGGCCAGGGATCTGCTTAACATCGAAGGCGACGAGGTTACGGACGACGGACTGTTCAGCATCGATGCTGTGCGCTGCATCGGTTGCTGTGGACTTGCGCCGGTCCTCCAGGTCGGCAACGAGGTCTTCGGTAAGGTCCAGAAGGATCAGATTGCCGAAATCATCGCCAAGTTCAGGACCTGAACCGGATTGGTCAAGGTCGCAGGAACGCGATGATGAACGACAGCCCGGCTGCCAGGCGGCCGAGGCGTGGAAGGAGATCGAATATGGGTAAAATGACCCTTACGCAACTCAGGAAGCACCGCGAGCAGAAACAGGACGACGTGGCTCGGGGCAAGGTTGAAGGCAAGGCCATCCAGGTCATCATCGGCATGGGGACCTGTGGGATAGCGGCCGGCGCCAGGAAGACCTACGACGAGATCCTGCGCCACGTAGAGGAACACGGGCTGGCTTCCCAGGTCCTGATCCGCCAGACAGGCTGCATGGGGCTGTGCACGGTCGAGCCTACGGTGGAGGTGGTCATGCCCGGCCTGCCTTCCGTGATCTACGGCAAGATGACCGCCGACTCGGCCAAGGACCTCGTACTCAAGCACCTCGTCGGCAAGCGCCTGCTCAACAACCACATTTTCGACCGGCCCGCGGTCGACATCATCGGCGCCGCCAGCCACGGTGGCGCCGCCAGTGTCGGCGCCACCAGCAACAGTGGCGCCGCCAGTGTCGGCGCCACCAGCAACAGTGCCGCCGCGAAGGGGAACGACTGATGGCCTACAAGAATTTCATCCTGGTCTGCGGAGGCACGGGCTGCGAGTCCTGCCGCTCCGAGGAGATCTACAAGAACCTCATGATGGAAGCGGAGATCCAGGGCCTCAAGGAAGAGGTCCAGGTTGTCCGCACTGGCTGCTTCGGCTTCTGCGAGAAGGGACCAATTGTCAAGGTACTTCCCCAGGAATCCTTTTATGTCGAGGTCAAGCCCGAGGACGCCCGGGAGATCATCGCCGAGCAGGTGGTCAAGGGCCGCGAGGTCAAGCGCCTCCTCTATGACAAGGGCGATGGCGCTGCCGCCGCCGCTGCCGCTGCCGCCGCCGAAGGGAAGGCCGACCTCCGGTCCTACCAGAAGCAGTACCGCATAGTACTCCGGAACTGCGGCGTCATCGACCCGGAGAACATCGACGAATACATAGCCCGTGAGGGCTACGAGGCCCTCGAGAAGGCCCTCTTCGAGATGAAGAGCGCGGACGTGATCGCGGAACTCAAGGCCTCCGGCCTCCGCGGGCGCGGTGGCGCGGGCTTCCCCACCGGCATGAAGTGGGAATTCACCCGCGCGGCGCCCGGCACCGTTAAGTATGTCATCTGCAATGCCGACGAGGGCGACCCCGGCGCCTACATGGACCGGGCCACCATCGAGGGCGACCCCCACTCGGTTATCGAGGCCATGGCCATCTGCGGCTACACCGTCGGTGCGACCAAGGGCTATGTCTACATCCGCGCCGAGTATCCCCTGGCCATCGAGCGCCTCAGGATCGCCATCAGGCAGGCTGAGGAATATGGCCTCCTGGGCAAGGACATCCTCGGCTCCGGCGTCGACTTCGACCTCGAGATACGCCTCGGCGCGGGCGCCTTCGTCTGCGGAGAGGAAACGGCCCTGATGCGCTCCCTCGAGGGCAACCGGGGCATGCCCGTTCCCAAGCCACCCTTCCCCGCGACATCCGGGCTCTGGAAGAAGCCGACCGTCATCAACAACGTCGAGACCTTCGCGAATGTCCCGATGGTCATCCTCCGGGGCTCGAAGTGGTTCACCTCGATTGGCACTGAAAAATCCCCCGGCACCAAGGTCTTCGCCCTGACCGGCAAGATCAACAACTCCGGCCTCGTCGAGGTGCCGATGGGTACGACGCTGCGCGAGATCATCTTCGACATCGGCGGCGGCATCAGGAACAACAGGAAGTTCAAGGGTGTCCAGACCGGCGGGCCCTCGGGAGGCATCATCGTCGAGAAGGACCTCGATGCTCCCATCAGCTACGAGAGCCTCACTGCCCTCGGTTCCATGATGGGCTCTGGCGGCATGATCGTCATGGACGAGGATGACTGCGTCGTCGACGTCTCCAAGTTCTACATGGAGTTCTGCGTCGACGAGTCCTGTGGCAAGTGCGCGCCCTGCCGCATCGGCACCAACCAGATGCACTCCATCCTCGACCGCATGACCAAGGGCAGCGGCGAGCCATCCGACCTGGCCAAGCTCGAGAAGATCGGGCAGGCCATGACCAAGGCTTCGCTGTGCATGCTCGGTGGCTCGGCTGCCAATCCGACCCTGTCCACCATCAGGCACTTCCGCGAGGAGTACGAGGAGCACATACGCGACCACAAGTGCCGCGCGGGTTCCTGCAAGACCCTCCTCCGTTTCAGCATCATCCCCGAGAAGTGCATCGGCTGCGGACTCTGCGCCAAGCGCTGCCCGGTCCAGTGCATAGCCGGCGAGAAGAAGGTCGCCCACGTCATCGACCAGGCGAAGTGCATCAAGTGTGGCGAGTGCCAGAAGTCCTGCAAGTTCGGCGCCGTCGTCAAGTCCTAGAAGTCTGTACCCAGGAGCCAGTGACATCATGGTCAAAGCGAAGATAAACAGCCAGGAAGTGGAGGTAGCCGAGGGCACCACCATCCTCGAGGCCGCCGAGAAATTCCACGTCAAGATCCCGAAGCTATGCCACAACGACGACCTCGAGCCCTGGGCGGCCTGCGGCATCTGCGTGGTCAAGAACGGAAAGAGTCCCAAGCTCCTCCGCGCCTGCTGCACGCCCCTCGAGGAGGGGATGAACATAATTACGACGGATGCCGAGCTTGTGCAGACGAGGAAGACCGTCATCGAGCTCATCCTGTCGACCCATCCCGACGACTGCCTCGCCTGCCCGCGGAACCAGGAGTGCGAGCTGCAGCGCCTCGCTGCGGAGTTCGGCATCCGCGACCAGCCCTTCCCCAAGCGCCTGCGGAACCTCCCGGTCGACGATTCGACCGGAGCCATCGTGCTCAATCCCGAGAAGTGCATACGCTGCGGCCGTTGCGTGAAGGTCTGCCAGGAGATGCAGGACGTCTGGGCCATCGAGTTCCTCGGGCGTGGCGAGAAGACGCGCATCGCTCCGGCGGGCGACGTGAAGCTGGGAGAGGGTCCCTGCATCCGCTGTGGACAGTGCGCTGCCCACTGCCCCGTCGGTGCCATCTACGAGAACGATCAAACCACCGAGGTCTGGGAAGCGCTCATGAAGACCGGCGAGGGGGAGAGGACCTGCGTGGTGCAGATCGCGCCCGCCGTGCGCGTCGCCCTCGGCGAAGCCTTCGGGCTCAAGCCGGGAACCAACGTGACGAAGAAAATCTACGCAGCATTGCGACGGCTTGGTTTCGACATGGTATTCGACACCAACTTCGCGGCTGACCTCACCATCATGGAGGAGGGCACCGAGTTCGTGCGGCGCTTCACGGCGGCCGGGGTCGGTGCGCCCCTGCCCCTCATCACGACCTGTTGCCCGGCCTGGGTTGACTATCTCGAGAAGTACTGGCCGGACATGATACCGAATTTCTCCACGGCAAAGTCGCCGCAGCAGATGATGGGGGCCATGATAAAGACCTACTGGGCAGCCCAGGCAAAGGTCGATCCGGCGAAGATCTTCAGCGTCGCCATAATGCCCTGCACCGCCAAGAAATTCGAGAACTCCCGCAACGAGACGATGTACTCCTCCGGGCACAAGGATGTGGACATAACACTGACGACCCGCGAGCTCGCGCGCATGATCAAGCAGGCCGGCATCGACCTGGTTAACCTCCCCGACGAGAACGCGGACTCGCCTATGGGCCCCTACACGGGCGCAGGCGTCATCTTCGGTGCCACTGGCGGCGTCATGGAAGCCGCACTCCGGACAGCGTATACCCTGGTCACCGGGGAGGAACTCAAGGAAGTCGCCTTCACGAGCGTGCGATCGATGACCGGCATCAAGGAAGCCCAGATCAACATGAAGGGCACAATTATCAGGGTCGCGGTCGCGCACCAGATGGGCAACATCGAGACCGTGCTCCGCCAGGTGGTCGAGGCCAGGGCAGCCGGGAAGGAGACTCCCTGGCACTTCATCGAGGTCATGGCCTGCAGGGGAGGTTGCATCGGTGGCGGAGGGCAGCCCTACGGCTGCACCGACGAGGTCAGGAAGCTCCGCATCCGGGGCATCTACGACGAGGACGATGTTTCGACCTACCGCTGCTCCCACCACAATCCCTACATCAAGAAGATCTACACCGAGTTCCTCGAGAAGCCCGGCAGCCACAAGGCCCACGGACTCCTGCATACCCACTACGTGGCGAGGCCGATCTACATGAAATGAGTTTCCAGCCCCCAGCGGAGAAGTTCACCTTTGCCTGCCGAAAGCACACGCTGTCTCATATGAACACATGATCAAATGATCATGTGTTCATATGATCGGTAGTGAATGGCGGGCACCTGGCCTGGCCAACTGCGTCGGACGACCGCCGTGCGACAAGGTTGCCCGCAATGAAGTTTTGGCATCATTCTGAGCGGCCTTTCTTGAAAGGAAGATGCGCTGATGCTATGATGTCGGTATGCGCACTACGCTTGCCTTGGCTGATGATGTGTACCGAGCGGCCCAGGGGCTGGCAAAAGCCCGCCACGAGGGCCTTGGCAAGGTAGTGTCTGAGCTGGCCAGGAAGGGACTACGAGCCGCTGAATCGGCACAGTCCGCATCAGGACTACCTGTATTTTCAGTTGGGGAGTCTGCTCCGGCCTTTGGGCTCGATGAGGTAGCTGCATCCGAGGATGAGGCGTGAGCATCGCACTTCTCGATGTAAACTTCCTCGTCAGCCTCGCATGGCCAAACCACCTCTGCCACAACGCGGCGACAGCATGGTTTCTTGCCCACCAGGAAGAAGGCTTCGCGACCTGTCCTATCACTGAAGCAGGCTTTGTGCGGATTTCGCTCAATCCCAAGGTAGTAGGCGAGGCGAAATCGACTCCCACGGTGCTATCTGTCCTGGCTCGCTTCAAGGAGTTGCCTGGCCATGTATTCTGGCCCGCCGACCTGGACCTTGAGTCGGCATTGATTCCCTTGCCGCTCCTCGCGGGGCATCGCCAGGTGACCGATTTTTACCTCTTGTCCCTGGCCACTGCCAAGGGTGGTAGCCTGACTACCTTTGATCGAGGCATCAAGGCGGCGATGCCGGAGGAATTGGCCCGACGGGTGCTGGTGATAGAAGTCCAGACCTGACTGCAGCCTCAGGATCCAATAAATAGCATTGATCTGGTATCCGGATAACTCCACTTAGAATTGATAATAGAGGAAGGGAGCCGGCTGGTTCATGCCCAACATGGAGAGCAGCAGGAGCATTCCGATACCAAGGCCCCAAAGGGGAGTTGTGGTAAAGCGTTCCCGGAGTTGCCTGCTGGTCGGGGCGAAGACACAGATGGCAAAGGCAACGAGACCAAAGAAACCATGGATGTAATTGCCACGGAGAAAAGCGTAGCCTTGCTTCAGGAAGTCGTCTGAGCCTGGGCTTGCCATGATGGAATACACTGTTGCCGCGTCGCTCAGGTCGGTGGAAACGAAGAGGACCCGCAGCAATAACACTCCCAGGAAGGTACCGGCCCAGGCTAGCACAATGGGGAGCTTCCACTTCCGGCGCTCGCCGAAATGCGAGGCCATGACGAACAGGCCGTTGAGGATTCCCCACAACACGAAATTCCATCCCGCCCCGTGCCAGAGACCAGAGATCAGGAAGGTCACGAAAACCGCACTGTAAAAGCGCCGACAAGCCGGCGCCCGACCGGTAGACATTCCTGAATATATAGTCGCTCAGGAAACGTGAAAGAGTGATGTGCCAACGGCGCCAGTAGTCGGCGAAGTTCAGGGCCTTGTAGGGGCTGTTGAAATTCTCCGGTATCCGGATATTGAAAAGCCATCCCAGGCCGATCGCCATGTCGGCGTATCCCGAAAGGTCAAAGTAGTACGAAACGGTATAGAGGAAGGAGTTCAGCCATGCCGTGAAGAACGTCATGGTGGCGACATTGTCAAAGCCAGCCTGGGCCCAGCGGGTCATCGGATCGGCGAGGATGACCTTCTTCGCTAGCCCCAGGGAGAGGTAGAAAAGGCCTATGGCGATGTTGTTCCAGTCGATCCGCTGCGTGGCCGGAGCCTCGAACTGTGGCACCATTTCGGCGTGATGGACGATCGGTCCCACGATCAGCTGGGGAAAAAAGGCGATGAACAGAAGGTAATCCAGGAAGCGGTAGTTCCTGGTCTGTCCGCGGAAGGAATCGACCAGATAGGCAATGAGCTGAAAGGTGAAAAAGGAGATGCCGATTGGCAGGATTATGTGCTGGAGGGGAATCCCTGCATTCGCCACGAAATTGATGTTCTGGATCAGGAAATCGGTGTACTTGAAATAGCCGAGAAAGGCGACATTTCCCCCGATTCCGATGGCGAGGAGCAGGCGGCCTCGGCCAGCCATCCCGGCTTCGTGAATATGTCCCAGCTTGACCCCGATGGCATAGTTCCATAGCACGCTAGCGGCAAAGCCGATGACAAAAACTCCAGCCCCGTACCAGTAGAAAAAGAACGAGCCGAAAACGAGGATCCATTTGGCTAGGTTCTTGCGGTTCAAGCTGTTCGCGATGAAGTAAGCACATATGACCAGCGGCAGGAAGATGAATAGAAAGCCGTAGGATGAGAAGATCATTGCGGTACCCGAAGGTGTCGCGAGCGCATTATTTATGTCCCGCCTTGAGGACCGACAGGAGGCGCTCGCTGAACTTCTGGGCCGAGGCTGCGTTCAGGTGCGCTCCGTCGTTGGTTTCGTAATCGGGGTATTCCTCCGCGAAGGAATAGTATTCCGCGCCAGCCGACGTAATCGCTGTTTCGAGGATGGAATCGAATTCCGGAGCCAGGGCGTTCTCGAGGTCAAGGTATTCCCTGCTTGCCGGCAGCCGGAGGATCACGACCCTTCCGCGCGGCTTCAGCTTCTGGACGAACTCGATAAGGTAGTGGAGGCGGAGGCTGGAAAAACGGGAATTCGCGAACTCCGGTTTGTAGCTGGCCATCTTCCTGGCGATGCGTGCCCGCAGTTCGGCCTCAGAGACAGGCTTCCAGAGCACTTCGAGCCAGCCGTCCTTGTGGAGGACCGTCGTCCGCTTGATGAAGGGAAGCAGGGCAAGGCGGTAGAGGTTGTCGCCGTAGTGGAGGAGGAGGTACTCGTAATTGGGTGCGGTGTTGACGAAGTGCATGCGGGTGACAAAGGTGGATCGTTCCTGGAAATCCGCGACCCTTTCCGGTCGGCCGTCTTCCCGGCTGACATCACTCATGGAACGGGGGCTCACCTCCATGATGAAAAGGCCATCACCGCCCGGTGGCGCGAGCTTCTTTTCCACAACGCCGAAGAACCAGGGCCCGGGCCGGGAAGAGCCGATCGTGAAGGAAAAATTGAAGATGGGTCCGTCAAAGGGAAGGGAACCCCCGTTGAGGACCTCTGGCTTGATGCCCTGGGCCGCCCGGCTTGTTCCGAAAATCAGGGAGTGTGCCCGGGGAGTCGTGAAACGATAGTAGAACTCGTCCGGACTGAACATTGTTGCCAGTATCGCGATCAGGCCGAAGAAAGCGGCAAGGGCGACAAGTATGACTGCCAGCGACCATGGTCGGGCTTGCCTTGCTAGTGACTTCGCAATCACAACGACTGCCTCTATTACCTATGAAGACCGAGCTGCTCCCGCGCGAAGCGCTCGAGGACCGGCCTCAGGGCCGGATCGGCCGCAGCGTTTCTGAGTATCGCTTCCAGGTAGCCTCCCGGCTCCCCTGTGTCCAGGCGCTCTCCCTCGGTCCGGCAGTAGGCGACCTTGCCGGCCGCGATGAGATGGTCGAGGGCGTAGGTGTGGAAGTACTCGCCCTGCACGTGTTTCGCCCAGCCTTCCGCCAGGAGGGCGAAGAATTCCGGCGTGTACAGATATCTGCCAATTGATACTTCATGCGAGGGCTCGGAGCCGGGGGCGGGCTTTTCGACGAAGCCCTTGACGGAGACTCCGTCGGCTGCGGGATCGACGACACCGTAGCGGGAGACGTCGCCGCTTTCGTGGATGGTGGCCATCACGGTCTTGCCCGTCCGCGCGTGGACGGCGGCGAGCTGGGCGGCCAGGGGCGTCGTGCCCACGTGGAGGTCGTCGGGATAGGCGACGACGCAGGGTTCATCCCCGGCGAAGCCCTTCACCTGGAGGAGGGCGTGGCCAGTGCCGCGCATCTCGGTCTGGCGGATGAAAGTGATGACAGCCTTCGGAGGTGCGATGAGGGCGAGCTTGTCAGGCCTTCCTTCTCGCCTGAAGATCTCCTCGAGTTCGATCTCCCTGTCGAAGTAGTCGTCGAGCATCTTTTTCCTGCGCGAGGTGATGATCGCGATTTCGGTGATGCCCGAGGCGACGAACTCGTCCACGATGAACGCGATCGAAGGTCTGGTCCCGACGGGGAGCATTTCCTTCGGGATGGTCTTGGTGACGGGGAGGAAGCGGGTGCCGTAGCCGGCGGCGACGATGATGCCTTTCATGGGGGCGATGATAGCGGAGAAGTTGGCGGCCGAGGAGGGGGGTGACCGCAGAATTCCCCTTTCGGGGAATATCGTAATTGCCGAATGTCGCCTAGAATGCCCGCCTTGAATGCCGCCCTAGGAGGAATCCATGATCCGTTCAGTCCCGAGTGCGCTCCGCAGGTTATGCGCTGTCGCCACCCTGGCGTTCTTGCTTGTTGCAAGTTCCTGTACCAGCCCAGCGGCAGGCAACTCTCAGTCTCCCGCAGAAAAGGCCCTCGCAGAGCTTACCCTCTCTGATTTTACCTTTCCGGGTCTCAGCGCCGGGAGTACGTTCAGCGCCCTTTCATCATCCTTCACCGTGCCGCTGACAAAGGGAGACTATGCCCTTGCCTGGTCCAGTACCTCCGAGTTTGTAACCAAGATCGACCCGCTCTCCGGCCAGGTCTTCGTGAACATCCCCGAGGCCCTCCCGACGGGCCTGGCCGTGAAGGTGACCGTCACCGCATCGCCGGCGGCACAGGCTCTGGCCGGCCGGGCCACAGATACGGCAACAAAGGAGTTCAGCCTTGACCTGAAGCCCATGACCAGTACGACCGCTGCGGTAGACGCAGTCATCGCTGGCCTTACCGCGGGCACCCTCGACCTTTCAGGAAAAGACACATCGAGCTCCATCAGCGGTTCCTTCACCCTCCCTGTGGATGGCAGCTATGGAACGGTGGTGACCTGGGAAAGCAGCAATACCAGCGCTGTTTCCATCGACTCAACGACGGGCAAGGCCTCGGTGACGACGACCCCGACAGGGACAGACAAGACTGTCACACTGACGCCCAAGGTAAAGAAAAAAGGAGCTCCTGCCGGTTCTGGAACCTCGGGGACTCCCATAACCATCACGATTCCACCCCTCGATCCCGCAGCAGCCCTTGTAAAGGATACCGAGGCTGTCCCGGAAATCGTAGGATCCACTGCCGCAGCCGCGCTTTCCGGCGGTGGACAGAGCTTCTCCCTTCCGGCAGCCAGTGACCGGGGTTGCAGCCTTGGCTGGAGCAGCAATTCGCCTTCCATCGCCATAGCGCCGACTTCCAGCAATGGGCTGTACCTCTGCACGGTCACGCCTGGCGTCACAGACCAGAGCGTGGTCCTGACCGCCAGGCTGACCACTGCCACGGACAGCACGAAGAGCTCCGAGACGAGCGTGACAGTCAAGGTGAAGGCGGCCGATCCGAATGCAGACGTCGGGGCCACCGAAGACGCCCTCTATCTCTACTTCGAGGGCACTGAAGATAAGGACACAATTACGAGCGGTTTCAGGGTTGGGCACTACGGGCCCCAGAAGAACGGGAGCTCTGTGGGCTGGAGTTCGACGCCCTCGGGCGTCCTTACGGTCGCCGCCGACAAGACGGTCACCGCGACCCAGACGAGCGCAGCCCAGGCGCTTACCCTGACCGCCACGGTATCCAAGACCGGGGCGACGAACCTGACGCGGTCCTGGACGCTCACAATACTGAAGAGCGAGCGCGGACTGGTGGCCGACTTCGGGACGGGGGGCAAGGTTACCGTAACCGGGGACGGGGCATCCCTGATACGGAATGCCGCGGATGGCTCGCTTTACGGCGCCGCCTCCAAGATGATCGATCCCAGGATGCCCTCGAAAATGGGGGTGATAGTTCTCAAATACAAGCTGGATGGAAGCCTCGATTCGAGCTATGGAAGTTCTGGCATTGTGACGCTGGCTCCTGCAACGGTCTCCAGCACCCTGGTCTCGCTCAGCCCGAAGACCATGGCCATTGGCCTGGATGGTGCCGTCTACCTGGGCGGCCAGGCGAGGGATTCTGGCACAGGAAGCCCCAGTTTCATAATCAAAGTGGACTCAACGGGCAGCCTTGACGCCAGCTTTGGAAGCTCAGGCGTCATCCGCGGAGACGGGATGAATGACATCAGTGTGACCGCCATCGAAGTGATAAATGGGGCCTTGTACGTGCTCGGCGGGGCCAGCAACGGCAACTACGGCCTTCGGAAATACGACCTTGCGGGAAAGCTCGACTCGACATTCAGTAGAGGCAAGGGCTTTTTCGCCATCGATAGCACCAACATTCCTCGCATCAAATCAAGTCCCATCCCCCTGCGCCTGGTTTCCGATTCTCAATACAACATCTATTTTGCCGCCGGTCTCGGGTCGAGTGTCGATCCCTACCCGGCCCAGGCTGCTGCCTTCCGTGTCAGTTCCAGCGGGGTCCTGGATACGGGTTGGGGAAGCAGCGGCTTCGTCAAGGCAGAGGTTCCCGCGGAAGCTCCCAGCAACATGATATATCAATTGTCGGCGCTTGGGCCCGACGGTTCCTTCATCGCTGCCTTGATGGAGCGGGACAGCAACGGCAAGAACATCGGCTTCAGGGTCTACCGCTTCCCGAGCTCCGGCACCGGGGTTGCGATGGGCGAACTCCAGAGTCTGCCCTTCTATGCTACAGCCGCAGTCTGCATCGGAACCACCTTCTATGCCGCAGGTTTTGAGCAGGCCGAAACAAGCGGCTCCTCACCCCCGACCAAGGCCCTCGTGTACGCATTCAGCACCCTCACCGGCCTTCCTGACACAGCCTTTGGGACCAAGGGTGTCTTCACGCCCTTCCCCACTGCGTACAGCTCCCAGTTTACGGATCTGTGCGTCTCGGGCAACGAGGTCCTCGCGCTCGGGTACAGCAGGGCAAGTTCAACGAGCAGCGTTTCGGAGAGCTGCATGCTGAAATTCAAATAAGCATTGCTTGTACGAAGGAGTGGCCGCCCGGGTTCGACCCAGGCGGTTCCTCCGCCTGCGGCGGCTCGCCCGCGGCGGCTCAGCCTCCCAGGGCCAGGCGCATGAGCTCGACTCGGGAGTTCACGCCGAGTTTCATATAAATATGTGTTATGTGCTTTTTTACCGTCTCCTCGGAGATGTTCAGCTCCGAGCCGATGGAAAAGCGTGACTTCCCCTCGACGAGCAGTGCCGCGATCTCACGCTCGCGGGGCGAGAGGGGCATGAGTTCGATCCGGTTCGTGATGGCGTGCAGCGCGGGGCTGACGGAACTGGCCTCTGGAGCCTTGGGTGCTGCCGGCTTGTCCGGCCCGTTCCCCGGTTCATGGCCCTTCTGCAGTTCCTCGGCGAGGCGCTCCCGATAGCCGCTTTCCACGGCCCTGAGCCGCCTTACCAGGATTATGTTAACAATACCTATTAAATTGATTCCCAGGTAGGTGATTGCCACCACAAGGATGGCCTCGAAGGGGAGGCGCTTGATCAGGACGCACTCCGCAAGGTGCCAGAGACTCAGCGATGCGCTGGCTGCTATCTTCATGGGTGCCGTGGTGGGAACGGCGAAATAGAGCGTCGTAATTATCATGAAGGAAGGCAAAAAGGAGAAAATGGCCGCCGGCGGACGGAGGAGGCCGATCGAGACATCCATTGCGACGGTGACAAGCGAGGCAAGTCCAAACCAGAAATCGAGGTCGGCTTCCGGCCTCTTGCTGCAGCGAAGGAGGATGGCGCCAAGTGCCAGGGTCCCCAGGACGCGGATCGCGAGCACTGCCGCCGTCACGGAGGAAGCCGTCGGGAACCTGAGGTCATTGGCCACGAGAACGGCCGAATAGACCATCGCAACTGCGAAGATGAAGGATCCGAAGCGCTTTTCCTGCTGGCTGTAGATCTTCGCGCTGGATTGTGCTCTCAGGGATGGCTCCTTACCCGGTCGCATCACGGGCATGATTCCTCCATATGGTGATTGATCCTAGGGCCTGAGGATACCCTCCCCACTGGCCGTCTTCCACTACCCCATGGAATATCATGCCTGGAGACGCCAGTTCCGCCACTTCGAAGTTCTGGACCTACTCCAGTATCGTCGGGTCGGGAGCTACGGTCTCCTCGGCAGCAGCCTGGGCTGCCGGCGCCGCTGCCGGCGCCGCTGCCGGCGAAATGGCCGCTACCTTGCCTGCCGCCGGTATCGGCGTCCCTGCACCGGAGGAGCGGATGACTGTGCTGCCATCCTCCGACTTGATGAACCAGGGCACGTCGTCGTATCGGGCGACGTTGTTCCAGAAGGTCATGCCGAGGTTCTGGCCGGAGATCACCCCCGCGACCTCGCGTGCGACGTAGTCGGGATTGTAGTATTTCCGGTCGTAGCTCACGCCCATGTAGAAGGCCTGCACGTAGGGCCGGACTATGGTGCGGCCTCGGGCGATGTGGGCGTTCCGGAGCGAGCCGAGCTTGTAGATGCGTCCGGGACGCTCGATGGCGGGAGCCTGGGCCAGGAAGCCCTGCTCGAAGTGCGAGGGGTAGAACATCGGGCAGATGACATCCACGTACTTCGTGAGGGTCTCCACGTCCTGGCCGGTGCGGGCACCAGAGCGGTACCAGCCATTGGCGCCGTAGATGTCGATGCTGATGGGCGCGGCGATCCGGCTCCGTGCGAAGGCCAGGAAGGAGGTGATGGCGCTCTCCCGGTCCATGCCCGCGTCCTTCCAGCGGTAGGATGCGTCGCCGAGGTTCGCGCCGTCGGTGGGAAAGCGTATGTAGTCGAACTGGACCTCGTCGAAGCCGCGCGCGACAATCTCGTTGGCGATGGCGACATTGTAGGCCCAGACATCCTCGCTGTAGGGGTCCACCCAATATTCTTCATAGTACTGACGAACCGGAGCAGCCGGGGCCTGGCCAGCCACCGGATCGGGTTTGACCATGCGCCAGCCCTGCCAGGGCCTCTTCCCCGCGGCATCCCATACGGCGAAGCGCGAGCCTGCTGCGGCCGCGAGGACCTGGTCCTTGAACACCGGGATGCGCGCCACGAGCCAGATGCCACGGGCGTGCGCCTCCGACACCACGGCTTCCACGTCCATGGGGTTCACGTGTCGGGAGTAAGACTTGACAATTGGGTCCTTCGGGGCGTAGCGGAGCTTGCCATAGTCGTCCTTGAGGTCGACCACGAGGGAGTTGAGGCCCTTGTCCCTGATGAGGTTCAGGTATTTCGTGCGGCTGACCGGATTCACTATGTAGCCTGCCTGGAAATAGAGGGAATCCTTGCCCGCCGCCTCCTTCCGCACTCCGGCGTTCCTGTCGGAGGCGAGGAGCCAGAGCTCGGAGAGGCCCGTGGTGGCGCCGCCCTCGTTCCAGGCAGCAGAGAGGAGCCCGCGCGTGGCGAAGGCCGACCCGAGGGCGCCGGCCAGGGCGTTGGCAGCGCTGTCGGCAGCGGCATCGCCGGCCGAAGAGATGCGCATGACAGACCCTGAGGTTACGAAGCGGACCGAGCCGTCAGTCAGTGGGGCGAGGGACTCGGCCGTCCCGAAGTCCCGGCCGTCGTCATAGGCCTGCGCAAAGGGGATCTGGCCCCCCTCCGAGCGGAATACCTTGCATTGGTACGAGTTGCCTGCCCAGAGCCTTCCGCCCGGCACCCACGCGAGGTCGGCTACCTCGTCGGTGGTCTTCATCGTTGGCATCGTGAACAGGCCCTTGTCCGCCTGGACCCAGCCCGTCCTGGCTGCGAGCCGCTTTGCGAAGAGGCCCTTGATGGGGTGGGCAGCCCAGACTGCGGCCTCACCGCTTCCTGGCATCGGGGCGAGGGCGACGCACTTCAAGCCAGTCGTCGGCGAGGGGCTGCCCAGATTCGACCAGGTTGTCCCCGAATCACGCGAGAGCCAGACCTCGTCCTTCGTGCAGGTCACGAGGGTCAAGCCTGTCGGATCGCACTCGAGGTCCTTGAGATCCATGACCTCCCGGGTGAAGACCTTCTGGCCTCCCACGATGTCCTTGTAGGTCTTGAAGGGCAGGCCGGGGCTTCGGTCCGAAAAGCTGCCGAGATCGGAGCTGTAGAAGATTCCCTTCGAGGTGAGGATGTACCAACCCTGCCCTTGTGCCGGATGGATGATCTTGCGCGCTTCTCCACCCGTCCAGAGTTCCCGGGTCGTTGCAGCGGCGACCGAGTGAAGGAAGAGCCCCTCGCGGGTTCCGACGAGGAGTTCACCCGCGGCCAGTCCCGCCCCGGATTCTAGGTCTGGCAGGGCAGGTCGCGGCTCCGGTGGCCTCTGGGTAGCTGCGGCCGTAGGCGCTCCCCCCATGGCAACTCCCGCAGCCCCGCCAGAAGACCCAGCCGCGGTCTTGGCACGTTGGTCGACCGCGAAGGCTAAGGCTATGGCAAGGCCCGAGGCAAGGAGGGCCAGGAAAACAAGGCGAAGAAGGCGCGGTCTCATTCGTACTCCGGGGCGGTCGTAGTCGTTCATCGCAGATGGTCGTTATCAGTATCGGCGTCTGTGGCACAGTGTCCATCGAAGCTTTTCGCCAATGCGAAGCGTCGTCGGAGGGCAAGGGCCCCGAGGGCGAGGAGGGGGAGCACCAGGAGGGCTCCGAAGCCGCCCTGGAGAAGCAGGAAGTCGTATAAGCCATGAGTGCCGACCGCGATGGCGAGCCCGGCCTTCCATCCGCCTTGCGGCAGGCTGCCGGGCAGTGCGCCGGGTAGGCCTGCTGCCTCCACACCGAGCTGCGCCTGGCGGCTTCGGAGGCGCCCGACACCGAGCTGGTAGCCCATGAGCCCCGTTGCGATCGCGTGCAGCGGTACTGCCGTCAAGGATCGCGCCAGGAGCAGTTCGGGCCTGTTCCAGGTGTAGAGGAAATTCTCGACAATCGCGAAACCGAGGCTGAGCGCGATTGCATAGACCATGCCGTCGGCCACCTCGTCGAACTCGGGCCGTGAGTCCAGGAAACGCTTCAGGAATGCGAGCTTGACGCCTTCCTCGACGAGGGCTGCGACGATAAAAGCCTGCACGAGAGTTGAGCCAAGGCTCGTCCCTTCGGGCAAGACGAGGCTGAAAGCTCCTTCGATGAGCCCCGCCGGCAGGACCGTGAGCAAGCCGAGGGCGAGGGCTCTCCCGACCAAGCCGATGGGCTCGGGCCGTTTTCGGTCGAGAACCAGTATCCAGGCCAGGATAGGCAGTGCGGGAATGGCGGCTAGGGCTAGGCCGCCTGCGAGTTCGAACATCGCGCCAATGATACCCTGCTCGCCGGCCCGGAGTTCAAGCCCGCGGGCAGGAGCCTAGCGGAGTCCCTTTCCCCTGCGGTAGAGGCGCGAGAGTTCCGCAAGCCCCGCAGTGACTTCTTTCGAGAAGGCGCCGGATTTCATTCGCCAGCTCCAGTTGCCGCCGAGGGTCGAGGGTGTGTTCATCCGCGCCTGAGCGCCGAGGCCCAGGATGTCCTGCATCGGCGCAATGGCCCAGGCGGCAACCGACTTCCAGGCTTCCCTGACGAGGGCACGGATCCTGTCTTCCGGACGGTAGCCCAGATAGCAGTCGATATAGTTCCGCTCACCCGGGCTCGACTTGTCCAGCCAGCCGCCGAGGGTGTCATTGTCGTGGGTGCCCGTATAGACGACTGTCTGTTCGACATAATTGTGAGGAAGAAAGGAGTTTTCCGGGTTGAAGGAGGTTCCGCTCTCGTTGGCGTCGAAGGCGAACTCGAGGACCCTCATTCCCGGTAGCCTCGAACTGTCGCGAAGCGCACGCACCTCATCGGTGATGAGGCCCAGGTCCTCGGCGACGATCGGTGCCGAGGGTCCGAAGGCTTCCCTGAGCTGCGCGAAGAGGGCCTCCCCCGGTGCCTTGCGCCATTCCCCCTTTCTCGCGGTCTTCTCGCCGTAGGGTACCGCCCAGAAGGCCTCGAAGCCGCGGAAGTGGTCGATGCGCACTGCGTCCGAGACCTCCAGGGCCGCGCGGATGCGCTTGACCCACCAGGCAAAGCCCTCATCCCGGTGTGCATCCCAGTCGTAGAGGGGGTTACCCCAGAGCTGTCCATCGGCCGAAAAGTAGTCGGGAGGCACGCCGGCGACCACGGTCGGCATCGCCTCGGCGTCGAGGAGGAAGAGCCCACGGTTGGCCCACACGTCGGCTGAGTCGAGGGCCACAAAGATCGGGATATCCCCGATGACGAGGATTCCTGCATCATTGGCGGCCTTCTTGACCCGGCACCACTGCTCGAAAAAGAGAAACTGGAGTACCTGCACCCTCTCGATGGCCGCCGCGCGATTCGCGCGCTCGCGCGACAGCGCGAGGGGATCTCGCAGGGCGAGATCCCGTGGCCACCAGTTGCACCAGAGATCGCCGAAGCGGCCCGCTGCCACCGAGCTGGCGTCGTATTCTGCCTTGATTGCCATGAAGAGCGCATATTCGGGAAGCCACCAGCCGTTTCCTGCGACAAAGAGCTCGTATTCCGAGCGTCTCGCCCGGGACGCGCCTGAGAGGAAGGCTCCCGCCGCCCTTTCGAGGAGGGGTTTTTTCCAGGCGATGAGGGGTCCGAAATCGACCTTTTCAGGGTCGACAGGAAAGGGCGGAACGATATCCCTGCGTTCCAGGAGTCCCTCTTCGGCGATGAGTTCAAGCGAAATCAGGAGGTCATTTCCTGCAAAGGTCGAAAAAGCTGCATAGGGGGAGTCCCCGTAGCCTGTGGGGCCGAGGGGAAGAGTCTGCCACAGCCCCTGACCGGATGCGGCCAGGCCTGCGACAAATTCAAAGGCGGCAGGCCCAAGCTCGCCTATACCGCCAGGTCCGGGAAGCGAGCTGGGATGCAGCAGTATTCCCGAACTTCGATTCATGTGCATGGATACCTCCGTGCTGTAGAAAGTATATGTATTGTAAACCGGTTTAGCAATAACAATTGTCGCCCAAAAGGGGCTAAGCCTCTTTTGGAAAAGCGCTTCTGCCCAGGCTTGGGAATAGTTTCGGGCTTTTGATTCGCCCCAGACCTGGCGCTGCTTATTCCGTAGACGGATTCTTCGCCACGGACTAGTGTATGGCATCGTTCTATTCAGGAGGTTTTCCAATGAAGCGATTGCTTGGGATCACCATGATTCTCGCCCTCATGGTCGCGGGTTTCGGGTTTGCGCAAACCGTGCCGCCACTCAAGGGCGATGTCGCCATCACAATTCTCCATACCAACGACATGCATTCCCATGGGCTTCCCTCGGCCTCCGAGATCGGTTACCCCCGGATCGCCGGATATGCCGCCGATCTCAAGGCCCAGGGAAAGAACGTGCTTCTCCTCGACGCCGGAGACACGCTCCACGGCATGCCCTGGGCCAATCTCGAGAAGGGCAGTCCAGTCGTCAATCTCATGAACCTGAGCGGCTATGCTGCCATGACAACCGGCAACCACGATTACAACTACGGAGTGGACCGGCTCATCGAGCTCTGGAAGACGATGAACTTCCCCATCCTGGCCGCCAATGTCTACCGGAATGGCGAGCCCCTCTTTGACGCCTACAAGATCAGGGGTGTCGGAGGGGTCCGCGTTGCCATCATCGGTGTCGCCAGCCCGGAAACCCTCTACAAGGCCGACCCGTCCGGGCTCAAGGGGGTGGTCTTCGAGAATCCGGTCAGCACGGTCTACAGGCTGATCAACGGCGAGCTCTGGGGAAGGTATGACGTCCTCATCGTCCTGTCCCACCTGGGCATCGATACCTCCTCGAATCCGACAAGCCTCACCCTGGCCAAGGCCTGCCCCGAGATCAACCTGATCATCGACGGACACAGCCATTCCAGCCTCCAGCAGGAAATCACGAACAACACGACCGGAGTCATGATCGTCAGCGCCGATTCCCTGGGCGTGACCCTCGGCCGCGTCGACATCCTGGTGAACGCGAAGCGCTCCGTCGTTTCCGTGATCCCGCAGAGCGTCAATCTCGTGAACACCCCCGCCATGCCTTCAGAGCCTGCCGTCAAGGCTGCCGCTGACGGCATCGCCAAGGCCCAGGAAGGGGCCCTCAGCGCGGTCGTCGGTACTACCGCCATCGAACTCGTCGGCAAGCGCGAGATCGTGCGCAAGGAAGAGTCCAACCTCGGCCGCCTCATCGCCAACGGGATGCTCCTTACCACCGGTGCCGACATCGCCCTCATGAACGGCGGCGGCATCCGTGAAAGCATCCCCGCCGGCAACATCACGAAAAAGCAGGTCTACACGGTACTTCCCTTCGGCAACTACCTCTGGACCACCGTGATCAGCGGCGCCGACCTCAAGGCCGTTCTCGAGAATGGCGTCTCGAAGCTCCCTGCCATCGATGGCCGCTATCCCCACCTCGCAGGGGCCAGCTTTACCTTCGATGCCTCCAAGCCCGTGGGCAGCCGCGTCCTGACCATGACCGTCAAGGGCAAGCAGGTCTTCGCCGACGGCAAGTTCGCCGACGAGAAGGCCAAGTACAATTTCTGTACGCTCAACTTCGAGATGGGCGGAGGCGACGAGTACAACATGCTCAAGGGTCGCCAGTACAAGGAATTCCCCCTCGATGCCGACTCCTTCATGGCCTATGTCGCCAAGCTCGGCACCATCACCGAGGATAACATCGTTCTTAAATAAACGTATATTTTGCAATAAGGCAGAGGCCGCTCGGGATGACCGGGCGGCCTCTGCAATTTCCTGGCAAGGTCGCGTATCGGATACTGCAGCCGCTTCAGGCCAGCACAGGCTCCATGCCGAACACGTCCTCGAACATGTCGCCCTTCTCGCCCAGCGACAGGCGCTCGAGGGAGAGGTCGGGCGAGGGGCCGCCGTCCTTGCCGCTGACACGGATGACGAGCCTGTCCTCGCGGCGTTCCACGGCGACAGCCGAAACACGCTGGTCATGGCCGCGGTCGAGGGCGTCGGCGATCCTGAGCATCGCGGCGAGCTTGCGCACCACCGTGCGGTCTTCGCGGGAGAGTGCGATGTAGTTGACGTGGGTGTTGGTAGGCTGGCCCTTCCTGTGGTAGCGCGCAACGTTGGCGACAACGGCCGACTCGTTGAGCGACAGTCCGAATATCTCCGAATTCTGGATGATGTATTCGGAATGCTTGTGGTGTCCCGAGGTGCGGATGAAGGTGCCGATATCGTGGAGGATGCCCGCCACCTCGAGGAGGAGGCGCTCCCTGGCTCCGAGGCCGTGCTCCCGCCTGAGCGCTTCGAAAAGGCCGAGGGCGAGGGTGGCGACCTGGAGGGCGTGGTCCTCGTCGAAGTGGAACTTCCGGCCCAGTGATATGGCGCTTGCAGTGATCTGGCGGTGCATCTCTTCCTCGTGCTCGGGATCGGGGCCCGTGGCCAGGGTGTGGAGGAGGCCCTCGCGGATGGAGACCGAGGGAACGATTACCTGCTCTGCGCCGGTGCGCTCGAGGAAGAGTCGCTGGATCGTCAATCCGGAACCCAGGCTCTCGGCGTCGGACCAGGAGACACCGAGGCGCGCGACCGCCTCCTCGGTGCTGAGCGCGCCTATCTCCTCGACAAAGCGCACGTAGTCGTCACGGGGCACGATGGAATACTGCTCGGCGCGCTCGGTGGCCCTTCGGGCGGCCGCGAGCCGGGCATCGGAACCAATTACGATGAATGTCTTGATGCCCTCGAGGGAGAGCTCCTCGTCGAGGAGGTCGCAGGCTGTCCGGACGTTGTCCTCGAGGAACTGGCGCAGCGAGGCGGCCACCTGCCCCGTGCCCCGCACGAACTCGTCGATCCTGACGGTGCCGATCCTGAGCGAGTGGGAGGCTACCATCCTTCCACGCCGCAGCAGCATGATCTCGGTGGAGCCGCCGCCGACCTCGAGGATCAGGGCGTTGGCCCGCGTGAGGATCCTCCGCTCGTCTGACAGCGCGTGGACCACGGCGAGGTACATCAGGTGGTTTTCCTCGAGGTCCTCGATGATGTCCACGTGGAATCCGGTCTGGAGTGCGACCCGGTCGATGAAGGTGTCGCGGTTGCCCGCCTCGCGGAGGGCACTGGTGGCCACGACGCGGGCTTCGGCGGGGCCTATTCCGTAGCCGCGAAGGAGTTCCTTGAAGCCTGCGAGGATGGCGATGCACTCCCGCGTGACCTCGCGGCTTACGACACCGTTGGTAAAGACGTCCCTGCCAACGCGGCTCGGTTTGCCTGCGTGGTCAAGGACGCGGTAGTCGCCACCCTCGTCGACGGAGGCGATGAGGAGCCTGATGCCCGTGGAACCGAGCTCGATGACTGCGACGACCCGCTCGCCGCCCTTTCCTGCCCGAGTGGCCGTCTCGGCTTTGGCCGCCGCAGTTGTCGCCGCGGTTGTCGCCGCGGTTGTCGCCGCGGGATGGTCTGAATCGTGATTGGGTACGGCTGCGTCCGCGCTCATTTTTCGCCGTTGCCGCTTCCGCTGCCGTGGTTTCCGTCGCCGCCTGCCTGGGCGGCTCCGTGGTCGAGGGCCATCAGGGCCGCGCCAGCAGGAACTGCGAGATCCCCAAGCTCCGAGACGAGGATCTCCACCGAGTCCGCGAGCCCCGGCATGAGTCGCTCGCGCATTGCCTGCCGTGCCACCGTGACATAGCGCTTTCCGAAGCGCGCGACAATGCCGCCCCCGAGCACGATGGCTTCAGGGTTCAGGATGTTGACGAGGTTGGCCATGCCGACGCCGAGCCAGAAGGCCGCACGGTCCACGGCCTTTTCTATCGGTGCCTCCTTCGCGTTGAGCGAAGCGGCGAAGGCCGAGCTCCTGTACTTGCGGAAACTGAGCCCCGCCTCGTCGAGGAGCTTCGGCGCCCGGCCGCTGGCCGCGAGGGCGATGGAGTCCTTGGCGAGGGCCGTTCGCGAGGCGTGGGCCTCGAGGCAGCCATAGTTGCCGCAGCCGCAGAGGGGGCCGCCCTCGTGCACGATCATGTGGCCGATCTCGCCGGCCGAACCCGTGGAGCCCCGGAAGAGCTTGCCGTCGATTACGATACCGCCGCCGATGCCTGTCCCGATGAAGATGCCGACCGCGGTCTTCTTGCCGCGCAGGGCCCCTGCCTTGAGCTCTCCGTAGACTCCGGCCTGCACGTCGTTTTCGAGGCGGACCTCGAGGCCAAGCCGCTTGCCGAGGGTAGCCGCCAGCGGATAGTTCTCGAGGCCGAGGTTGGGAGTGTAGCGGACGATGCCCTTCTCCCGGTCAAGGGGGCCCGGTACGGCGATCCCGAGTCCGAGGCACTCGAAACCTGCCTTCGCCGTCCGGAGGGACTCGACTGCCTCGACCAGGCTGTCGATGAGGCGCTCGCTGCCCTCGTCCGAGGGTGTGCGGAGCTTGACCTCGTGGCTAGCGGCCTTGATGGAGCCGCCCTTGTCCACATCGAAGGATGCCGCGAGGATTTTCGTCGCTCCGAGATCGACCCCAATGACATACCTTCCGCCTTCGGCCATGCGTTCCTCCTCGAACTGTCGTATTCCAAGCATAGCATGAAGCCCATGGCAGGCAAGGGTGTCGCTTGGAGTCTTTCCGGGAGTTCCGGTGACGCGATCGGCAAACTGGTGCTACCATACCTGCTACCTGATGTTTGGGCTGGAGGGTTGATGCTCCGGAAGTCGCTGCTTGGATTGCTGCTGTTCCTCCTTGCCGCAGTCGTCGCGATGGCCAAGCCCATCCAGGTCTGGATGGTCGGCCCCCCGGAAAGCCCGATCAGAACGGTACTAGCGCGGCATGGCGGCAGCGAGACCCCTGCCTTTGCCTTTGTCGCCTCCCCTGCCGATGCCCGCGTAATCCTCGTCGAAGGACTGCCCGATGCCGCATGCCGTTCTGCCATCGCAGAGCGGCATGCGGCGGGGGTGGGCCTCGTGCTCTCCCTGGCCCCGATCCTCGCAGCGGGCGGCCAGGATGCCGAAGTGCATGCCTGGCTGGGCGGCTTGATAGGGGGGCCTTATCTCGCCGAGCGGCGCGAGGGACCGGTGAGCCTCGTGGCGGTCGCGCCTTCTGGAGCGAGCCAGAGGAGCCTGGCTACCGACATCGTGTGGGGGGGGAGCCCTCAGGTGCGGGACCGGGTCGTGCTGCAGCTTGGCAAGGGTCCGGATGCGACTACCCTTGTCCGTTCCTGGGAGGGGGAAGAGTCCCTCATCCTGGAACTCAAGGGTGGCGGAACCTGGCTGGTCGGCCCCGACCTCGCAGCCCCGGGCAATGCAGCCTTCCGCGAGTGGGGCTATTTCTCCTATCTCGCGGTAAGCCTCGTCACGCGGGCCTCGGGGGCCGAGCCCCCGCCCTTCGCCCAGTGGAAACCCTCGCCCCTGCCCCACGGTCCTGACGTGTTCGGCATCGCCATCCTCCTCGGTCTCGTCGCCTGCTCGACAATCCTGCTCTTCGTGGTGACCCGGAGGCGCTCGCTCCTCAACCCAGAGGCCCTCGACCGCCTCGTGCTCGACCGCAGGCGCTACGAAAGGGCCGAGGATTCCACGGCCTGGGAGAGGGCGGGCTTCCACCGTCCGCTGGGAGGCTTCCTGGTCACCCTGGTGCTCGGCCTCGTGATGTTCATACCACTGATAATCTACCAGAACCTCATCCTTCCCAATTACATCCTTCCCTCGGCCCAGGCCCTCGGGCTCTGGGGCCGCGTGACCCAGTTCTTCCAGCTGGCCTGGCAGATCTTCGACATGGGTACCGGGATCGCCTTCGTGAAGTTCTTCTCGGAGTACCGGGTCAAGGATCCGCGCCGGGCCATCCAGTTCGGCCAGCTCTATGTCTGGTGGCAGGCAGTAACCGGGGTGCTGCAGATCGGGATCTTCGTGATCTTCGCCGCCTCCTACGCACCGCAGGGCGCCTTCGCCCTCTATTCCTGGCTTATCGTCGTTCACGCCCTCATCCAGGTGCCGGGCTTCTTCCTGGTGTTCCGCCACGCCTTTATCGCCCACCAGAGGGGCGACCGCGCCCGCATCCTGGACGTCGCGCAGCAGCTCCTCCTGCCCATGGTGCTGCAACCGATCTTCGTAATCATGTTCTTTGCCTGGGGGAGGGCCCACCCCGATTTCGGCGGCCCCATGGCCGGCGCACTCGGCATGGGTGTGGCTGCCTGGACAGGCGACTTTGTGGTCTTCGCCCTTGGATACATCCTCTACCGCCGCATTGGCCTCGATCCCCGGCCGATCTTCATGGCCCACTTTGATTTCGGCATCGTGAAGGAAGCCCTGCGCTTCGGCGTCTTCGAGATGCTCGGCTCCGCGGCCTGGGCGGCGGGGCAGGCCATGGAGATCGCCATCACCCAGGGGCGCCTGGTGAACTACGCCGAAACCTGGGGCAACTGGATGATGGCCCAGAACTTCGTCTTCGCCTTCGCCGTGACTACGACCCTCTTCGACGGGGTGATGCCCGCCATATCGGAGGCCATGGGCCGGGGCAAGAAGGAGCTGGCTCGCTATTACTCGGCGATGATGTACAAGTACGGCGGGATGATGCACGCCTTCATCGGAGCCGTTCTCCTCGCCGTGGCAGACCGCTTCATCCTCGGCTCGACGGGGCCCGACTTCGTGCGCGCCGCCGACTGGGTCCGTCCCCTCATCGTGTGGGGCGCCATACAGTACGGCTCCTGGGTCGGTGATTATGTGCAATTAGGATCGAACAAGCCCTGGATGAAGGCCAGCCTGGTCGGCGCGGAACAGCTCCTCCGAGTCGGCCTTGCCCTTGTGCTTTCGGGCCCCCTCCAGGTGCCCGGCCTCATCATCGCCTACTTTGTCGGACTCGCCTCCAAGGGCATAGCCAGCTACTTCCTCAACGACCGCCTCTGCTATCGCCAGGTTTTCTACGCCTGGCAGTCGGCTGTCGCTCCCCTCGTGGCCGGCAGCATCCACTATTTCCTCCTGCGCGGTCTTTCCGACCTCGTGTGGAAGCAGGAACCAATTACGAGCGTCCTTTTATTTTTAATTGGCATTCTGCCCTCCTTCCCGCTCTACGCCTTCATGTACGCGCTGGCGGGCGGCTGGGACAGGCCCGGTCTGGAGGAGCTCAAGCTTGCGGCGAGCCTGGCTTCCCCGGTGAAAGGCTTCGCGAAGCTTTTCGTCTACTGGCCCTCCGAACTCGGAGCGAGGCTCTCCCCGCTTACCGGGCGCTTCCCGATCAGGGTCCGCGAGCTGGCAATGGCCGAGGCACTGGAGATCGACAGGGAGAGGGTGAGGCTGGTGTAGGGGGGTATCAATTCTGGCGCTTCAACTCTTCCATCATTTCCTTACGAAGGAGACTATTCATCAAGGTCTGGTATCCGCGGCCGTGGGCTTTTAGCCACGCCAGAACGTCGGCATCGATCCGAGCCGTTATCTGCTCTTTCCGGGGTTTGTAAAAGTCCGAGAAAGGCAGCGCCTTGGCAAAGTCTTCCATCGTCCATTCGGGAATATCCGAGGTGTCGATCTGGTCATCAGGGAGGAGCGCCAAGGCGGCAAGGCGTTTCCGCTGCTCGTCTGTCATTTCAGGAAAGCCATGTACCGTTTTCATAGTGCCGCCTTTCTTGTGGTGTTGCCTTTCGTGCCGAGATGATTCTTATCACCGATGCTCCTTCTTCGTTCCGCATCGAGTAGATAGCCAAGACCACATGATTTCCCTCGATGTGCCCGATAATCTGCTGCCTTATTTCGCCCTGAAAGTAGTCGCTTCTTGTTACCGATAGAGGGTCGGCAAACACATGGACTGCGTCCTCAAAGGCTATTCCGTGTTTTTCCAAGTTCTTTGAGTTCTTGGATTCATCCCACTGAAAGTCCATTATGTAATTATAAATCTGTAGTTTATCGCTGTCAAGCTGGCTAATATTCAGCAGGTAGGGGAAATACGAGAATAGAATTGAAAAGTGCTCACTCCCCCCTGACCGGACGCTTCCTGATCAGGATGCGCGACGCGGCTTTGGATGAGGCGCCATAGATCTACAGCGAGCGGGTGAGGCTGGTGTAGGGGGCTGTTGTGTAAGCACAAGCCTGGGACTATGGCTGGCTGCCTGGCAGTAAATGAACCCCGAGGGTCAGACCCTCGGGGTTCACACGGTCTGGAGGAGCTCAAGCTTGCGGCGAGCCTGGCTTCCCCGGTGAAAGGCTTCGCGAAGCTTTTCGTCTACTGGC
>CAIJMU010000055.1 GCA_903821875.1 uncultured Spirochaetota bacterium
CACAGCACGATGTCTTCCGTTGTCTCCCAGTCCTCTTCGATGAGTTCAGTCTTGATACGGAGGCTTGAGATGGAAACCGACAATTCACCGACGAGATCCTCTTTCTGGCCATTGCCCAGGCCTTCGGCCTTGAAAGGCCGAAATCTCGCTGCGCCAATGGTGTATTCTGGCAAAGTCAGGCTCTTGAAAGGACAGCTCACTGGCGATTTTCGCCTCATGCACGCAGATTTGGCGCACGAGGCTTTTCGCCCTCTTCCTCAAGGCTTTCTTTCCCATGGTCAGTACACACCGATCGCAGGGCTGCCAGTGGCGGGCTGCGGCGGAAACACATCCCCTCATAAGAGGGGGTGTGTCAGCGTGAGGATGCTGAGGGAGACTGAGCTAGTGCACGAGGCCAACACGGGATGAGGTGAAGCAGGCGGGTGCAGAAAGCTGGCTTTTCGGTACTGAGGCAGACAGGCAGCCATATAGTCATTATCGAAAAGGCAACGGGACTGAGTGCTAAGGAGATCGAGGGGCTAGAGGTCCCTGGGAGCCGACCCCGCGGCTTGGCTGTGAAAATTCGGACCATGGCAAAAAAGCCTCTGGAGCGTGTAGCTCCAGGGGCTTTGCATTACTTGCCGGTGGCCCGGCCTGACGAAGGGCATCGGCTAGCCCGTGGGTCAGGCCCCGCGGGTTCGGCAACGAGACCGGCTCCCTTCCGGCGAGCGGCAGCAGCTCGTTGAGGAAGTGGAGGCTCAGGTCTTTGTGGTCAATTGAACCGAATATTTTTATAAACACGATATCAACGGAGGGCTTGATGCCGATTTGCATGGTGATGCCTCCTGGCGCTAGTACGCCCGAAGGTGGCGGCGGGAATTCAAAATGGGAGGAAATTTCGGTGGATAAATAGGGCCCAAAGGTCGTGCTCTGTGGACCCCTGTTTGCCTCAAGCCGCCTCCGTGCATTCCCTCCGATTCCTCTTCCGCAACGCAATCAAAACGCCAGCCCACAGGCGTACTTCCTTGCAAGGAGGAACACATGCTGCGTGCCGTCAACGACATGGTCTTTAAATTCATTTTTGGCGACGAGTCCCGGAAAGAACTGCTGCGGGAACTCGTCAATCTGGTCCTAGAGCGGGTCGGTCTGCCCCTGGCTGCGACCGTCACGATCCGAAACCCCTTCAGTCTCCGAAAGTTCGCCAGCGACAAGGAAGCGGTTCTCGACATCGAGGCCTCCGATGACTCCGGCAGGTTGTTTGACCTTGAGATGCAAATCAAGCGCCAGGAGACCTACGGAGCCCGCGCCCTCTATTACTGGAGCCGCGTCAATGCAGCCCAACTCTCCATCGGCTTGGGCTACGAGGCGCTTCACCCAGTCATCGGCATCCACATTTTGGATTTTGTGATGAGGGAGGACAAGCCGCGTTTTATGAAGGTCTGCCGGATGGCCGACATCGATGATCCGGATGCAGAGGATCGCTTTATCCTCACCGACAAGGCGACGCTGATCACCCTCGAAATCCCCTTGATGGATCGGGGCCCTGATTGCGGACGCCTGGAGAAATTGCTACAGTTGCTTGAGCGGGAAGGAGGCGACCACGCCATGATCGAGGCTCTTACCGAACAAGACAGGTTCTTTGCAGAAGTCGACGAGGCCTACCAGAAATTCCACGCCAATCCCGAGCTCATGAGCGAATACGAAGCTCGCCAGAAATGGCTCCACGACCAGGCTACCTATATTGAAGAGGCCCGCCAGAAATGGCTCCACGACCAGGCTACCTACATCGAGGAAGCCCGTGCCGATGGGCTAAAAGAGGGCAAGGCCGAGGATGCGCGCAATTTCAAGAAACTGGGCGTCGATATAAGCATTATCGAAAAGGCTACGGGACTGAGCGCTAAGGAGATCGAGGGGCTCTAAGGGCCCTGGGGGCTGGCAAAGGCATCTGATCCTCAGGCTTCGACGTTTTGCAGCTTGGCA
>CAIJMU010000056.1 GCA_903821875.1 uncultured Spirochaetota bacterium
CCGGCTACGACTGCACCGACCTTCTCAACCTCGGTCTCTTCAGACCGATCTTCTCGCCCACGGATTTTATCCAGATCAAGGGACGCGGAACCCGGAAGCACGACTTCCGCGAACAGCTCTTCGATGACGGTCTCAAAGGCGAGGTCCTGAACCCCCTCAAAACCTCCTACAAGCTCTTCGATTTCTTCGCGAACTGCGAGTACTTCGAGGAAAAGTTCAACTACGATGAAGTGCTCAAGCTCCCGCTTCCGAAGGCAAGGAGCGGCGACGAAGGCGAAGGGAGGGAAAGAGGCGTCGATGGCGGCATCTACGAGTACCGCGGCAACGACCTCATCTCATTGGTCAAGGAGGCAGTGGTCGGCAGCGAGGGCATGAAGATCGACCGGATGTTCTTTGAGCGCTTCGAGGATGCCATCCGCACAAATAGTACGGTCGCTTCGGCCGTCGAAGCGGGGCAGTGGGACCGCGTGATCGACTATGTGAACCGCGAGGTTTTCGACAAGCCCGATGAATACTACAGCCTCGACAAGCTGCGCAAGGCCGCGGCCGTAGACCGACGCCTGACCCTCCGCGAGATCCTGGAAAAGATCTTCGGCCTCATCCCTCGCTTCAAGTCGAAGGACGAACTGCTGGAAGAAGAGTTTGCCAAGTTCGTCGCCGACTACAAGCCTGAGGAAGCCGAGGCAATCCCGGCAATCAGGACCTACTTCAAGGCCTACCTCACGAGCGGCCGCGTCCGCGCCATAATCGAGAGCAGGCAGTTCACCGATCTGGCCACCAACCCCGAGTTCTCCACCCGCGACTATAGGGCCGTGCCTGAAAAATACCGCGTCCTCGTTCCGGAATACATCAAGGATTACGTCTCCTTGAACCAGTTTGTGGCATAGGGGGGAAGATATGAGCAAGAAGACCGAACACATAGAAGTCAAAGGCGTTTCCGTCGCCGTAACCGCTTACCCGGAAGGGGATTACCTATCCCTGACAGACATGCTGAAGGCAAAGGACGGAGATTTTTTTATCTCAGACTGGCTACGCAACAGGAATACCGTCGAGTTCCTGGGCATCTGGGAAAGCGTCCACAACCCCGGTTTTAATTATGGCGAATTCGCCATAATTAGAAGTCAGGCTGGCCTGAACAGCTACAAGCTCAGCGTCAAGGACTGGGTTGACCAAACCAAGGCCATAGGTTTACGAGCCACTGCGGGAAGATATGGTGGAACCTTTGGCCACAAGGATATAGCCTTCGAATTCGGCATGTGGATCAGCCCTGAATTCAAGATATACCTCATCAAGGAATTCCAGCGGCTGAAGGATGAAGAAAACAGCCGTCTCCGTCTGGAATGGAATCTCCAGCGCACTTTGGCAAAGATAAATTACCGAATTCACACCGATGCCATCAAGGAAACCTTGCTTCCGGCCAAGATTACAAAGGCCCAAGCAGCCTTTGTCTATGCCACTGAAGCCGATATGCTCAATGTCGCCTTATTCGGCAAGACTGCGAAAGAGTGGCGCGATGAGCATCCTGACGCATCTGGAAACATCCGAGATCAGGCCAGCCTGGAGCAACTTGTGGTCCTCAGTAATCTGGAAAGCCTCAATTCAGTCCTCATCCGCCAGGGCCTAGCCCAAAAGGAACGACTGATCAGTCTGAACGACATTGCGATAACCCAGATGCGGTCCTTGATGGCAAATATTTCCTTGAAGAGGCTGAAGTAATGCTTGACACCGATACCAAACGCCGCATCGATACTGCCCGGGACATCCTGGTCGGCAAGGTACCCGATCCGAAATCCCAGGTCGAGCAGATCACCATCGCGCTGATCTACAAGTTCATGGACGACATGGACGCGGAGTCCGAGGAACTCGGGGGCAAGCGGAAGTTCTTTACCGGCGCCTTCGCGCGCTACGGCTGGGCCCAGCTCATGAACCCACGGATGGGCGGTCATGAGATGCTGGGCCTCTATGGCGAGGGCATTTCCAAGATGCCCGAGAACCCCGGCATTCCACCCCTCTTCCGCGACATCTTCAAGAACGCCTACCTACCCTACCGCGATCCCGAGACCCTCAAGGCCTTCCTCAAGATCATCGATGAGTTCAATTATGACCACAGCGAGCGCCTCGGCGACGCCTTTGAGTACCTCCTGTCCGTCCTGGGCTCGCAGGGCGATGCCGGACAGTTCCGTACGCCGCGGCACATCATCGACTTCATGGTCGAGGTAGTCGCTCCGAAAAAGGGCGAGGTCATCAT
This sequence comes from uncultured Spirochaetota bacterium, assembly GCA_903821875.1. Taxonomy (GTDB): domain Bacteria; phylum Spirochaetota; class Spirochaetia; order Treponematales; family Rectinemataceae; genus CAIJMU01. The sequence goes on from CAIJMU010000056.1 coordinate 2,249, forward strand.
CGATCCTGCCTGCGGTACCGCTGGCTTTCTCATCTCGGCGTATAAGCATATCCTCCGCGCCAACACCGACGCCAAGGGCCACGGCACTCTGACGCCCGACGAAAAAGGCCGCCTCGCGCAGAACTTCAGGGGCTACGACATTTCGCCCGACATGGTGCGGTTATCGCTGGTGAACCTCTACCTCCACGGCTTCACCGATCCGCATATCTTTGAATACGACACCCTCACCTCCGAAGAACGCTGGAACGAGCAGGCCGACGTCATCCTGGCCAACCCGCCCTTCATGTCGCCGAAGGGCGGCATCAAGCCGCACAAGCGATTTTCCATCCAGGCCAAGCGTAGCGAGGTCCTGTTTGTCGACTACATGGCCGAGCACTTGAGCCCGAGGGGGCGGGCTGCTATCATCGTGCCGGAGGGCATCATCTTCCAGAGCCAGACTTCCTACACCCAGCTTCGGAAGATGCTTGTGGAGAACTCCCTCGTCGCTGTCGTGTCGTTGCCGGCGGGATGTTTCAATCCTTACTCCGGGGTGAAGACGTCCATCCTCATTCTTGACAAGTCTGTCGCCAAGGCTGCCGATACTATCGCTTTCTTTAAGGTTGAGAACGATGGCTTTGGGCTGGGTGCGCAGAGGAGGGCTTTCGACAAGAACGACCTTCCGCAAGTCAAAGCCGAACTCGGGGCTTACCTCAAGGCGCTTCGTAGCCAGCAGCCTATCGACAAGCTCCAGCCGACTTGCGGCCTGATTGTGGCGAAGGAAAAGATCGCCGCGAACGGGGACTACAACCTCAGTGGGGAACGGTATAGGGAGGGCGGAGCAAAAACGAACATCTTTCCTTTGGTAAGAATCGCAGATGTCTGCACAGTCAACCCACGCAAAAGCCAATTAGCCCAGTTGAAACAAAACACGCGCGTTTCTTTCGTTCCGATGGCGCACCTCAACGAGCATCGGATCACGTTTAAGCCGAGCGATGAGAAGGAACTATCCGAAGTCTCAGCAAGCTATACCTACTTCGAGGACAATGATGTCCTCCTTGCGAAAGTGACACCTTGCTTCGAAAACGGCAAAGCTGGCATCGCACGCGGCCTTCTCAACGGAATAGGGTTTGGTTCCAGCGAGTTCTATGTCTTGCGGAGCAATGACCAAGTCTTGCCCGAATGGATATACTTCTGCGTCATGCACTCGATCTTTCGAGATGCGGCCGTCGCTCAAATGACCGGCACAGGAGGATTGCAGCGTGTGCCGCGCGATTACGTCGAGAACTTCCAAGTCCCCCTGCCGCCGCTGGAGGTACAGAAGGAGATCGTAGCGGAGATCGAGGGATATCAGAAGGTTATTGATGGGGCCAGGGCTGTTCTGGACAACTATCGGCCCCATATCCCCATTCATCCTGACTGGCCGATGGTGGAGTTGGGCGAAGCATTAATGTCGGTTGGCAGTGGAGTCACACCCCGAGGTGGAAAAGAAACATACGTACAGGAAGGCATCCTGTTCATCCGAAGTCAGAACGTGCTCTTCGGAATGTGTGACTTCTCAGACGCCGCGTACATCACGCCCGAAACACACGAGGAGATGAACAGGAGTCGTGTCCGCCGGGATGACGTATTCCTCAACATTACCGGAGCGTCGATCGGCAGAAGCGCGGTAATGGAACTCGACATCGAAGCCAATGTGAATCAGCACGTCGCGATCCTTCGCACGAAGCCGGATCTGTTGCCGTTGTTCTTGTCTACATTTCTGAACTCCGATACCGGGCAGCGGCAGATCGACGGGTTTCAAGCCGGGGCATCGCGTGAGGCGTTGAACTACTCGCAGATTCGCCAGATGAAAATCCCCCTGCCGCCCCTCGCCACCCAGCAAGACATCGTGGCGGAGATCGAAGCCGAGCAGGCGCTAGTCGCCGCCAACCGCGAACTGATTATCCGCTTCGAGCAAAAGATCCAAGGAATCCTCGCCCGCATCTGGGGCGTGAGTAACCAGGGAGACAATTGCGGCGAAACGGGAGGGAGAATGGAAGGAGCACCTGAATGAGCAACGTCAATATCAAGCGGGCCGTTGAAAACATTCGGGCGAATACGACCGTTTACACTCCTGTCGTCGAGATGATAGTCAATGGAATTCAGGCCATAGATGAAACGGGCCGGAAGGACGGCAACGTGCTCGTACGTGCGCAACGCAGCACCCAGGCCGAACTTGACGGCAGCCTGCCGGAAGTGATCGGCTTCGATATCGCGGATAACGGCATCGGCTTCATCGATAGGCACCGCGAGTCATTCGATACGCTGTACACTGACCTCAAAATCACAGAAGGAGGCAAGGGGTTTGGGCGTTTCACCGGCCTCAAATACTTCGAGGACCTGCACGTCAAGAGCGTCTACCGCGATGGCGACGGCTACAAGCTCCGCAGCTTTTCAATGGGCAAGGAGCATGACATCATCGTGCACGAGCAGGTCGCGGCGACAGACAGGACCGATATGGGATCGACGGTGACGCTCGCCATGCTCAAAGATGGGCGTGGATTCGACAAGAAGCTCTCGACCATCGCCCGCAACCTCGTAGAACGGCTTCTCCCGTACTTCATTACGCAGGAGTATGTCTGCCCGGACATTGTTCTCTGCGAGCAGGATGGTAGCGGCGAGATCCGCCTGAATGACTTCGTCAACAATGAGCTGTCCGCCGTAATCCGAGAGATCGGTGTTGAGCGAAAAACGTTTGCCTTGAAGGCCCGAGAGACGAAAGAAGAATTCCTGGTCCGGGTCTTCAAGCTCTATTCACCGCGCAAACAAAAAAGTCGGATCAGCCTTGTTGCGCATAAGCGAGAAGTCTCGGGTTCCGCGATTCACAAATATATCCCTGAGTTCGAGGATGAGTTCTTCGAAAAGGACCGGAATGGGGAGATTGACCACGAGCGCAACTACATCATCAAAGCGTATGTGTTCGGGCCTTATCTGGACCGTAATGTGTCCTTGGAGCGCGGCGGGTTCGAGTTTCAGATGGAGAATGATCTCGTTCTCGGCATCGGACAGATTCAGATTGAGCAAGACACCGCGCTGATCGCACGCGAGGCGATGGGCGCGGATATCACATTCCGGCAGCAACGCAAGAAGGAGCGCGTGCAAACTTATGTGGACGAGGAAGCGCCTTGGCACAAGACGATCCTTGAGAAGATCGACCTGAGCAGCATGCCTTACAACCCGACGAACGAGGAGATCGAGGCACGGCTCCAGAAGGAAAAGTTCGCACATGAAGTCTCGATACGCAAAGACGTCGCGAAATTGCTGACCGAAGCCAGTTTGGAGAAGGTGAAGGAAAGCGTGACGGAGATCGTTAACCAGGTCTCTGGCACCAGCAAGAACGACCTGATCCACTACATCGCCCTGCGCCGGACCATCCTAGATCTCTTCGGAAAGAGTCTCGAAGTGGATGGATCTGGGGCCTATTCCTCGGAAGGCGTCGTTCACGACATCATCTTCCCACGCAAGGGCGACTCGGACGCCACGTCGTTCCACGATCACAATCTCTGGATCGTGGATGAACGCCTGAACTTCACAACCTGGGTTTCCTCAGACGTTCCGCTCGACGGCAAGAATGCCGACCGTCCTGACCTTCTTGTCTACAACAAGCGTGTGCTCTTCCGCGGGGACAACGAGGCGAGCAATCCGATCACCATCTTCGAGTTCAAGAAACCGCAGCGGGACGACTTCGTGAACCCGTCTTCACGCGAGGACCCGGTACAGCAGATCGTGCGCTACGTGAACGACATCCGCGACGGTGAATACAAGACCCCCGAAGGCCGCAAGATGTTGGTCGCGGAGAACACGCCGTTCTACGGCTATGTCGTGTGCGACCTATCGCCCAAGGTTGAAACCTGGCTGGAACGAGAGAAGAACTTTACCCCCATGCCGGACCGGTTGGGCTGGTTCCATTGGATAGGCAACATCAACCTCTATGTCGAAGTCATGAGCTGGGACAAGGTGCTCAAGGACGCGAAGATGCGCAATCAGATATTCTTCCAAAAGCTTGGAATATAGGGGCACACTTATGGATTTGAATAACAGCGAGGCCACTCCAGCGGGAGCGTGAGTGATGGACGAACCCACCGACCTCGCCTCCTACCTCCCCCTCTCCTTCAAGAGCGAGAAGGAGCAGGAATACATCGCCTTCCTCTGGGACGCCTTTGAGACGAACTACACGCACGGAAAATACCAGTTCGCCTTTCTCGCCTACCACATGCTCACGATGAGCTTCGTCTATTTCAACATCTGGCAGATCAAACAGACTGAGCAGAAGGACTTCGCGATGGGGCTCATCGGTTTCGGCAAGGACATCGAAAAGAGCCTCCTCGAGGCGACATCGCCTTTCGTGTTCAGCACCGTAAACGAACGCAGCATCCTTCGCTTCCTGAAACTCATCGGCTGCGACAACGGCAAGATCGGCACCTATGCCAACCTCGTTGACGACCGCAACGAATCCGCCCACCCCAACGGCAATATCTTCTACAGCACCGAAGTGGCGCTCGACGTCAAGATCGGAGAGATCCTACGAGTTGTTGCGGAGATTCAGGACCACTCGAAACCGGTCATCGAGCGATGCTACCGCGAATTTCTGGTTCAGAACCACGACCCCGACGAACGCGAGTATGTCGAGGCCGCCGACCAGATCCGCGAAGTCCTGATACACGGCAATTATCTGTCGCAGCGGGATATCGAAATCTGCCTCGGATTGGATGTCGAGCAATTTGCCGACAGCACGGGCATCGAAGGGATACGAGAGCTTCACGCTTCCCTCTTCGAGCAGTTCAAAGGAGTCTGCTAGTTGAACCTCAAGTTCTGCCAGGATGTACTAATTAGTCGACGAATGGATAGGTTCCCAAGGGAGGTCGCTTATGGCATTCGATCCACGTGAACCCTTTGACGATCTGCCTCCGATTCCACCTGCGGCCGACATCGAGACGAAGGCTATCCTGCGCCTCGCGGTCTCGGCTTCCCGCGCTCTCGCGGAACTGAAGGGCTTGGGTGGAATCGTTCCTGATCAAGCTATCCTGATACATTCCATCCCCCTCCAGGAAGCCAAGGCAAGCTCGGAGATCGAGAACATCGTCACGACGAACGACGCCCTCTACAAAGCCGTGGATAGTGCCTCTGCCCTGACCGATCCACCCACAAAGGAAGTCCTCCGCTATCGGAGCGCCCTTTGGCAAGGCTACGAAAGGGTGAAGGTGGCGCCGCTATCGCTCGATTTGATTCGTAGCCTATGCTCGGCTCTCCGTGACACGCCGGTCGATTTCCGCGCCGAAGGCCAGAATGTGCGCATCGGAAATCGGACAACAGGTAGGATTAGCTATTCACCTCCCCGTGGTGGTCCTACGCTGCTTGTAAAACTCGAGAACTTGCTGGACTACCTCAATCGCGATACGGGTCACGATCCCTTGGTTAGAATGGCGGTCGGTCATTACCAATTCGAAGCAATCCATCCTTTCGACGATGGGAATGGCAGGACGGGGAGGATGCTGAACATCCTCTACCTCGTGGAACGCGGATTGCTCGATATTCCCGTCCTGTATCTGAGCGGCTTCATAATGAAGGACAAGGCAAAATACTATGGCAGCCTACGGGCCGTGACGGAGGCGGGAGAGTGGGAAGCCTGGCTTGAGTATATGTTGGAGGGCGTCGAGCAGACCGCCCTGTGGACGCGTGGTCGAATCGTGACGATCAAGGCTCTCCTTGATTCGACGATCGATCGATGTCGCAGCGACCTTCCGAAGGTCTACAGCAAAGAACTCATCGAACTGATTTTCAGAAAGCCGTATTGCCGGATTGCCGATCTCGTCGATGCCGGTATCGCAAAGCGCCAGACCGCTTCCGAATATCTCCAGGAACTGGAGCGCGCCGGCATCCTGGCGGGAGAAAAAGCAGGCCGTGAGCAGGTATATCGCAACGTCGCCCTTCTAAGGGCCTTGGCTGAGTGATGTGTCGATATATTCCATATATTTCGACACATTAGTGCGACCTGTCGATGATTTCGACAGGAACGCGACTCTTCGAGCCCGCCTCGCCAAAGCCAACGCACTATCTCCCTTTCTATGCATGAATTAGTGGATGAGACAGGGATGAGACTGGGATGTTACAATCCGGATGCAGCGCAGTACTGAAGATTGGCTTTGTTGTGGAGAGAATGGTGATTTTTGCTTTCCTACCACAGCTTATGGTGGTGGAGCTGCTCATATGGATGAGACTGGGAGGTTACTCGAATAGGGAAGAAGTACCCTATGACGAGCTTATGGGGTCTGAACCTCGAGTCGGAGAAAGTCATCTCACCAGGAAACGGAGGTCATATGGAAAAGGAAGTGTCAGGAGTAATCGACGCGCTCCTGAAGTACCACGAGCCCCAGGGGATTCTGCTTTTCGGCTCGTCTGCACGAGGCGACCGGAATGCCTATTCCGACCTTGATATTTGTGTGCTCTACGATAGGCTTCCGGCGCGTTCGCTTGTAGTCCTCCAGGCTCTCTATCGCGCTCTCTACGATGTGGCTGTCGGACCTGTCGATCTCGTCGTCTATGAGGCGAGTGATTTTTCCCGCAAGGCGGCTCGTTCCAATAGCTTCGAAGCCCGTATTAAAGCGGAAGGGGTGCTTCTTTATGGGGCTGCCTGAGTATGCGGAATGGATGCGCTTCTCGGGGAATGACATCGAGTCGGCGGAATTCCTCCTTGGGCAGAGGCTGAGGAAAATCGAAGTCATTTGCTATCTTTCCGAGCAATGCGCCGAAAAAGCGCTGAAAGCGGTCCTGGCGCGGTTTGACGACGAAATTCCGAGGACCCTAGATCTGAGAGCTTTGCTGGCACTGGCGACAAAGCATGCTGCCGGTCTCGGTGGCTGTATGGAAAACTCATCACGGCTTCAACCTTTTGCGGTTGCGGTTCGATATCCCTATGAACTACCTGTCGCGGCAGGTGATGAAGAGGCGGCCATCGCCGATGCGCGTTCGGTTTTGCAGGCGGTTGAGACGCACATGAAGGTGGCTGTGCCGAACCCCAGGGGTCTGTCCTCATAGTTCGCTCGACTGGAATGCCGCGGAAGCGCATGGCGAGATCCGACGGATCGAGCCCATTCATTGATTCGGGAGGAATGATGATGGAACAGATTCTCACTGACCCGACAATCAAATTCCGTACGCGGATACAAAATCGTCGGGTCAGTAAGGTGCTCCCTGAAACCGACTATAGGGTTTTCTGTTATTTCTCCGATGGCCGGATCAAGCTCTACGATGCCCGGCCTCTTATTGAGGGCGGAGGCGTGTTCTCCCGAATCGCGGAAACAGGAGTGTTCAGGGATACCTGCACCGTGATGAACGGCACGCTGGCCTGGGATGTGAATAGCGACCGCGACCCCTACGCTTGCATAGACCTCGACCCGGACACTGTCTACGAAAAGGCTGTTAACGCCCGCAACCCGCTGTCGCGGTCGGCGTGAATCGCCCTTGGGGTCAGCCCCCCTCCCAATCGAATTGCCGCACGGGCTTGGCTGAGTGACGTGTCGCAATATTCCATGTATTTCGACCCATGGTCCCGATATGTCGATGGTTTCGACATGTGCGAATTCTTCGAGTCCGCCTGGGAGATCGAGGACCAGAACTACGCGATGGCGATAGGGGTCATTTCGATGGCCAAGGAGGAAATCTCATGCAAGCTTTGCGGATAGTCACCGATGTGGTTGAGGATTCAATAAAGATAGCCAACCTACGGCAGTTCAAGGGCAGGAGAGTCGAAATCATCATCATGCCTTTTGACGACGAACTGGACGCCATGGGAATGGCCTCGATAGCGGGCCTTGCGCGTGCATGGGGAGACGATGAACCCGACTATTCGACTTTAGAAGGCCAGACAGGATTTTGATTCGGTTGCTCGTCGGTATCCTTCCATGAATACGCAAACGACCGCACGAGGAGGCTTTTGACGATGGCGAAACCGAAGCGAAAATTGACTCCGAAAGAGAAGGCGGAAAAGGCACGGAGGAAGCTGCTCTACATGACCGTATTCATCAACGGCAAGCAAAAGCGAGTTCGTCGACCGCCGACCATTGACGGAATGGATGTGGAGGAATTCATCAGAAGAAACGCCGATCCGATCTGGCTCTTTCAGCATGGATACGTCGAATATCTGGCGGACCCGAGGATTCCATGATTCCGCTGCAAGGTCCTGGCGAGCTAGTACGGCGATTACCGCAACTTCGAGGCTGTCATCGAGAAGGCGAGACTGGCCTGCTTCAACTCAGGGCACCGCATCGAGGATCATTTCGGTGACGTCACCGAAATGATCGGGATCGGCAAGGGAGGCCAGCGTCCGTCAAAGACCGTTTTCATGTCACGCTACGCCTGTTACCTCGCGATCCAGAACGCCGATCCGAAAAAGGAGATCGTCGCGCAAGGGCAAACCTACTTCGCCGTCCTGACCCGCAACCAAGAGCTCTCCGACGATTCCATCGAAGACTCACGCCGTCTCCTTCTGCGGGAAGAGATCCGCAAGCACAACGCCAAACTCGCTGACGCAGCCAAGGATGCAGGGGTCATCCCGCAACTCGACTATGCTATCTTCCAGAACCACGGCTACATGGGTCTCTATGGAGGACTCAAGCAAGAGGACATCCACGAGCGCAAGGGGCTGAAAAAACCCACCGGGAGGTCGGCACCAAGGTGCGGAGGACCATCGAAGAACTCGGTGGCACTTTGCCCGAGAACCTGCCAAGCGTCGACTCCCGGAAGATTTCATGTTCCAGCTGAACGCAGAGGAGCACCAAAACTTGAAGTCACAATTTGTGACTTCAAGTTGGGGCGGCTCCAGACGCGCCTACCCCTACGCCTTCACCGAGCAAGGCGTTGCCATGCTCTCGAGCGTCCTTCGCAGCCCCCGCGCGGTACAGGTCAACATCGAGATCATGCGGGCTTTTGTCCGGCAGCGCCGGATACTTCTTGACAATGCCGAGCTTTCCCGCAAAGTCGAAGCCCTAGAAACAAAATATGACGCAAAGTTCCGCGCTGTCTTCGATGCCATCAAGGCTCTCATGCGCCATCCCGAATCACTCTCTCGTCCAATAGGTTTTCAAGCTGCCGAAGTCAAGAAGGAAAAGGAATTGTGATGCCCGTTGCACTCCAAGGATTAATAATCCTGTCTATCCTGTGCATCCATGCTAATTCTATCTTTGCCAGGCCCGTGGAGTCTGACCCCTTCGAAATAGGGGAAGGCTGGTTTGAGATCCTTCTCCCCTCGCTTCAGCTCGTCACAACCGAGCATATCCCTCCGCATATCCGGCCCAAAGCCGAGTACACGCTCAAGCGTCTCAAGCTGGGAAACGGTGAACGTGTAATTCGGAGGCGCCGCTCCTGGCTTGAGCTGTATCAAGAGGGAATGCTCGAATTAAGCGGGCTCAAGGTTGTTGCACCTCTGATCGCGACGGCGATAAAGCGAAAAGCGGAAAGCGCAACCTCATAGCGATCGCAGATGGTGATCGAGCCATCTGCCCAATCGCCCGCAGGCGATTGGCGCATTGACGCCTTGCGGCTTCGTCGATCACAATCAGGCCTTCCCTGCAATCCTCGCCTCAACCACCAGAATCACCTCCGGCAGATCCATGCCGATCTTCTTCAGGTGCTCCGGCGTCGGACAGCCGTCACTGGTCCAGCCCCTCCGCTTGAACACCGCGTCGATCAGCGAGTCGTACTGGGAAAGCCGGTGCTTCCTCGTAATTGCAACCTTCTCCGCGAGGCTCTTGCCCATCGGGTCTATGCCGATCTTTTCAAGCATCTGCTTGTCGTAGCGCTCGGCGCGGGCCTGGTACTCGTCCTCGAAGACGGGTCCCATGGCGCGGTAGGGTGGATAGTCCTCGGCACGGTGGCCGTGTCCCTGTCGCACGTTGAAGGAACGCTGGAAGTTGTAGATGCGCTCGGACTGCACGACCATCATCTCGGAGTTCATCGGAAGTCCGGTTATAGCGGTGTAGAGATTGCAATAATTGTCCACATGCTCGGGGACCTTGTTGGGTTCCTTGTGCCTGGCGTTGTCCGCGGGCTCGACATCATTCCAGGGCAGCTTGCAGAGTCCGAGGAGGCCGAGCCAGGTGCGGAACATGGGGAAGTAATGGAGGGCTTCGGCCTTGTTTTCAAAGGTCGGGATGCGGTTGTTCACCATGTCCATGAAGATGAGCCAGGCCTCGTCGTGCTGCGGACCCTTGTTGGTGAGGTAGTAGCCGCCCTGCTGCGCAAGGGACTCCTTCGATACGTACTCCGATTGCTCGAGGCCCTTCCCGTGGAGGGCGATGTCCTTCATGACCTGCGCATCGGCTCCGTATTCCTTTGTGAAGTACTCGGCCAGGAACTTGACACCCTTGCCGGCCAGCACGCCAAAGCGCTTGCCGTCAGCCATGTCATGGAGGATCTGGGCTGCGCCCTGCCAGTTGCCCCAGGCCAGGTCTATGCCGTCGGTCCGATCCTTGTTCAATACGCCCAATTCCCAGCATTCCATCAGGAAGCTCGTCATGGTGCCGAAGGAGATGGTGTCGATTCCGTAAGTGTCGCAGTAGAAGTTGAGTTCGAGGATGCCATGGGTATCGTAGACGTAGAGGTTGGAACCGACCCCGGCGGCTGTCTCGTACTCGGGACCGTCCACGCAGACCTTCTGGCCCTTGTAGGGTCCGGTCTCCAGTTCGAAGTGGTCCACCGCGTGGGCGCAGGCCATGGTGCAACCGTACCAGCAGCCGTCGGGGAGGTCCTGGCTGAAAAGCTTTTCCCAGACCCAGCTGGCGATCTCCGGGCCTCGCGGGTCCTGACCATACTTGTGGTTCTTCGTGGGCAGGAGGTCGTAGTCGTTCATGACCTCCATCAGGTGGGCCGTACCCTGCTTGCGCATCTTGCACTGCTTGTCGTCGTTGACGATGATCTCGCGGTGCAGCTTGAGGCCGATGCGCTGGACTGCCGCGGGATCGGCAGCATTGTTGGAATCCTGCTCGACGCCCTGGTAACGCGCGACGATGGCGCGGATCTTCTTGTTCCGGAGCACCGAGCCAATCCCGCCGCGACCGGCCTGCTTGACGCGGATGCCCTGGCGGCGCTTGTCGTAGAGCGAGAAGTTGAGCACTCCCATGGGTGAGTGGTCGGCACCACGGCCTGCGGAGACGACCGATACGAACTGGAGGCCTTTCTCGTCACGGGCAAAGGCATGGGTAAGGGTCTCGGCAAGGAGGTGCGTATCGTAGTCGAGCTTCAGCGAATCGGGCACCTCGTAGAATGCAAGCTTTCCCTCGATTCCGTCGATAAACACAATTGTTTCTGTATCGGCCTTGCCCTGCAGCTCGAGGGCGTCGAAGCCCGAAAACTTGAGGTAGGGCCCGAAGTAGCCCCCGACATTGGAGTCGATGGGCACGTCGGTCATGGGCGAAAGGGCACAGACGAGACTCTTGCCGGAACCTGGGTAATTGGTATTTCCGCAGACAGGACCCATCGCGATGACGATCTCGTTCTCGGGGGAATCCCACCTGGTTGCGGGCGTTGTGCTGTCCCAGAGGAGGCGGAGCCCGAAGCCCTTCCCTCCCACGAACGTGTCTTTCATCTGCTCGGAGACGGGCTTTTCCCTGAACTTCTTTGTGCCGAGGTCGGCGTGGAGGGTCCGCATGTTGTAGCCCTTCACCACTGGACGCTTTTCGTAGCTCTGCTCCGACAGGAGCCTGAAATCCTTGATGGTCATGCTCATTTCGCAGCTCCTGAAAGGGCTTCGGACTTGCCGGGCAGGGCCCGAGTCGGCGCTACCCTCGACTCGACATCGAAGGGGAACCTCGATTTCTCGCTGTCAGGCTTGTCCTCTATGGAGAGAGCTCCCTTCGGACAACTTTTCACGCAGCTGCCACAGGCGATGCACTTGAAGGGGTTCTTGTCTCCGGGGAAGTAGAACATCGCCTCGATTGGGCAGACCGCTACACAGGCCAGGCAGCCCACGCAGAGGGACTTGTTCATGATGACGATGCCTGTAGGACCGACGAAGAGGGCCTTTGTCGGGCACTCGGCTACGCAGCGGCGGCATTCCTGGTCGCAGGCTGCGAGGTGGAACCTGTTGTTTCCAAGGCCTTCGACCCTTATGCAGGACTTGGCCGGATTGTCTTCCTTGAAATACTTGACCGAGCAGGTCGCAGTACAATTCATGCAGCCGACACACTTTGCGTCGTCTGTTTTCAGATATTTGATCATGCCGAGCCCCCTTTCATAAGCAAATCAGTATACAAGGGCTTTCGGGAAGGGGGCAATAGATAAAAAGGGGACGATGAAGCGACCATTACCCATGCCTACCGAGGATTGGTCGCGACTAATCCTCGATCATAGGAGTATTGGTCGTGCCATTGGCTTCTGGCAGTAGGGCGATCTCGATCTCGGTAAGGTAGCGCTCCGGATCCCGCTCCACGAACTGGTCGATGATGTTGATGGCGATGGCAGAGTCGGGAGCGGCAGGCCGGAGGCCCCTCTCGGCAGCCACATCGCGCAGGCGCCTAAAGCCTTCGCCGATGCGGTCGTAGGGCCCTCGATGAAAGCCGACCAGAAAGCTTCCGGAGGGCAGCTCGAGGGCGGGTATATCGGGGACAGGCACACTTGGGATGGTCATGTCGGCAGCAGCGGGCATGAGGGCGCCGAAGTGTTTCGCGTCGCCCTCGTAAAAGACAATAGTTGTGTTGAAATAGAAGTGATCGCTGCGGTAGAGGCTCTCCTCGAGACCGATGGAGATGTAGCGGCGGGCAGGCAGGGAACAAAGCTCCACCGCCAGGGGATCGAAATCCGTGCTGCGTTCCTTCACGAAGCGGATCTTGCTGTCGATGGCGTCCCGTATCCGGAGCAGTTCCTCTCCCCGGCGCGTGAGTTCGTCGGACTGCTCGCGCATGCGCTGAAGGGTGGACTCAGGATCGCGGGAATCGAGGTCAGCCTTTATCCGGGAGAGGGGATATCCGAGACGCTTCAGGAAGTGGATGGTGGCAAGGCGATAGATCTGGTCGAAACGGTAGATCCGCTGCCCCGTACCTTCCCGTCTCCGCAGGGGAGTGAAGAGGCCGATGGACTCGTAGTAGTGCAGGGTCTGCACGTTCAGATCGAAGAGTGAGGCAAGCTCGCCGACGCTGAAGGAATCTTTCACGGCTCCTAGGCTAGCGCCGTCCGCGATCGAAGGGAATACCCAGGGAGGCCGGATCGCGGGTCTTTCCGATGGAAAAGAGGAGGACGATCACCGTCATCAGGTAGGGGAACATTATGAATACCTGGGAGGGAATTCCGCTGTTCCCTGTCTGCATCCTGAACTGGAGGGCGTCAGCCGCGCCGAGGAGGAGGGCAGCCAACGCAACCCCGAAGGGCTGCCTCCTGCCGAGGATGACGACTACCAGCGCGATGTAGCCCTTGCCCGAGGTGACGTTCTCCATGAAGAAGCCGAGGGTTCCGAGGGTGATCGATGCGCCGGCCAGGCCGCCGAAACAGCCATTGGCGGCAGCGGCGACATAGCGGGTCCGGATGACGTCCAGGCCAGCCGAGTCGGCCGCGTGGGGATTTTCCCCGGCAGCGTGGAGGATGACTCCCCACTCGCTGCGCCGGAAGAGCAGCCAGACCAGGCCGGTGGCGACGAAGGCGAAGTAGACAAAGGGATTCTGCGAGAACAACACCGGCCCGAAGAAGGGGATCGAGGACAGGAGGGGAATCTCGACGGCAGGGAGCACCGGACACTCAGGCAGGCTTGTCGTCCTCCCGAAGGCCATGAGAAAGAAATAACTGGTTAGACCTGAGGCCAGGAAGTTGAGGGCAAGCCCGGTGATAGTCTGGTCCGCCCTGCGGCCCACCCCAAGCAGGGCGTGGAGGAGGCTGGCGAGCATGCCGCCGGCTATGCCCGCCATGATGCCGAGCCAGACGTTCTGCGTGGCCCAGGCGACGATGAAGGCTGCGAAGGCGCCGGAGAGCATGATGCCCTCGAGCCCGATGTTCAGTATTCCGGCGGTTTCGGAGATCGCCTCACCGAGGCCCGCGATGAGGAGGGGCGCTGCCATCCGGACCGAGGCAGCCGCGAAGGTAGAGAGTTCGCCCAGGAGGGCTGCGAAACCTTGGGTGTCGCTCATCGTGCTACCCTATCCCTGTCCGGCCTTCGGGCAAGGATGAGAAGCACCAGGACTCCCATGATGATCCAGGAAATGGAGCTGGGTACGCCCGAGGCTCGTTGCATCGACGAGGAACCGACCTGAAGGGCAGCGATGCCCAAAGAGGCGATGACGATCCCACCTGGATGGTTCCTCCCCAGGAGGGCCGCGATGATGGCCACATAGCCGAAACCCGGAGAGATGCCCTCGAGGAGGCGATGGTGGATGCCGGTGATCTCGCTGGCACCGGCAAGACCTGCCAGACCCCCGGAAAGGGCCGAGGCCAACAAGAGGTTGGCTGGCACAGATATGCCCGCTACGAGGGAGCCCCGTGGATTCAGGCCCACTGCCCGCATCCGGAAGCCGGCGGCGGTCCTGGACATGAGAAACCAGACAGCGAGGGCGGCGACGAGGGCGATCACGAGGCCCAGATGGAGACGGGTGGGCTCGAGTATGACGGGCAGATGCATGGCTTCAGGAAGATCGGGGGACATGGGAAGGGGATAGGAGGGATCCTTCATGACCGAGCGGACGAGGATGCCCACGACATTGATGGCGATATAGTTGAACATGATCGTAGTTATGACTTCCGAGAGTCCGAAGCGGGACTTCAGGAAACCCGGCACGGCCGACCACAGGCCCCCTCCGGCAAAGCCGCAGAGGAGGGCCAAGGGCAACAGTACGAGGGCCGGGAGCCCGGGAAAGAGCAATCCGACCGCGGTCGCCGCCGTGGCTCCGAGGTAGATCTGCCCCTCGGCGCCGATGTTGAAGAAACCGGTGCGGAAGCCGATGGATACCCCGAGTCCAGCCAGGATGAGGGGCGTCGCGCGGACGAGGACTTCGGAGATGGAGTAGAAGGAACCGAAGGCTCCGCGCAGGAAGCCGGAGGCAGCCTTGCCAGGATCGGCCCGCACGGCGATGACGAGGGCCGCGGCCACGGCCAGGACGAGGAGGAGGACCAGCGCGGCGAAGCCGAGGGTCCTCAGGAAGCGCATGCTTCCTCCGCCATTCCCTGCCCGCCCATGAGGAGGCCGATGCGCATCATGTCGAGGCTGCCGTCGTTGTCATAGGCAGGGGAAAGCCTGCCTCGATGAAGGACCGCAAGGCGGTCGGCCAGACCCAGGAGCTCGTCCATGTCCGAGGATATAAGCAACACTGAGGATCCAGCGGCCCTGCGCTCCAGGAGCCGTTCATGGACGAACTCGGTGGCTCCGATGTCGAGCCCGCGCGCAGGCTGGAAGGCGACAATGATGGCCGGCCCGGAGGACAGTTCCCTCGCAAGTATGAGCTTTTGCTGGTTCCCGCCGGAGAGGAGCCTGACCTCCTCGGTAGGCCCGCGCGTCTTGACGTGATAATCCGCGATGGCCCCGCCAGCACCGCGCAGGCAGGCCTTCCGGTCGACCAGGCCGAAGCGGACGAATCGGGGGTCGTCCAACTTCCCTAGGAGGTAATTTTCCGCCAGGTCGAAACCCAGGACCAGTCCATCGTGGTGCCTGTCGTCGGAAACATAGGCCAGGCCGCGCCGTTTCCGCTGCCTGGGTCCCAGGCCCTCGACCGGAAGCCCTCCGAAGAGGAGCTTCCCGGAATCGGGAATCCTGAGCCCGAGGAGACACTCGGCCAGTTCCTTCTGTCCGTTGCCGTCGACGCCCGCGATACCGAAGATCTCCCCTGGCGCGACGGAGAATGAAACCGACTGAAGACCCTTGCCGGCTACAGGACGCAGGGAGATGGCCCTGGCCTCGAGACCCGCTCGATCCCCGGCGGCGGAACGGGGAAGTGATGCGGCCGGAGCAGTCCGCCTCGCGGGAGACTTGAGCTCCCTCCCTATCATCAGGGTCGAAAGCCCTGCGGCAGTCGCCCCCGCAGCTTCGAGCGTCGCGACCCTGGCGCCATCGCGAAGCACGGTGATCCGGTCGGCGAAGGCCAGGACCTCGGATATCCTATGCGTTATGAGAATCACGGAGTGGCCCTGGCCCTTGCAGGTGGCCAGGACGCGGAAGAGGCCATCGGTCTCCCCCGGGGTCAGGACGGCCGTCGGCTCGTCGAGGATGAGGAGCCGCGCATCGCGGTACAGGAGCTTCATGATCTCGACGCGCTGCCGTTCTCCCACCGAGAGCGAAGCCACCTTGGCCGCAGGGTCGACGTCGAGGCCGTAGCGCGCCGACAGCTCAAGGATGTCCGTATCGAGCCGCCGGCGGTCAGGAAAGGGATGACCGCGGGATTTCAAACCAAGTGTGATGTTCTCGGAAACGCTCAGGGTAGGTACCAGCATGAAATGCTGGTGCACCATGCCGATGCCCTGGGCTATGGCCTCTTTCGGGCCGTGGCCTCCGAGTACCTCGCCGCGCCAGACGATGCTGCCGGAATCGGCGGCGTAAATACCGTAGAGGATGTTCATGAGCGTAGTCTTGCCGGCGCCGTTTTCGCCGAGGAGGGCGTGGATCTCGCCCTCCCCGACATCGAAGGAAATGCCGTCATTGGCCGGAACCCCCGCGAAGGACTTCCGGATATCCCGCATGGCGAGCATCGCCGGCACGACCACCTGGTGGGTTCCTGTCTACTTCGTGGCCGTGGTGACCACGGGAATCTTGAGGCTGCCGGCGGTGATCTTCTTCTTGGCGTCGGAGATCATGTCCTTGGCCTTCTTCGCGATCTTGGCATCGAAGTCGTGATAGGCAGCGATGTCGACGACCCCGTCCTTCATGCCGAGGTTGAAGACTCCTCCCTTGAAGCTGCCGGAACGGACCTTGTCCACTGCGATCATCACGAGGGTGGGCACATTATAGATGGTGCTGCAAACAACAGCGCCGGGGGAGATGACGCTCTGGTCCCAGGAATCGCCGGTCGTAAGGAGACCGCGCTCTTCTGCTGCCTTGATGACGCCGGTGCCCGCCTGGTTGGCGATGTGCGAGAGGACGTCGGCGCCCTGGTCGGCCATCGCGAGGGCGGCTTCCTTGCCGAGGTTCACGTCGGTGAAGGAGCCGATGTAGGCGCTTAAGACCTGGATCTTCGGGTTATAGGCCTTGGCGCCGAGCTTGTAGGCTTCGACAACCTTGATGATGGAGGGCTGCTCGATGCCGCCGACCATGCCGATCTTCCCGCTCTTGGACATCGAAGCCGAGAGCATGCCCATGAGGTAGCCGGCTTCCTCGCAGGCGATGACGTAGGAGGCAACGTTGTCGGCCTTCGAATTAGCCTCGATTGCCATGAACTTGATCTTGGGGAATTTCTTGGCGACGCGGACAGCCGGATCGCCGTACTGGAAGCCGTGACCGATAATGAGATCATAGCCCTGCGAGGCGTAGTCCATGAAGGCAGCTTCGCTGTCTGCCACGCCTACGTTCTCGGAGTAGGCTGTCTGGATGCTGTACTTGGCCTCGGCATCCTTGAGACCCTGGAGGGCCACCGCGTTCCAGCCCTGGTCGTTGGCCGGTCCGGACAGGATCAGGGCTACCTTGATGTTCTTGGCCTGGCCGACAAGTGGCGCTGCGGCGAGCAGCACAGCAAGCGCGATAAGCAAGAGCTTCCTCAGTTTCATGACGATACCTCCCCTTTGTCTGTGGGCGACCATCCGGTGCCCGTAAAAAATACCATAGCTGTTCCTGGCCTATCCCTGCCTCGTGTAGGCCGGGCTTTTCGAGCGTATCGCCCGCGTGCAGGCTGCGTCGGCCTCAGCGGCAAGACGCTCCTCGTCCACGCCTGTCAGGCTACCGTCTGCGTAGATCACCCTGCCGCCCACCATGGTGAGCCAGACCGGCCCTGTCACCCCGGTGCGGGCCAGGAGATTGGCAGGATCGTGGGTGGCTCCCGCAAGCTCAAGCTTGTCAGTATCCACCATGAAAAGGTCGGCTGCCTTGCCTACCTCGAGGGAACCGATGTCCGGCCTCCCCAGGAGCCTGGCCCCGCCCACCGTGGCGATCTTGAGCATTTCATAGGGACTGGGACAACCGCCCCGTGCCTTGGAATGGAAGGACTGCATGAGGTAGGCCATCCGGAGGCTGTCGAGGAGGTTGGAACTGTCATTGGTGGCAGATCCATCGCAGCCGAGTCCGAGTGTCATGCCAGCCAGGGTCATCGCAGGTATATCGAGGATGGGAAAGCCTCCCAGCGTCGCTGGCGCAGGACAGTGGGCCAGGCCAGTGCCCGTGGAGGCCATGACCTTATATTCCTCGGGAGTGAGTTCCCAGCCGTGGGCCAGCCAGACATCGGGTCCGACAAAGCCTATCTCCTCGCACCAGGCCAGACTGCGTTTGCCCCAGCGCGCCACCATGCCGGGATTCTCGCCTTCTCCGAGGTGGGTATGGAGGCGGACCTTTTTGGAACGGGCAAAGGCCAGGGATTCGACAAAGGTTTCCCGGCGGCAATTGATGGGCTGGCAGGGCGAAACAACGATGCCCGTCATCGCAAAGGGCTCTCCCTTCCCGTACAGCCCGATCAGGCGATCGCAGTCCGAAAGGAATTCATCGGTACTCTCGAGCATCTCGTCGGGGATGGTGCTGCCCTCGGAGTTTGGCAGCGTGTTGGCACCCCGACCACCATGATAGCGGATGCCCAGGAGCCGGGCTGCATCCATCTGCCGGTCGACGAGTCCCGGCCCCGCATGGCGGGGAAAGCAATACTGATGGTCAAAGGCAGTCGTGCAACCGTGCTTGGCCAGGTCAGCGAGGGCAACGAGGGAGGAGTAGTAGATGGAATCGGAATCTATGAGTTTGAAGATCTCGTAGATCTTTCCTATCCAGTCGAGGACGGAGAGGTTGGGGTAGTCGACCGCGAGGAGGTTCCGGACAAAGGTCTGAAAGAAGTGGTGATGGGTGTTGACGAGGCCCGGGTACACGAACTTGCCCCTGGCATCGATGATTGTGGCACCAGAGACCAGGGCTGCCTGGGTCGAGGCGAGCTCCGGACCGATGGCGCGGATAGCCTGCCCCTCTACGAGGATGTCTGCATTACGCCACAGTCTGTCATTCGCATCGCAGCTCACGATGGCCCGGGCATTCCGAATCAGCAACCTGCTTTCCATTGGCCGCGCCTCCCATCGCGCAGGGGGACTCTACATCCTCTAGTTACTAGAGGGGCAAGTGAATTTCCAGGAAAATATGCGGAATTCCTTAAAAAAGGAAGCGGCCGCCTACGAGCACGTAGCCCTGCAAGTGGCTGCGATGCCGGACCGGCGAGTCACATCATGGAGCCAGATAGTTGCGCTTGTCGGCTCCAGTCATTCCGCCCTACAATCCAGCGCACATCCGCAAACTGCGCAGGGGAAATACCTAGCATCTGGCGAACCTTGAAAGGGGACGCGATCATGAAGAAAGGTCTATGGTCACTTCCTTTTATCGCAGTGATGGTACTTGTGAGTTGTCAAAGCCCTGTCTACCAGGATCTCCCAACCGTCAGCAGCAATAAGGTCGGATTCAATGCCAATGGTGGCAGCGGCAACATGCCGGATCTGACAATCACAACAAACGATTCGGCAGTCCTGCCTGCAAACACCTTTGCACGAAGCGGCTATGCCTTCGACGGCTGGAATACCTCAGCAGACAGCTCAGGCACAAGCTACGCCGCGGGCGCAACCTTCACCATGGGAGCGGTGGCGGTAACGCTCTATGCCCAATGGACTGCCCTCTCTAGCTATGACGTCAGCTATGACGGTAACGAAAACTCAGGCGGGACGGTGCCGACCGCCAGCAGCCATCTTTCCGGCGCCTCGGTGACTGTCCGCGGCAACACGGGTGGCCTGGTCAAGACGGGCTATGCCTTCGCCGGCTGGAATACTTTAGCTGACGGCTCCGGCACGGCTTTCGCCGCAGGCGCAACCTTCACCATGGGGTCGGCTGCGGTTACCCTCCATGCCCAGTGGACGAGTGCCTCAGGGAACGGTCTTGCAGTCGTCGACCCACCGAAGGCAACAGTCACCTTGACGGGGCAGTCCTCCTTCCTTGCCCAGAACAGCATCATGAAAGTGAGCGTTTCTGCCTCGGACAGCGTTGATTCCTGCGCCTGGTACCTTGATGGCTACCTCGTCCAGCAGGGCGGAGCAAGCTGCACTGTCGGGCCCACACTCTCGATCGGCGCCCATGGCCTTGTGGCCATAGTAGGGAAGGGCAACGCGCTTTTCTCCGCATCCTGCCTGTTTACGGTCAAGTGAGAAGAGGCGACATGAAGAAATTACTAATTGTACTTACCGTAGCCCTATTTGTTCTTTTCCTTTCCGCTTGCAGGAATCCTGTTTCGACGGACGGCGCGCCGACAGGAAGGCTTGGCCTCTCGATTCTTCCCAACGCGGGCAGGTCCATCGTACCGGCGGACATGGACATCGCAAGCTATCGAGCCTATGGCAGCGGACCTTCGGGAGCCACGATCCCGACGACAGAGAATTCAACCGGGTCCTTTGCTTTCGAAGGCCTCGCGGCAGGCTCCTGGTCCATTACCGTAGATGGATTGGATGGCTCAGGTGCGATGCTTGCATCGAAAACAACGACAGTGGAAGTCATCGCTGCCCAGTCCTCGAGCCTGAGCATCCAGCTGATTCCGATAATCGGTACCGGACAGCTCAGCTTGTCAATCTCATGGCCCAGCACACGCCAGCTGGACTCGATAGTGGGTACCCTCAGGTCCAGCGACGGAACAGGTACGACGCTGAAGCTGTCAATTACAGGCAATAGCGCGAGCTATTCTGGCAGTCTTGCCTCCGGGTCGTACACGCTCTTCATCAATTTCAGCCTGTCCAACAAGATCGTTGCCGTTCCACTTGGGGAATCGCTGCTCGTCTACGCCGGAAAGACATCAAGCGCGACGCTTTCCCTGCCGGACAGCCAGTTCAATCTGGCTGCGACAACTACAGCACAGCCTTGCCTTACCGATGGATTCGAGTCCTCCGATTTTTCCGCATACGCCTGGACAAGGTCAGGAACCGCGGTGCCGACACTCACCGCGGACAGCTCCCATCTCGGCGCACGATCCGCAATGTTCGATACGACAAACGGAAAAAGAAGCTTCACCTCCTCGCTTTCGATCCTGGTCAAACCCTCCCTTGCTTCCGCGATCTCGTTCTGGCTAAAAACGGATATCGGGGACGATGTGGGGACGGTTTTCCAGTTTTCCATCGACGGGGCAAAGCAGGGGCAATGGAATGGGCTAGAGGGTTCCTGGACCAGGTATTCCTTCCCGGTCGCGGCCGGCTCCCACACCCTGACGTGGACTGCGGTCAAGAATTCCGGTTCCTACTACCTGTCAGCCACGAACTCGGTCTACCTGGACGATATCTCCCTCATCCCGGATGTGACGGCCACAGTGCAGCTTGCACCGAGGGGGACTCTGGACAGTTATGTCGGCATGGAACCCATATCGTTTTCAGCGACAGCCTACAGGACGGATGGATCAAGGAAAACAGGCACTTCCTTCAGCTATGCCGTCAGCTCCCTCGACGGCGGCTCCGGAACGATAAACTCAGCGGGATCATTCACTCCCACGGAAAGCGGTACCTGCCGTGTCGTGGCAAGCAGCAGCGATGGCCTCGTCGCGACAAGCCAGACGATCACCATCCACGCGGCGAATTTCAGAAGCCTTCCCCTGGTCTATGCCGGGAATACCTACAGTGGACAGACAACTGCCGGGACCGGCGATCCCCTTACCCATGCATATCAGGGAATCTCCATCAGCTCTCCGACAAGGTCGACCTTCGATGCGGATGCGTTCCTCACCCTTGAAGGTACGATCTCGGTGCCCTCTGTTTACAATTATGCATATGTCGTCGTGAGCAAGGACGGGAACGCGGCCGACACCACGAGCTATTTCCCGAGGTCGGGCTTTTCGACGAGGATATGGCTGCGCTTCGGCTCTGGAGCCTACACGGTTTCCGTATATAGCCTGACGTCCATGGCGGTGACCTTGAGCGGAGAAGGCGATTTTTCCAGCTGGAGCTTCGCAAGCCCCGCGGCCTATACCTTCCATGTCAACAATACACGGAACGAGGACGGGATTGCCCTTTACCCCTCGGATGAGATACAGAGCGACGACTACCGCATAGGCAATATCGCGAAGGACCTCAGCTACGGCCTTACAGGGGATACCGACACAATCAAGGCCATTCACGACTTCGTGGTCACGACCCTGTATTACGATACCCTAAGCGCCGATGTTTCTGCTGTAAGGAAAAAGCAAAGCGCCCTGGCAGCCCTCGACAATGGCACGGCTGTCTGCGAGGGCTACACGAGCCTGACGACAGCCCTCCTGCGAAATCTGGGTATCCGCGCAAAGGCTGTAGCCGGGCTTGGGAACGGCGGCGCCCATGCCTGGAACAATGTACTTGTCAGCGGTTCCTGGCTTTTCCTCGACGCGACCTGGGACGATCCCTCTCTCGTACCGGGAGATAGCCGGATTTCTTATAGCTATTACCTTCTACCCAGCCTGACCGGAATCGGCGGCGACCATGTTCCACAGGATCAGAGACCGGAGCGGGATCTCGTCACAGCGGTACCCTCATGGCGAGGGCACCCCGATGGCTGGTATTGAGCGCCCGCCTTCCCTAGACCTTGAATTTCCCGATCACCGACTCCACGGCATCGATCGAGTCCTGGGTCCGTTCTGAAAGGTCGGAGACACGGGCGGCACCCTTGTTCACCTCGTCGGCGCCACCGGCCATCTCGTCGATGCTGCTGCCGATCAGTTCGGCCGATTCCGACAGACGACGCATCTCGGAGAGGACCTGCTCGTTGCCGGCAGTCATCTCGCGGGCCCCGGCCTTGACCTCGGAGGTGACCTGGTTCATGTCGCGGAGGGCCTCGAGGATCTGGCGGGAGCCCTCACCCTGCTCTTCCATGGCCCGCTCGATCTGCTTGACCAGCTCTTCGGTATCGGCAATCGAGGATGCGACGGTGTCAAAGGCGTTCGAGGATTCCTTGGAGGCCTTGACGACCTCGGTGATGGCGGCGCGCACGCGCTTGAGCTCGTTGCCGATGTTCTTCGACTGGGCAGCCGAGGTTTCGGCAAGGTTGCGGATCTCGTCGGCGACGACCGAGAAGCCCTTGCCTGCATCGCCGGCGTGGGCTGCCTCGATGGCGGCATTCATGGCCAGGAGGTTGGTCTTGGAGGCAATGCCTGCAATTGTGGCATTCGCCTGGAGGAGGTGTTCCGACAGGCTCATGATCTCCTCGACCTTGAGGTTGACGGCGACCTGCTTGTCCTTGCCCGCCGTGGAAGCCCCGGCGAGGGACTCGAAGCGCCTCGCCATCTTCTCGATGGAAGAGGAGACGGAGGAGATGTTGCCGACCATCTCCTCGATGGAGGCCGAGGACTGGGTAATGCCAGCCGACTGGGTCTCGATGAGTCGGTCGAGGGACTCGATGTTGCGCGCCACCTCGGTGACCGCCCCGGAAACCTCGGCCACGATGCCTGCCTGGAGGCCTGTCTGCTTGCGGACGCCCTCGACGTTGGCGAGGATCTCGGAGGCAGCGCTCGCAGATTCGTGGGAAGCCCCCCCCAGCTCTGCGCCGATGCCTGCCAGGTTTGCCTGGGCGTCCTTGAGGCTCGCCATCATCTCGCGGAGTTTCCCGACAAAGCCATTGAAGCCCTCCACGAGCTTCCCGATCTCGTCCTGCCGTTTGGCGACGATGTGACGCGTCAGGTCGGCGTCTCCCTGGGAGAGCAGCTCAAGTTCCTTGCCGAGGTCGTGAATGGGGAGGATGACTACCCTGCCGAGGATCATGACCATGGCGAAACCGAGGACAAGGGCCATGAGGAGGGATTCGATTATGGTTGTTAGTAGGCCGGCGATCTGCTCGGCCTGGGCGCTTGAATAGTCGTAGTACAGGCGGACCTTGCCGAGGGTGACGCCATTGCGAGAGACAGGGCCTTCCTTCGAGAGTACCGTAGCCTTGTCGATGCCCGTATCGATGCCCAGGCCCCAGGCGGCAGGGTTGCCCTTCTCGTCACGGATCATGCCGACGATCCGATTGCCCTTCCCATCCACGACTTCGATGGCTTTCAGGGCCGGGATGGTGAACTCTGTAAGGAAGGTCTCCTGGAGCGCTGCCTGGTCGGACTTCTCCACGGAGCCGGCCAGCAAAGAGGAGAGTTGCTCGACCTGGAGCGAGATCGTCTTCTCGATCCCCCTGCGAAGGTCCGCAGAGCGGGTGATGTTCTGGAAGACCGCAACGATGGTGGCCACCGCCACGATTGTCGCAACCGACAGGATCGCGAACCTGGTGCCAAGCTTCATTGTGTTTTTGGCTGTTGTTGCCACATCGCCCCCTAAGATAGACCTGAAAACAAAGTATACTTTCAGAAGCCCGGCGCGCAACGGCGAATCGTCGCCCGGAGGCGGGGTATCGCAGCGAAGGAGTACAGCGAGGTGACCATCACCGTCAACTTCCAGAGTGAGACCCATGATGTTACAAGCATGAGCCTGACTGCGCTCATCGAGAGGAAGCACTGGTCCTTTCCCCTCATCATAGCCAGGATCAATGGGAAACTCATCGAACGCGGCGATTACGGATCCGCGATGCTCCACGATGGGGACGATGTCGAACTCTACCACCTCGTCAGCGGAGGCTGACAGACACGCGCAGGCCGTATTGCATCTCGCCAAAAGGGCAATCCTCTGGCATACTGCTGCCATGACAGCAGATAGCTCAGAAGTCCAGTCAAACCTCGACGAACTCTCGACCGCGCTCGCGAGGACCAAGGACGTCGACCTTGTCAGGGAATTCCTCCAGAGCCTGCTTACACCCTCGGAGGTTGACGAGGTGGCGAAGCGCTGGGCCCTCGTCAAGGACCTGGCAGCGGGCATTCCGCAGCGGGAGATAGCATCGCGCCACGGCCTGTCGCTCTGCAAGATCACGCGGGGCTCCCGGGAGCTCCAGAAGGAAAACTCCGCCTTCAGGAGGCTCCTCGTCGTGGCGGGCTATCGCTTGCCGGATCGCATCGTGATGAAGCGGGGCCCGCGGGCAAAGGTCCTTCCCTGCTTTCCCGGCGGCGGGGGGGGCGGGTTCCCAGCCAGCCCCAGCCAGCCGCCTGTGATCAGGGAAATCCTGTCACTCGGCAGACACTGAAGCCCGGGTGAGCACGATGTCTTCCGTGGGAACATCGGCGTGGGGCGTTCGGCGGCCGGTCTTCACCTTGGCCATGGCATCCACAACCTCCATGCCCTCGACAACCTTCCCGAAAACGCAGTAACCGGGGCCCGAGGGGCCGCCCGCGTCGAGGGACCTGTTGTCGGCCAGGTTGATGAAGAACTGGCTCGTCGCGCTGTGCGGGTCGTTGGTCCGCGCCATGGAAAGGGAACCGCGGAGGTTTTTCGGGGCCTTGGCGGCCTCGTTGCGGATCGGATCCCTCGTTTCCTTCTCCTCCATGCCCGGAACCATGCCGCCTCCCTGGACGACAAAGCCGGGGATGACCCGGTGGAAGATGGTCCCGTCGTAAAATCCGGATTTCACATAGGCGACGAAGTTCTCCACCGTAGCCGGCGCCTCGTCCCCGAAGGTCTCGATCTCGATCGCGCCGAGGCTGGTCTCGAAACGAACACGTGCTGCTGCCATATCGACTCCTTTTCGCCCAGAGAATACGCATCGAGGCTCACATGGGCAATACGGCCCGCGCAGCGGGAATAAAAACAGGCTATACTCGCAGCCAAGGGTTGCTACCCGGGGAGGTTTCCGTGACCACAGTTCGACTGGGCTTCACGACTGTCGCCGCAGCGGTCGCTTTCAGCACGCTTTTCGCCCTCAGCTCCTGCAAGAGCGCCCCTCCGCCGAGGACGGATCCGACGGAACCCAGCAGCATCACCGCACTCGCCGGTGGCTTTTCGCCCTCGGGGACAGCCGACTCCATGACGATTGGCCTCAAGCTGGACTTTGGCAACCGGGATGCCGCGAAATCCTGGAGGGTCGCGATTGTCAACGGCCTAGTCACGGTCAAGGAGTTCTTCGGCCTCGCCCCCGACCTCCCCGAAAGCATAGCCTGGGACGGAAGGACCGCCGCAATGGCCATCTGGCCCGAGGGCGAATACTCGGCCTATTTCACCGTCGATTACGGGGATGCATTCAACCCCTCGCCCGTCTCGAAGACAAAGTTCGTCCTGATCTCGGGGCCGCCCCTGGTCAAGCTCGAAGCCAGCCCCAAGGCCTTCACTCCGGCAGTTTCCGGCATGGCGGAGCCAGTTGCCATCACGCTCAACGCCAGTTCGCATTATGCCTCCATCAAAAGCTGGGTCATCGATGTCCTGGACTCACAGGGTGATGTCATCCGGAAATTCTCTGGCGAAGGTGCGGCCGCGAAGCTCAGCTGGGACGGGAGGACAGCCGGCAACTCCTGGGTCGAACCCTCCAAGCTCTACACGGCCTGGGCGAAGGCGACCGACCTCTACGGTAATGTCGGCGAGGCTTCCCTCGGAATCGTTGTCTACGAGCAGCCAGACGCGCCGGAAAAGAGCGCCATCAAAGCCCAGTCCTCAGGCTTTTCGCCGACGGGCGAGGCAGGGCGCAGGACCATGAACCTCGCCCTGTCCGTCGGCAACCGGTCCTCGCTGCGCGCCTGGACGGTAGAGGTCTCTACCGGCGCAGTCGTGCTCAAGCGTGTCGAGGGAAGCGGCTCGAATGTACCCGAGTCTGTCTCCTGGGACGGGAAATCGGATTCAGGCGCCATCTGGCCCGAGGGCGAGTACCAGGCCTCCCTTTCCATCGACTACGGTTCAGCCTTTAATCCGGCACGGGTGACAAGCCAGAAATTCAAGCTGATAAGCTCTTCTCCGACAGTCCGGATCGGAGCCACGCCGCAGGCCTTCACTCCCGAGGGAGAGGGAATGCGGGAGGGCATGACGCTCGCCCTCGACGCCAAGGCGCCCCTGGCCTCCATCGCAAGCTGGACGGTTACCGTGCAGGACCAGGGGGGTCGCAGGGTGCGGGCCTTCCTGGGAACGGGACCCTCGGGGCAGATCACTTGGGACGGCAAATCTGATGATGGGAGTTGGCTCGCTCCCGGGCTTTCCTGCCTCGCCCGTGTCGTCGCGGTCGATGAATACGGCAACCGAGGCGAAACGTCCCTGCCGATCGAGGTCCGCGACCGGGGCACGGCCCCCGAGGCAAGCCTCGTCGACACTGACACGAGGGGCCTGTCCCCGGCCATCGTAAAGAACGGAGGCGCGGCAGTCTTCACCCTCAAGGTGGGCAGCAAGGATCGGGCGCGATCCTGGAAGGTTGAAATAGCCGGAGGTTCGCCGCGGGCCTCGCGGGTCTTCTCGGGTACGGTGGCAACCCTTCCCTCGGAGCTCGCCTGGGACGGCCGCGACGAGTCTGGGGCCATCATGCCCGAGGGCAGCTACGCAGCCACCCTCACCGTGGACTACGGCCGGACATTCAAGCCTGCGACCACGCGGAGCAAGGACATCGTCCTTGCCGTGACCCCGCCCACTGCGCGCATTTCCGCGAGCCCCGAGCGCTTTGTGCCCTCGGAGGCGGGCGTCACCGCCCCACTCTCCCTTGTCATGGATGCGCGCCCGGGCTCGGCAAAGATCCTGGCCTGGACAGTGGACATCCTGGACGCCCAGGGCCGTGTGGCGCGGAGCTTCACGCGGAGCTGGCCGGCCAACCAGGCAGTCTGGGACGGCACCCTCGATTCAGGGGCCTTTGTGGAGCCCGCCACCGAATACGGAATCCGCGCCGTGATCGCCGACGAGTACGGAAACTCCACCACGACTACGACAAAGGTTCTGGTGAGCGAGGTGCCCGCTGCCACGGAGCCCAGCCTCGTGGAACCCCGCTCAGGCGGTTTCTCACCGGTGGCCGAAACCAAGCCCGCGAGCATCGACTTCTTCCTCGTGGCGGGGAACGCCGAGCTGATGAAATCCTGGAAGCTCGTGGTCTCCCACGCTGAGCGCGGAGCCCAGTGGAGCCAGCACGGCGACGCAGCCTCCTTCAACCGGAGCATCAGCTGGAACGGCCACACGGAGGCCGGGGCCATTGTGCCCGACGGCTCCTATTTCGCGACCCTCTCGATCGACTACGGCAAGAGCTTCAAGCCGGCGACCG
The DNA here is from genome assembly GCA_903821875.1 of uncultured Spirochaetota bacterium. GTDB lineage: Bacteria > Spirochaetota > Spirochaetia > Treponematales > Rectinemataceae > CAIJMU01. The sequence continues at coordinate 30,414 of CAIJMU010000056.1, forward strand.
CCAAGAGCGGCGCCTTCTCGGTGCAGGCAGCCCCTCCCGAAGCCTCGGTAAGCCTCTCGCCCCAGAGTCTGACCCCGCAGGCAGGCACCTTCGAACGGCCCGTGACGATAGGACTCAAGGCCAGTTCACGCTTCGGGATCATCGAGAACCGGAGTGTCGCCATCCTGGACGCGAACGGCAACACTGTCCGCTTTTTCCGGGACTTCCCGGGTCAGTCCATTTCCTGGGACGGGATGACTGCTTCGGGCCAGCCAGCTGAACCCTCGAGCAGCTATACCGTCCTCTTCGACGTGGTCGACAGCTTTGGGAACCCAGGCAGCGCCCGTGCCTCCCTGCCCGTTGCGGACCTTCCCCCGGTGCCGGGTGCCAACTCCATCCAGCCGACCACAGCAGGCTTCTCACCCAACGGGGACGGCGTGGCCGATACGCTGGACCTTGCGCTCACCGTTGCCAACCGAAGCGCGGTCAGCGCATGGAAGGCGACAGTTACCGACCAGGACAATGTAATACTAAGGTCTTTCTCCGGTACCGGGTCAAACCTTGCCCCCACGGTCACCTGGCTCGGACGATCCGATTCAGGCCTCACTGTCCCCGAGGGCAGCTATCTGGCCACCCTCACCGTCGAGTACGGATCCACCTTCAAGACTGCGACGGCCACGAGCCGGCGTTTTGTCCTCAGCCTGACGCCGCCCGAGGGCAGCCTGGCCGCCGAACCGCGCGCCGTCGTGCCCGATGCCACCGGCCTCGTCGCGCCAGCCCAGATCAGACTCGACGCCAAATCAGGCCTCGCGAGGCTTGCCTCGTGGAAGATTGCGGTACTGGACAGCAGGGGCACTGGCTTTAGCGCCTGGGAGGGGGCCTGGCCCCCGAATCCAGTGACCTGGACCGGAGTGGCCGCCGATGGGCGGATCGCCGAACCCGGCGCCTCCTACCTGTTGACAGCCAGCGTCCGTGACGAGTTCGGAGTCTCGACGACGATACGCGACCACATCGAGGTCGGAGCCCTCCCTGCCCCCACCGAAGCGAGCACGATAGCTGCCCAGGCAAAGGGCTTTTCCACGATGGCCAGGGGACAATTGAAATTCTCCCTAGCCTTCGGCAACGCCAACCTCATCCGCTCCTGGGGCATCGCCATCGAACGGGACGACAGGACCGTGCGCCTGGACTTCCCCGGCAAGGCAGGGCCCCTGCCTGAAAGCTTCAATTGGGATGGTCGTCTCCAGGACGGCACCCCCGCCCCTGACGGCTACTACTCAGCCGTCCTCAGCATCGACTACGGCCGCACCTACTCGCGCGCCCGCGTCGACAGCGGGGCCTTCACCCTGGCCTCGGCCCGGCCGGAGATCGCAGTCGCCGTCGACCCGGCCCTCTTCTCGCCGGACGGCGACGCCATCGCGGAAACCTGCACCATCACCGTTGACGCGAAATCCCGCTACGCAGCCATCAGCGACTGGAGCGTGGACATCTCCGACCCGGCTGGCAACGCCTTCAGGTCCTTCAAGGGACAGGGGCCGATCACGCCGATACTGTGGGACGGCCGCGGGGACAAGGGCGACACCGTCGAGTCCGCGGAGGACTACCCGGTGACCGTAAGGGTCCGCGACGAGTTCGGGAACGCATCCGAAGCCCGCGCCACCTCGCGCATCGACATCCTCCTCGTACGGGTCGGCGAGGGCTACCGGATCCGCGTATCAAGCATCGTTTTCAAGGCCTACACCGCCGACTGGACCGATGTGCCACCCGACCGGGCTTCTCGCAACATCGCCACGCTCAACCTTTTGGCCGACAAGCTGAAGAAGTTCCCCGGCTACCAGATCCGCATGCAGGGCCATGCGGTCATGATCAATTGGGATGACCCGGCAAAGGGGAAGCTGGAGCAGGAGAAGGAACTAGTACCCCTGTCCCGCGCCCGGGCCGGATCCATACGCCAGGCCCTCGTCGAGCGGGGCATCGAGGCAGCCAGGATGACGGCCGACGGCGTCGGTGCCCAGGACCCCATCGTCCCCGACAGCGACCTGGACAACCGCTGGAAGAACCGGCGCGTGGAATTCTTCCTGGAGAAACGGAAGTGAGCGAAACTGAAGACAGTACTATCATGATTCGCGCCGGGGGCCTCACGAAGGCCTTCGGAGCCCTCGTCGCCGTCGACGGCGTGGACTTCGAGGTAAGGAAGGGCGAGGCCTTCGGCCTCCTCGGCCCCAACGGCGCGGGCAAGTCGACGATCATGCGCATGATAGCGAGCGTCTCCAGGCGCAGCGGGGGCACGCTTTCCATCCTGGGCATGGACCCCGACGAACGCGGCCCCGACATACGCGGGCACCTCGGAGTCGTGCCCCAGCAGGACAACCTCGACACCGAACTCAGGGTACGCGACAACCTCATCGTCTACGGACGCTACTTCGGACTGCCCATGAAGTTCCTGCGCCCCAAGGCCGAGGAGCTCCTTGAGTTCGCGCAGCTGACCGAAAAGGCAGCGGTCAAGGTGGACAGCCTCTCCGGCGGCATGAAGCGGCGCCTTACCATCGCGCGCGCCTTGGTCAACGAACCCGACATACTGCTGCTCGACGAGCCCACCACCGGGCTCGACCCCCAGGCCCGGCACATCCTCTGGGACCGCCTGTTCCGCCTCAAGGAGGCGGGAGTCACACTCGTCATAACTACACATTACATGGACGAGGCCGAGCAGCTCTGCGACCGCCTGGTCGTCATGGACAAGGGCAGGATCATGGCAGCTGGAACACCGGCAGCCCTCATCCAGCAGTACTCCAGCCGCGAAGTGGTGGAACTCCGCTTTGGCTCAGAAAGGAATGCCGAGGTCGCCCTGCAGCTGGCGGGCACAGGCGAACGCATCGAAACCCTGCCCGACCGCATCCTGATCTACACCCAGACCGGCGAGGAGGACCTCGCACGCATTGTCGATGGCGGACTCCGCCCCCTGACCTCCCTGGTTCGCCGCTCGAGCCTCGAGGACGTCTTCCTCCGCCTCACGGGACGGAGCCTCGTAGAATGAGCAGCGGAATGAGCAGGGCTGGATGAGCGTCGAAGTCAGGGCCCACGCGGGAGCCCGCGCCTATTTCGGCGAACGCCGCAGCGCCCGGAGCATCGCCTTCGGGGCCTGGTACGTCTGCGAGCACCGCCTCCGCACGATGCGGGCCTACCTCATGACCATCGTGATGGGCAGCGTCTTCAATCCCATGTTCTACCTCTTCTCGCTGGGACTCGGCATCGGCTCCTATATCGACGCCAGCAGCGGAGGCCTCGGGCAGGGCGCCATCAGTTACCTCACCTTCGTGGGGCCCGCCCTCCTGGCAAGCGCCGCCCTGAATGTCGGCTTCGAAGAATGCGCCTTCCCCGTCCTGGGCGGCTTCAAGTGGACGCGGGAGTTCTGGGCCATGAACGCTGCCCCCATCAGTGCGCGGCAGGTTGCCAGCGGCGTCCTCATGGCGGCGGGTTTCCGCGTCGTGTTCACGGTGGCCGTCTTCTTCGGCTTCCTCTCACTCTTCCACGCCCTCCCCTCCCCCTCGGCCTGGATGGCCATGCCGGCTGCCATGCTCTCGGGCCTGGCCTTCGGTTCGGTGATCATGGCCATCGCCTCGCGCCTCGAAGAGGACGACGGCTGGTTCGCCATGATCAACCGACTCGTCATAGCTCCCATGTTCCTGTTTTCGGGCACCTTCTTCCCCCTCGAGCGCCTCCCCCTGGGCCTCCAGTGGATCGGCTGGATCTCGCCGCTGTGGCACGCGACGCAGCTCGGGAGGGTCGCCGCCTACGGGATGGTGGAGCCTGCCTGGCTCACGGCCTGCCATATCGGCTATCTCGTCATAATGCTGATAATCGGACTCGCTCTCTCCTTCCGGACCTTCGCGCGGAGGTTGTCGAAATGAGGGAGGGCCGCCCCGTGGCCGCCGGCTTGCGGAGTGTCTACGCCGGACGGTCCCATACGGTCGTCCTCCGTGCCATGTACGCCCTCAAGACCTCCGCCTGGTTCGTGGTGGTCTCGGGCTTCTTCGAGCCGGTCTTTTTCCTCCTGTCCTTCGGCCTCGGGCTCGGAGGCCTCATCGGTGCCATCCAGGGTCCCAAGGGCCTGGCGGTGAGCTACGCCGCCTTCATAGCACCCGCCCTCCTGGCCACCTCGGCGATGAACGGCGCGATCTACGACTCCACCTGGAACGTCTTCTTCAAGATGCGCTTCGCCAGACTCTACGAGGCGATGATAGCCACCTCCCTGGGCCCCCTCGACATCGCCCTGGGGGAGATAGCCTACGCCCTCCTCAGGGGCCTCGTGTACGCCCTCGCCTTCATGAGCGTGATGTTCGCCTTCGGCCTGGTGCTCTCGCCCTGGGGCCTCCTGGCCATACCGGCTGCACTGCTCATAGCCTTCGGCTTCGCCTCCTGCGGCATGGCCATCACCTCCTACATGAAGACCTTCCAGCAGATGGACTGGATCAACTTCTTCATGCTGCCCATGTTCATGTTCTCGGCGACCTTCTATCCCATCACCGTCTACCCCGAAGCCATCCAGCTCCTTGTCAAGATATTCCCGCTCTGGCACGGCATCGAACTGATCCGGGGCCTCACGCTCGGGCAGTTCGACTCGTCCATCCTCTGGCACGCCCTGTATTTCGCCGTGATGGTCGCGGTGGGGCTCGTAGCGACAACGCGCAGATTGACGGCATTGTTCATGAAGTAGGGGGCGGGCCCTACAGCACTTCGTGCTTACAGCACGAAGTGCGCCACGATGGAAAGGCCGAAGACGATCAGGGCAGCGAAAATGGGCATAATACCGAATTCACCAACTACGAACTTGTTTTTACCCCGGACGATCGCAGAGAAGGGGATGAGGCCCGTCTCCTTCAGGAAGGCCTGGACCTCCGCATCCCCGTCCTTCCTCTTCTTGGCGGTCTCGTGGTACATGCCGATCATCCCGGTCAGGACGAACATGCCGTAGAGCGCCAGGGCGCCCGCCGTGCCGGTGACAAGCACGTGGGCGAGGCCGAAGCAGACCATGCCCCAGTTCTGGGGATGGGCTGTCACACGAAGGATTCCGCGCGCTATGGGCTTGGCTCCCATGCCCATGTCAGCGCCCACCGGGCTGGGGGTGACGCTCCCAAGCACGATGAAGAGGATGGAAAGCAGCATCAGGACGTAGGGGACGGGATTGTCCCAGCCCAGGGGAACCCAGAGTGCCGGCCCACGGGCGCCAAGCCCAGCATACATCCAGATGGCGCAGCCCAATGTTGCGAGGGCTACCAGCGAGTACAGGCCCATGAAGGGCTTGTCGCCGATAGCCTTGACGAGGGGCTTCTTGATCCGGTCGCTCGAAAGCCCGAGGTGCGAAAGGACAAAGAGGGCAGCGAACAGGAAAAGCAGATTGAGCGCCATGGTTCCTCCTATTTAGCTGTAAGGTTGTAGACACCATCCCAGTCAGCCGGGGGCGGCGCCTTGATGTAATTGTCGCAGCGCCCGATGTAGGTTTTCGAGGGGCCGTCCTCCGCGCTCGCGTCGAGGCAGGCCTGGAAGGTTTCGCGTGCCCCCTTCCAGTCGCGGGAGTCGAAGCGGGCCATCGCCTCCACGAAGCCCTCGAAAAAGGACTTCTGCGCTTGCGACAGGGCGTTTTTCATGTCGACGAGCTCGAAGATCTGGATCGGCTGGCTCTTTCCAACTACCCGTATGCGGTCGAGTCGCCGGAAGAAGAAATCCCCTCCCGCCGCGGAGACAGTGTCCTCCGACGCGCAGATCCAGGTGCCGTATTGCTTGTTCACACCCTCGAGCCGTGCCGCGAGGTTGACGGCGTCGCCGATGATCGTGTAGTCCATCTTGCGATTCGTGCCCATGTTGCCGACGACCATGTCTCCCGTGTTGATGCCGACGCGCGTCAGCAGCGGTGTAGGGGCTGTCCCGTCCGTGAGGAACTGCCGGTTCAGCTCCTCCTCTATTTTCTTCATCTTGATAGCGGCCTGGCAGCAGCGATAGGCATGGTCGGGAAGTTCGATCGGCGCTCCGAAGAAGGCGATGATCGCGTCCCCCTCGTACTTGTCGATGGTTCCCTTCAGGTCCAGTATCACGTCGCTCATGCCGGTCAGGTAGCGGTTGAGGAGGCGGACCAGGTCTTCAGGCGTCATCTTTTCCGAGACAGTGGAGAAGCCCCGGATGTCGGTGAACATGGCCGTCATACAGCGCTTGGTGCCTCCGAGCTTGAGCTTGCTCGGATCGGCGACGATGTCCTTGATGACGTCGGCCGACAGGTAGTGGGAGAAGGCGTTGCGGAGGAAGCCCTTTTCACGCTCTGTCTTGAGGAAATTGACGATCGTCGAACTGAGGAAGGTCAGGAAGGCCGCAAGGATCGGCACGCTCGGGCCCACGAAGCGGCTGCCGAAGACGAATACGAGAAGGATGCCGAGGGCCAGGATGGCGGTTGTGCCCGAGCCGATCGCGATGGCGACTGCAGGCACCCTGCCCCGGATGACGAGGGCGAGGCCGAAGGAGGCCGCGATGCCGAGGAGGAGGGGGACCCAGGCCGGAGTGTCGTCGATGAAGGACCGACGGACGATCGTGTTGTAGACGGCAGCATGGGTGCCAACGTTGACATACTCCCCTGCGAAGGGATTGACGCCTATGTCCGTCGTTCCCGTGGCGGTATAGCCTATTATCACGAAGGCGCCCGTGGTCTCCTGCCTGAGCCGGGTCCTGAGGCTTGAAAGGTCTTCAACGAGCTTCCGCGTGGCCGCAAAATAGGCAGGAGCGTCTTTCTGGATCGTCGTGTACTGTTCCTTGGTGGCCGCATCGAGCTTGCCATCTGCAAGCAATTGGGATATTTCGGCTTCGATGGCCGCTTCGGGTCTGGTCGCAAGGAAGGCCGAGCAGGCCCCGAGGAGGGCATCGCGCATCGCTGCGAGCTGGACCTTGGCATCCCGGGGAGGCGCATCGTCGCCCGTCAGGCAGGCCCTGCGGTATTCCTCTTCCTTTGCCGCGAGCGCCGCGAGGGACTCCTCACCCCCGTAGGAGGAGAAGTACCCCCAGCTATCCCTGATCCTCAGATTGTGGGCAAGGTCCGCGAAGAGCTTTTCGTGGACGATGTACTGTCTGAGAGAGATATGCCTGAAGCTTGAGAGGTACTCCTTGTGCGGCCAGTCGATAAGGACGCGTCCGTCCTCGGCCCTGGGTATCCTGATGTCAGCTACCTGGCCGGAGGGCAGTCTGGAGCCCTTGAGGAGGAAGTACCCCTTTCCCGCCTCGACCCCGCTCGTGCCGAAGATGTCGAGCAGGGGAGCCAGTACCAGCTGGGAATACAATCGACCATCAAATTCGTAAAAAAGGTCGATGCGGCGGCGCACACCGTCGGGATCGATATAGACGTTGGGGAATCCAGCCCCGGCACCCCGCGAGAGCACCTGGGAGATGGTGGGAAGCAGCCCATCCGCAACGCGGTAGGCTCCACTCCGGGGTTTCGCGAGGGCGCGGCCGGCTTTTTCTGCCGCCGCTGCCAGGATCTCCGGTTTCTGGTTGGGGACAGGTTCCCTGCGCATGTTGACCGTAAAATAGGCGCTGCCCTGGAACCAGGCCGCCTTCCCGAGGCGGTCGTCGTTGTCCGCCGCTATTTTCCGTACCCTGGAAAGCAGGTCTTCGCGAAGCGAATCGGAAAGACCCGACAGGTCCTTGACGTAGGACTCCGCCTCACCCAGGGGAATCTGCCTCCTGGCAAGGGCAGTGAAGAGCTTGGTGGTGTTATCGGAGAGCATGCCGAAGCCCTCGTTGAAGTAGCCTGGAATGTCGTCCTCGAGGTAGCGGGCATCAACGCCCCGTGGGCTTGGATCCACATATTCGATATCGAAGCTGATTGCCAGCGCCTGGAGGTCGGCGAGGGCGACCAGGCCATCGGCAACGACATCGCGGCTGATCGGCCAGGTGCCGATTTCGGCTATGGCAGCGTCGTCGATATCGGCAAGGAGGACAGCCCGCTCCTCGACCGGGGCGGGACGGGCATGGAGCATAAGGTCGTAGATCCGCCAATCCATGCTTGCCAGCAATCCGGAAAGCACAGCGATCACGGCGGCTGCCGAAACCACCAGGGGGACGACCAGGGACTTCATTTTCTCCCGCATTTCGCGCTCCAATCCTGATTGGCTAGTGTGCTGACGATGGAACGATAATATAGTGTTGAAAGGAAAGCCCGCGAAAAAATGGAGGATTCCTCTATGAAATCACGTTTGGCCGCGATTCTTCTGGTCGCCGCCCTCTGTTCGACCGCGCTTTCTGCCCAATCGAACCAGGTGATGGACGAGCTTCTCAACCAAGAGCAGGCCAGGTGGGCACAGACGGCGTATATGCTCCTCGTCTGCGGAAAGTGGATCGCGGAATCGGAGACCCCTGAGGAAGCGCTCAAGGTGTCGCAGGACAGGGGCTGGGTATCACGGAGCGCCATGGCAGACGACTCCGTGACACTGGGTGCCTTTTCCCTTCTGGCGATGAAAGCACTGCGCATGGGTGGCGGTCTTGGCTGGAGCCTCCTCCCTATCCCGTATTATTCGCTCCGCGAGCTCGCCGCGCTCGGGATCGCCAATGTATCGGGTGGTGAGGCTCGAGTTCTTGCGGGGGAAGAAGTCATCCGGATGATCGGGAAAATAGTCGCGGTCGGGGGAGGACAAAAATGAAGACCGGAATCCCTGCGCCTTTCGGAATCCTACTGCTTGTCGCCTCCGGACTCTCCGCCCAGAGCTTTGATCTGGGCCTGGACAGTTCGGCTTCCTATTCGCAGACGGCCGTGACCTCGGCCTCCGCCACCCAATCGCTGAGCCTGGGCCTGATGCTCCCGCTTGGCAGGAATGCCCGCATTGTCTCGCGCACAGCTGCCTCGGCTTCGTATTCAAATACCGCAGGAAGCTCCAGCCTGAGCTATCCGGGCTCATTGGGCGGCATCGACATCCCGGAATTGAGCATTTCCTTTGCGGGACCCGTGCAGGAGCAAGAGCTCGATTTCCTGAGTTTTGCCCTGGGCCGACTCCCCTATATCGACTCTACCGCCTATCTCTTCGCATACAGGATCGACGGAATGATTCTGGGCGCAACCTGGCCTCTGGGAACCCTCCGCACTGTGCTCGGCTACACAGGATTCATGCCTTCCTCAGCGCCGATCGTCCCGAGTACGGCCGATTCCAGCTTCGGCAGCGGCGATTTTGCCCCGCCGCGGGCTGTCTCTTCCTTCAGCTTCCGGACACCACGGGTTCTTGGGCATGAGGTCTATCTTGCCTTTACAAGCCAGGCAGACATGAGGGAAAAGAGCCAGCTCGTCCCGGAATACGAGACAGTGTTCGACTCCCAAAGCGGAGGTTCCGCCTCGTCAGGATACCTGTCGACGGGCTTCAGCGGTTCGCCCCTGGCGGGTCTTACCTGGTCAGGGTTCGGAATCTACCAGGTCGGCAGACGACTCTCCTATATCGAAGACAGCAGTTCAGCCACAGGCTACAGCTATCGATACTCCCCCCTCCGTGCCTGGCTTTTCGGGGCTCAGGCACGGTACAGCCTCAATCCCTTGCTGAGCCTGTCATTCCGGGGCCTGGTCGCCTCGGGGGATGCGGATTCATCCAACTCCAGCGATGGAAATACCGAAGGCGATGCGACCCTCTTCCTGCCCATGACGAGGGGTTCGACGGGTCTCGTTTTTTCGCCTTTGCCTGGCAACCTGACGCAGCTGGAATTGGGCCTCTCATTCAAGCCCTTTCCTGCCGAGCGTATCGGTCTTTTGTCAGTGCAGCTTGCCTCATCCACCTTCGGTTTTGCCAAGAACGCGGTCGGACCAGTCTCCGAGGCGGGAATCCTTCCGGCTGCCCAGGCAGGTTTGCTGGGTTTCGAGCAGGACTTTAGCATTTCGGTCAGGCTCCTGAGCGATACCACACTGACGACCTCGCTCGGCGCCTTCATGCCCCTGGCTGGTGTGTACGACCAGGGCTACGTCGATGCTTCACCCTACCAATACCTTGTCCGGGTTGGTCTTTCTATAGCTTTGTAGGAGGCTATGATGAAACGCATCCTGACCATGATCGCGTGCATCGGCGTCACTGTTGCACTTTTTGCCCAGTCCCCTGTTCTCCAGGAGGTCAAGGGCAAGGTCGAGGTCAAGCCCCTGGGCAAGGGTTGGATCCCAGCCAAGAGCGGGATGAAGCTTATCATGCTGGATACCATTTCGACAGGCTTTGATGGATCGGCTGTCCTTGCGATAGCAGACAACAAGGTAGCTGTCGCTCCGCTGACCCGCCTGACAATCGACAAGGTCATCGCACAGTCAGCCTCGCTCAAGACGAGCCTCCATCTCCGGGTTGGCTCTGTTTCCGCCGAGGTCAAGTCATCGACGGGCGTTGCCCAGGACTTCTCGGTCACGAGCCCCTATTCGACTGCATCCGTCCGAGGAACCGGCTTCGTGTACGACGGCTTGTACCTGGACGTCAAGGAAGGCAGGGTTGCCTTTATCCCCGGCAAGCCGACCCGCGAAATCTTGATTCCCTTCAAGGCAAGGGGAAAGAGCGCTGGTCCGGACGCCGGAGCTGGAGGCGATGGGGCGGGAGGAGACTCCACGTCAGGCGAGGGGGGAGCCTCAGGAGAGGGCGACGACAGGGGAGCCACGCCCCAGCCGGAAGTGGGAGCCGCCGAATTCATGGCAGCTCTCCAGTCAGAGTTCGGAAACGATAGCTTCAACTACTTGGATAGTTCGGGAGCCAGCGTCGAGCCCTCCGCTATTCTGCCGCCCTCGGGGCAGGATGGCAGGGAAGGCCCGGGGGTTCCATCCCAGGGGCCCAGGGTCCCGCCTCCATCCGAGGCCCTGTACGTGAGCGCTGGCAAGGCTGTGGTGATCGAATTCGATTATTCCGGTCCTGGCCAGACGCAGGCCCCGGGAGGCAACAAGCCCAAACCGACGGTTTCAGGCAGTGCCACTGGAGGTTCCAGCTCGGCACCCTTGACCACGATTCCTGTGACCGGCGGTAGTGGATCGGCGACGACCGATGGCCTTTTGTCGACTCCGCCTATTGTAGCGCCACCGCCGCCCGCACCGACAAAGGGCAGCATCAAGATAATCTGGAAGTAAGGAGAAAACCGAAATGCAAGCACGAAGCATTGGATATACAGCGGTCCTCCTTTTCGTGGTGCTGGGGGCTTCCTGCTCGCTGCTCGAACCCCGGAAGGGCAGCCTTATCATTCCTTTGCCTGCAGAGCTCCTGGGATACCAGGGGGGAATGTCCGCAGCGAATGCCCGCGCCCTTGTATCGGATGATCCGCGGCAGTTCATCCGTGTCTGGCTTGAGGAGCGTGGCAGCTTCAAGTCCTTGCCGGGAGGCACCAAGACCTATTACGAGACAGCGGCACAAAGCACCATACAAATCGAGGGAATCAGTCCCGTTCGGGATTGCAGCCTTTTCATAGCCCTGAGCGTCAAGGGCGGGGCCGATTTCAAGGTCGTCAAGTACGCACGGTCCAAAGCGACCTTCAATGTCGCGGCCGGAGTGACCTCAGTAGTCGAACTGGAAGTCGCTAACAGCAGTTTCAAGGATCTCGAACCCCAGTTGTCCGATCCTGCAGGCGTCTCGGCGCTGGAGCTCGGCGGCACGACCTATCTCATGGCCAATGGAATCCTGTACTGGTCTGGCGGCCCGGTCGCCGGTCTGCCGATCCTGGACAGCGCCAGCGGCGTTTCCCGGGGTATCGCCCGGGTCAACGGCCTCGATGCCGGGAAGCTGCTCGCCGACAAGGGAGCCTTCGGCGAACCCTGTGTCTGGATCGACACCGACAAGGGGATCTGGGCACTGGCTCCTGACGGTTCGGGAATCAGCCAGTTGCCGGTTGTCGACAAGGCTGGGGCGCCGATGCAACTCGGCAATATCCTTGAATCCGGAACTGCGACGATCAAGTGGACGCCGAGTGGCGGCACTACAACCACCACAATGAACTTGTTGTTTTACCAGGGCCTGGGCACGATCGGCGGGGCATTCAGCAAGGGTGCTGCGTGGAAATGGTTCGATCTATCCGAATACACAAGCTTCGTTCCAGAAGCCCTCCAGCCCGCGATCGCGGAAGCAAAAAGCAAGCTCATTGCGGATTATGTAGTCGATTCCGGCGGGGAGTTTGGATACCTTGTCGTCCCGGCGCTCAATACAGGCGTCCGCATCGGTGGTGACACCATCGATACCATTACTAAAGAGCTTGATTTCCGCAAGGGAGTCCCCGTGCAGGGAATGCTCGACATCATGCTCAAAGGCGCGATTTCCGTCGCCCCCGATCCTGTTACAGGCAGGACCCCCATGATCGTCAGCGTCAGCATTACAGGCAACAGGCTCATGGTCGGGACTGACCGGGGTATCTTCACCAAGGTCGTCGCCCTCGATGGCAGCTTTAGCGGTTCCCTCGATACCATCAGTCGTACCCTGGTCACAAGCCTTCTGCGGTCGAAGCAATTCAGCCCAGGCGGCCCTGTCTGGACAGGAGTGCTCAGCCGAAACGGGACTGTCTATGTCCTACGGAATGAAGCTGTGTATTCAGAGTGGAATTTCTATACGGGCATTCCGGATTTCGGCTCCACTGGCACTGTGGCGCCCACAGGCGACCTTTTCTGGACCGACGAGGGCCTCGTGATTTCGGGTACCAATGGAGCGGTGCGCCTCATCGGGATCAACAGGGACACGCCGTGAAAACTGGCAAAGGAGAAGCATGATGAGAAAGCGCCTGCCACTGGCCCTCCTGCTGGCTTTTCCCTTGTCTGTGGGATTTTGGGCGCAGGAGACTCAGTCCCCTTCCATACTCTCCGCCCTCAATGCCGATGTCACAACGCTGTTCACCTCGATCGGCAGGGATGTTACCCCTCGCCTTTACCAGATGGCCATGTCCGGCAACGACCTGGTAGGCGAGGCACGCATCGGAGGCTTTACCAGGGTAACCCTGAGCGTAGCTGGCCTGTCCCTCACAACGATGGATGGCATTGCCCGCGTCCTGGGTTCAAGCGACCCCGAGCTTTGGAAGTTTTCCCTCGTATCGCTGCCCAGCGCCATACAGGGAGGCCTTTCCTTCGCCGGGAGCATGGCCGCCGATGGCTTTAGCATGGCGACCGGGGCTGCCTTCGGCCTTCCGAACCTGCGTTTCGGCATCGGTCTGCCCCTGCCCTTCGGATTGGAATTCCTTGGCAATGGCTTCTACCTTTCCCGATCGATTCTCGAGCAGGTCACCCAGACCGCCGGCCTCTCCCTGCCCGTCGACCTCGACGGCCTTGGCGTCGAACTCGAGATGCTGACAGCTGGAGGAATCCTCCGCAAGACCATTTTCTCAGAAGCCAGGGGGCTCCTCTGGCCCTCGGTATCAATCGGCGCCAGCTATACCTATTCGAAGTTCGATTTTGCGGTGGATAATTTTTCCCTCGGGGCCCTTGGCATGGATCCCTATCCCGTTTCCGGCCTGGGGACCTTGGAGCTCGACGGGAATCTTGGATTCCATACCGAGGTCCAGAGCTATGGAGTGGTCTTCCATGTTTCCAAGACCCTCCTGTGGTTTATGACACCTTTCGCGAAAGCAGGCGCCTACTACCATGTGTCTGATTATCGATCCGCCTTCAACGTGACAGCGACCATCACGCCGACACCGACCGATCCTCCGGCAGTTCCGGCTCCTGATCCGATTACCCAGTCCCTCGACGCGCCCGTCATCCTCCACGAGGAAAACATCTCCCTCATCGCGTCGGCTGGCCTCGAGGTCAAGATCCTGCCAGTTACACTGACAGTCTGCGCCTCCCTCGATCTGGATCGCCCCGTCGTGGAGTTCACTGCGCCTGTGCTCAATGGCTTCAAGGTGAACGGACTCGGGGTAACGGCAGCGCTGAGGATACAGATTTAGGCAATTTGCTTAGGGTGTCGCCGGGGGTGGGCTGAGGGTGGCTTTCACCGGCAAGCTCTGCAGGCTCTGTGCCGCGATCGGAAAAGCCGGTAGACTGGCAGGAGCACGCTGCAGGGGGGTAGGGGTACGACAGATACGGAACGAGCAAACCAGGAACTTCAGCTGGAAGTCATCGAGCGCCGGCGCATCGAGGCAGTCCTGCGGGAGAGTGAAGAAAAGTTCCGTATACTCCTTGAAGTATCACCGGATCCCATTTTTTCCTTCACGGCTGACGGACAGTATCAATACGTCAATCGGGCCTTTGCCGAGGGGGTGGGTAAGCCCCTCGATTCCATCATCGGGCACACCCATTGGGATGTCTTCCCCAGGGATGAGGCTGAAAAGCGCTGGAAATTCCTGAGTCGAGCCATCAGCACTGGAACCGAGCAGGTAACCGAGGTGCGCGTCCCGCGACCCGATGGGGACACTTACTGGGTAACTACGGCAACCCCCATCAAGGACTCCAGCGGGGCAATCAGCCTCGTGGTCTGCTCGTCCAAGAACATCACCGCGCGCAAGCGCTCGGAAGAAGCCCTCAAGGAGAGCAACTTCCAGCTTGAGGCCACCTTGGCCCACGCCAGGGATCTGGCTGTCCAGGCGCAGGAGGCTACCCTCGCGAAAAGCCGCTTCCTCGCCAGCATGAGCCACGAGATCCGCACGCCGCTGAACGCGATTCTCGGATTCTCTCAATTGATGGAAAAAGACCTCGATGCCTCTCCCCGGCAGAGGCGTCACCTGGAAACCATCAGGCGGAGCGGCGAACACCTCCTGGCACTGCTCAACGATGTTCTGGAACTCTCCAAGGGCGAAGCTGGCCGCCAGGTGCTGGACCCGACCACCTTTGACCTGCAGGCGATGCTCGGCGATCTGACGACCATGTTCCGCAATACGGCGGACGCAAAGGGCCTGGCCCTCGAAGCCGAGGGCATCGAGCTCCTGCCACGCTTCATCTCTGCCGACGCCCTCAAGCTACGCCAGAGTCTGATCAACCTTCTCGGAAATGCGGTGAAATTCACCATGACTGGAGGGGTCAAGCTGCGCGTGTGGATCGAAGATGCCGAAGCGACGGAGCAGGAACCTACAGGCCAGAAGCGCTTCGTAGCCGTCGTGGAAGATAGCGGTCCCGGAATCAGCGCCGAAGACGAGCTGCGCTTGTTCAGTCCCTTCGTTCAGGCCGAGACTGGCCGCCGCGTCAGTGGTGGTACCGGCCTGGGCTTGGCACTCAGTCGCCAGTTTGCACGGATGATGGGCGGAGATGTTTCTGTAGCCAGCGAGCCGGGCAAGGGAGCAGCCTTCCGCCTCGAGGTGCTCGTCGCCCCCGGCGTAGCACCGACGGCAGCGGCACACGAGCGCGAAGTGCTGCGGCTCGAAGAAAGCCAGCCTCCCTGCCAGGTCCTGGTCGCCGAGGATTCAGAGGCGAGTCGACTCTTTCTCGTCGAAATGCTGGAAATCGCAGGCTTCCAGGTGACCGCAGTCGACGACGGCAGCAAGGCGGTCGCAGCCTGTGCCGCGCGGCTACCCGACCTCGTGCTCATCGATTGGCAAATGCCTGGGATGAACGGGGATGAAGCCATCATCCAGCTCCGTCAGATTCCCAAGGGAGACCAGGTCAAGATCATCATGCTCACCGCCCAGGCGACGGCGGAGATCCGCAGCCGTGCCTTGGCAGCAGGTGCCGACGACTTCATGGCAAAGCCCTTCAGGCAGGGTGATCTGTTTGAAAAAATCAGGGTCCTGACCGATGTCCGCTACGTCTACTCGCAGCCGCTGCCAACGCAGGGTGCCCTTGCCAACCCGCCTGTACTGACCCGGCAGATGCTCGCACATCTGAGCCCGGAGCTCAAGGCAGGGCTTCATGAAGCGGCGATCCGTGCCCGCCAGGATCAACTCCTGAAACTTTCATCCCAGGCTGCCCTTGTTGATCCGGAGGCAGGGGAGATTGTAAGATCCTTGGTGGTAGCCTACGACTACGACACGCTGATCCGGCTCCTTGATCGACAAGCATCGCCATGACAGATGATACCCTCCCCCTCCCTTCGCAGCGACTTCCCAGCATTCTCGTCGTGGACGATAGCGTCGCCAACCTCGAACTGCTCTCCGGAATGCTTCGTCGCTGGGGTTTCGAGCCTCGTCCCGTGCCTAACGGCAGGCTGGCCATTCAAGCAGCCAGGGCTGAACCGCCAGACCTCATCCTCCTCGACGTCAGGATGCCGGAGATGGACGGATTCCAGGTCTGCGCACAGCTGAAAGGCGAAGAGACGCTGAAGGACATTCCGGTGATCTTCATCAGCGGGCTGACCGACACAGCCGACAAGGTGAAGGGCTTTGCGATGGGAGCCGTGGACTACGTGACCAAACCCTTCCAGGCCGAGGAGGTCGAAGCCCGGGTCCGTACCCACCTGACGCTTCGTTCCCTCCAAAGTGAACTTCGTGACCACAACGAGCGGCTGGAGGGCCTGGTCGCCCAGCGGACAAGGGACCTGGAAGCGGCCAATCAGAAGCTGGCAGACGCCAGCCATATCAAGGGCGAGTTTCTCGGGATGATCTCGCACGAACTCCGCACGCCTGCGAACGGCCTCCTGGGCATCGGCGCACTCCTCATCGACCTCTGTCCAGCTTCCGCGGAGCGCACGCTCTACAAGGAGGGGTTCCTGGACTCGAGCGCCCGCCTGCGCGACCTCATAGAGAACGCGACGCTGATCATGGAACTTGACACAATTGTGCCCAAACCCGGCCCTGGAGTCCCCTTCGTGCAGGTCCTTTCCGAGATCGGGGACGCCCATCCCGGGATCCGCATCCATGTCGATGGCGCAGCCGGGCTGGAATCGCAGCGCCTGCGTGGCGACCGGGCCTTGCTGAAGCGGGCACTGGAGTCGACAGTCCTTCTTGCCTCATCCTTTATCAGGGGCTTCGGCACCGTTCGGATGACAGCAGTGGCCGAAGCCCGGACGCTCCTGATCCGCGTGAAGCTGGACGCATTGGAGTTGTCTGCAGCCCAGGCCTTGGACTTCTTCAACATGGAATCCCAGGAGCGGATCAGGTCCTCTGCCGAATCGCTGGGCCTGGCCCCCATCGTCGCCCACCGGATCATCACTGCGCTGGGCGGGGAACTGAAACTGATCAGCGAAGGCCAAGGGAATAACGGATACCTGGAAGCCATCCTTCCCCTGGGCTCCGGCTAGCGCCTCCCGCCCGATGGTTTCCGCTTATCCAGGCCCTCAATCCATGTCGAAGCGGCAGGACCCACGATCGATGTAGGGCATCCTGGTCTTGAGCACCTGGATGGGGCCGCCCGGCTGCTGGAGCCGCGCCTCGAGGAGGCTCCAGGCCATGGAGACCATGAGCCGCTGATCTATCTGCATTGTGTCTATCTTTCGTATGAAGGGGACACGGTAGTCCAGGACATCGCCTCCGGTGGCGATGAGCGAGACGTCCCGGGGAACCTGCCTGCCCAGGCGGGACAGGGCCTCGAGGACGTAGGCCGCAAAATAGTCGTCGTGGACGGCGAAGGCCGTGGGTGGCGCGGGCTGCCTGTAGATCTCCCCGATCCTGAAGAGGAGGGAGTCGAAGTCGGGAAGGTTGACTGCCACCCGATGGCCATCGGAGTACTCGAGGCCGCTTTCATCCATCGCCTTGCGGAAGCCGAAAAACCGGTCATTGACGAGGGTCGGATAGTTCGGCCTCGGATAGTCCGCGTAGCCGATCCTCCGGTGCCCGAGATTGACGAGGCGCATGGTCGCCTCGTAGGAGCCCTGTACCTCGTCGGCGAGGACCGAAAAGAACCGCGCCTGGTATTCGCTGTTGTTGATGATAATGACGGGGATGCCGACGGCCTCGAGTTCAGCGAAGAGTTCCGGGTCGGCGTAGTGGATGGCAAAGACAGCCCCGATCCTGGCTCCGGTGATCTCCTTGAACACGGACTTGGGAGTAGCGGTCGGGGGAATGTGGAGGATGATGGGATAGTACCCCATCCTGATGACCTCCTCCTCGAGCCAGGTCGCGAAGGGCTGGGAAAAGTTCCAGAGGTAGGGAAAGTCCTCCCTCTGGAGGATGCTCACATACTTGAAGCGCCGGGTCAGCGAGGGGCGGCTGGGGACGATTTTCTTGTACCCGAGCTCAGTAGCCAGATTCCTGACACGCTCGGCCACCGGTGCTGAGATCTTTCCCTTGCCCGCCAGTATCATCGATACCGCAGCTACCGAGACTCCCGCAGCCTGGGCAAGGTCCTTCAAGGTTGTGCGATCCATGAAATGAATACTATATGCTTTCCAGCACTACGTCCAAGTTATGGTGGTTAATTCGTGGACTTAACCTGGCAATTTTAGCCTTTTGTTAATCAGGATTCGTGACAGATTTTCTGCTGTGCCTACGCAAGCGGCGGTCGGCTCCTTGTAATGGCCTGCGGCCAGATAGGAGACAATGCTATGGTAGCAATGTGGAGGAAGCCATGAACGCGCGGAAAGCCCTACCCGCAATAGTCAGCAGCCTCAAGCAGCTTGCCCGGGAATCCGGCTTGACCGCCTTCCTCAAGGCTGCCCTCAGGTGGATGTACTATGTCGCAGTCACCATGCCTGCCAATGCTGCCTGTCAGGTCAGAGCCGCCGACAAGCTCATGATTGTTGCCCATCCCGATGACGAGACCCTTTTTTTCTCCCGGGAATTGATGGCTTCTTCAGGTTGGCTGGTGCTCTGCTGCACGAACGGTAGCAGGGCTGGGCGAGCCAGGGGGTTCCGGCGTGCCGGTACGCTCCTCGGTTTCCGCACCCTCATCTGGAACTATGCCGACGGCAATGAGGTGGAGATGGACGCGGACAGACTCTCCCGGGCGATCAGAGGCATCCTCGAAAAGCAGGAATGGACAGTCGTGGCCACCCACAACCAGGCGGGGGAGTACGGGCACTTCCAGCATCGGCAACTGCACCGCCTCGTCGCCGGGCTCAGCGCGGGGAAGCAGCTTCTTGTGCCCGCCGACTCTGAGATGCTGGAGAGCGAGGCGAATAGAGTCTCCCCCGAAGCCCTCGCCCGGAAGCGGGAAGTCATCGCTGCCTGCTACGGCACCGAAGCGGATCGGCTGAGCCGGCTGGAGCGCTATGTCCAGTACGAAGCGACAGTCAGCGTCGCTTATCCTGCCCTTGGATCCTGAAGCGCCTTGATCCCGAGCCGGCTTTCCTCAAGGAAGGCCTCGAGCTTGCCCGCATAGACTTCCAGGCTATAGTCCCGCTCCACCATGGCGCGGGCAGCCTTCGCGATGCCGATGCGAAAATCCGCGTCGTCGACCAGTCTCAGGATGCAGGAGGCCAGCTGGGCCGAGTCACCGGCCTGGAAGACGAGTGCATTGACCCCGTCCACGAGGCACTCACCCTGTCCACCGGTGATGGTTCCGATGACGGGGAGCCCGCTGGCCATGGCCTCCAGGAAGGTCAGACCGAAGCCCTCCTTGACGATGGAAGGAAAGACGAAGATATCGTGGTCGCGGTACACGGCAGGGAGGGCATCGTGGGCTATGCGACCCGCCAGGTCCAGGCGATAGCCGCTCTTGTTGCAGGCGCGGAGCTGCTCAACGTAGTCCTCTGGCCCGCCCCCCACTATCCGGACCTCGATGCTGGCCGGACCCCGATCGGCAGCCACGAGTTCGGCCGCCTCGAGGAGGGTATGCACCCCCTTCGAGGCCAGCACCTGCCCCACGTAGAGGACGCGGACAGGCTTTCCCAGTGAACCTGGCTCCGCCTTGCAGGGGAAGTCCGAGAGGGGAATACCTTGGTGGATTACCCTGGACCCGCTTAGCGGAAGGCCCTCGGCAAGCATGTCTGTCTTGAGGGACTGGCTGATGCAGGAGGAGGCGCCCAGATCGAGGGCCTGGGTCGTATTGCTTCGGAAGAGGCTATGGTCCAGTAGAAAGCCGAGGAAGGAGCGGAGGCTACCAGGGGGATAGCGCTTGGGAATAAAGAAACTTGCGCTGTCATCGTTGAAAATAAAGGCAACAGGATAGCCTGCTCGCTGGGCACAGAGCGCCGGACCTATGCCGAGCCTCCTCTGGCTCCAGACAAATACCAGCTCGGGTTCGAAATCCTTCAGGACTACCTTGGTAGTCCTCGAGTTCCTGCGATCGGCGATCTTGCTGGGCCAGCGACGAAGGAGGGGTTTTTGAGAGTCCTCCCCGAAGGCACGGTAGAGTTTCAGGCTGCGGCTTACCGGAACGGACGAATCTCCATCCTTTGAATTCGCAAGTCGAAAATCGGAAGTCAGGACACGGATCTCATGCTGCCGGGCCAGGATATCCACAATCTGTTTGCAGAGGAGCTCGGCGCCTCCAAGATAATGAGGAGGGTAGAGGTTGGAAACGATCAATATCCTCAAGACTCCACTCCGTTTAGCCTTATCGAGTAGTATAGGTCCCCAAGGCACAAGCTCGGACACCACCATACTATAGTCTGGGCTCGGAATGACAAGCTCTCTACCCCCCTAGGGTAGCTATGGCCGATGGCGCACAGAGCCCTGATCCGCGGGGCCTTGGCCTCCGGGGTCTTTCCCTGCCAAGGGGTATCCTCAGGGAATACTCTAGGCATTCCCGCATTGGATTCAAGTTAAGTCGGTTAACTATTGGATTTAACCTGCCAAGATTAGCAGTTTGTTAATTAGGTTCCTTGACAGATTTTCTGTGGGGCTTACTCTGTTGTACCAAGCCACGAATCGTGGAGAACGAGATGACAGCGAGAGAACGTTTCCTGACAGCCATCAATCGCGGAGTTCCCGACCGGGTCCCGATGTTCGATTTTCTCTTCCAGGAGCCCCTCTTCGAGCGGCTCATCGGACACAAGCCCGGGAGCTACAACGGACCCGATGCCCTCGAACTGGCCAAGAAGCTGCATCAGGATGCAATCTGGGTTCCCTTGGCAGGGTTCCAGGGCTATTCTCCCGAATGGATCGACGACAAGACCTACAAGGACGAGTGGGGAAGCGTCTTCGTGCGCTCCGAGGTCTCCTGGCCCATCGACTCCCCGATCCGCTACCCGATCAGCTGCAGGGACGACTTCGAAAAGTATGTCTGTCCCGATCCCCTCCTTCCCGGCCGCGACCTCGACCTCCGTCAGACTATCGCCAACAACAGGGATTCCCAGCTCGCCATCACCTGTGGCATCCAGGGTCCCCTTACGACAGCCTGGCTCCTCATGGGCTTCGAGAACATCAGCTTCGCCCTCTACGACGATCCCGACCTTCTGGAGTCTGTCTTCGCGATGTCCAACGACTTCTTCAAGAAGGCCGCGAAGATCGCCGTAGATTGCGGAATCGACGGCATCTGGGTCAGCGAGGATCTCGGAGATTCCCGCTCCGTGCTCTTCAGCAAAGACCTCTATATCAAGCACTTCTACCCCTACTTCAAGGACCTCGTGGACTATGTCGACTCCCTCGGCGTGCCGGCCCTCCTCCACTCCTGCGGCTGCATCTACGAGTACCTCGACCTCATGGCTGCCACGAAGATCAAGTCGATCCACCCGGTGCAGCGCACGGCGGGCATGGACCTGAAGCGGGTCAAGGCCGAGTACGGCAACCGTTTTTGCATAATTGGCAACATCGATTCCTCGCGGACCCTGCCCTACGGGACGGAGGAGGAGGTCAGGTCCGAGGTGCGCGAGGCAATTGCGGTGGCAGCACCCGGGGGCGGCTACATTCTGGCCTCCGACCACTCCCTCCATGACGGGATTTCGGTGGAGAACATCACGGCGATGTTCGACGAGGGACTCAAGGCTGGCACCGCTATCTACGCGAGGAGCTGACCATTATATTGTTTCCAACCGCCGCGTCGCGACGGCTTAAGTGCATCCAGGAGGTTTCCATGAAGAAGATTCTCGTAGCATTGATGCTTGCGTCCGTCGTTTTGGCTATAGGCCTTGGTGGCTGCGCCAAAACCAAGCCCAAGGTAGCGGGTGTAGTATTCCAGGAGGACCAGTTCATGAAGCTCATGCAGATGGGCTACAAGGACACCGCCATCAAGGCTGGCTTCGATTTTTACCCCGGCAATACGAACGGTGACGCGGCCAAGGAAGCCGAGTTCCTCAACACCTATGTGACCCAGAAGTACAAGGGTGTGGCCATCTCCCCGATCAGCGAAGGCGCCTCGATGAAGGTCATCGCCGACGCAGCCGGCAAGGGCCTCCTTGTGGGCATTTCCAACTTCACGCTGACGAACGCGCCCTACATCACCGGCGCCTTCACCTCGGACAACTACGACCTCGGCAAGACCTGTGGCATCGCGGCTGCAGCCTTTATCCAGGAGAAACTGGGTGGCAACGCCAATGTCGCCATCCTCCAGTTCAAGTCCCTCCTGCCTGAGCAGTCTGGCGCCCGCGTCAACGGCTTTCTCGACCAGCTCAAGTCCCTCCCCGGAGTCAAGGTCATCGCCGACCAGGATGCCTGGATGCAGGACAAGGCCATCACTGTCGGCGGCGACATCATCACCTCCAAGGGCAATGAGCTCAACCTGATCTTCTCCGCCAACGAGGGCGGCACGATCGGCGCGGCAATGGCCGTCAAGAACGCGGGCAAGGCTGGCAAGATCTTTGTGTTCGGCTTCGACGGCAGCGAGCAGATGGTCCAGCTCCTCAAGGATCCGGCCGACGTACTCCAGGCCGCCATCGCCCAGGACCCCTACGGCATCGGCGTCAAGACCATGGAGAGCCTGGTCAAGGCGATCAACAAGCAGGACTACAGCGACACCAAGGCCAAGACCACCATCGTCCCCGGCATCCTCCTGGAAAGGAAGAACGTAGCCGGGCTCGACGCCTTCCTCGCCGACCTCAAGGCGAAATCCGGCAGCTAAAGTCCGGATTTTCCAACTCGCATTTTGCTGAAGGGGTTCCGCGTGAGCCGATCCGAACGGCCTGCGGAGCCCCTCTTTCAAGCTGTCACCCTTCAGGCAAAGAGGCTTTTATGAGCGTCCTGAACGTTCGCACTGTCACGAAGGTCTTTCCCGGAACCACAGCCCTCGACAGCGTCTCCCTCGGCTTCGAAAGCGGCCGCGTGAACGCCCTCATCGGCAAGAACGGTTCGGGGAAGTCCACCCTCGTCAAGATCATCAACGGGGTCTACCAGCCCGACGCCGGCAGCCTCGACATAGACGGGGAGAAGCTGGGCTTCACCAATCCAGCCGACGCCTTCGCCAAGGGCATCGCCACCGTCTACCAGGAGATGAGCCTGATACCGGGCCTCACCGTCGCCGAGAACATCCTGATCGGGCGCTACGAGACCAACGGGCCCTTCGTCGACTGGAAGAAGACCTACGCGAAGGCCCAGGGGCTTCTCGACGAGATGGGCATCGAGCTTCCGCTTCGGGAACTCGTGGTGAACCTCAATGTCTGGCAGTGCCAGGTCGTCGAGATCGTCAAGGCCATGAGCTGCAGGCCCAAGGTGATCCTCCTCGACGAGCCGACCTCCGCGCTGGCCCAGCACGAGACCCAGGTGCTCTTCAAGCTCATCCGCGAACTGAAAAAGAAAGACGTAATTATTATTTATATCACCCACCGGCTCCAGGAGCTGTGGGAGATCGCCGACACGAGCACGGTCCTCCTCGACGGAAAGCTGACCGGACGCGTCGAGATGTCGGGCGCCCAGCCCCGCGACATCCTCAAGCTCATGTTCGGCGACGTCGAGGTGAAGTCGAGGCCGGCCGACCTCCTCATCTCGCCTGAGACGATACTCGATGTGCGCAACTTCACACGCTCACCCTGGTTCGAGGACATCTCCTTCAACCTGAAAAAGGGCGAGATCCTCGGCATCGCGGGAATGCTCGGATCGGGCAGGACGGAATTGCTGCGCGGCATTTTCGGCGCCGACAGGGCCGATTCCGGCACGGTGGTCCTCGACGGAAAAACCATAGCCTCGCCCAGCCCTACCCGCATGAACAAGGAAGGCCTCGCCTTTACCCCTGAAGACAGGAAAACCCAGGGTCTTGTGCAGACCCTTTCAATCAAGGCCAACCTCTGCCACGCCAGCCTCGACAAGGTAGCGCCCGGAGGCTTTGTCGACCGCAGCCTTGAACGGAGCTTTGCGGAGCGGCAGGTCGCCGCCCTTGACATCAAGACCACGGACATCGAGCTGCCCATGACAAGCCTGTCGGGAGGCAACCAGCAGAAAGTTGTCGTCGGGAAGTGGCTGAATGCGAGCCCCAAGGTGATTTTCTTCGACGAGCCCTCGCGGGGCATCGACGTCAATGCCAAGCAGCAGATCTTCCAGATCATCTGGGAGCAGTCGCGACGCGGCATCTCCTCCGTGGTCGTCTCCTCCGAGCTCGAGGAATTGATCGAGGTCTGCCACAGGATCATCATCATGAGACTTGGCCGCTTTGTCGGAGAGGTCCGGCCAGAGGACGTGACCATTGAGCAACTCTATTCGCTATGCATGGGAGGCGACGAACAATGAAAGCGGAAGCGAACAAGAGCTTCAACCTTTCCCGATTCAGCAAGAAATACATGATGGAGATCATCCTGTTCTTCATCGCCCTGGCGCTCTGCTTCACTGCGCCCGGGTTCTTCACCATCGGGAACATCCTGAACATCTTCCGCAACGTCGCGCTGGCGGGGGTCATCTCCTTCGGCATGACGATGACCATCATAGGCGGTGAGATCGACCTGTCAGTCGGCTCTTCCATCGCCCTGTCGGCAGTGCTCACGGCCACGGTCACCGGTGCCCTGGCCAAGGCGGGAATCATGCCGATGGAGTCGGCCGTCTTTGTCGGGATGGCCTGTGCCCTGGTGGTCGGCCTCCTCATCGGGCTTTTCAACGGCTTTATCAGGACGAAGTTCAACATTCCTACCTTTATAATTACCCTGGCCATGCTGAACGTGATCTACGGCTCGGCGGCCCTCATCTCCAGGGGCTTTCCCGTAACGACCCTCCCCGACTGGTACAACTGGATCGGTGCAGGCCGGCTCTTCGGAACCTTCCCCGTGCCGGCACTCTGGCTCCTCATCGTTTTCGCCATCGTCTTTGTCATCATGAACCTGACACGCTTCGGCCGTGAGGTCTACGCGGTGGGCGGCAACCCCGAATCGGCGCGCCTGTCCGGAATCAACGTCTCCAAGGTGAAGATCATCATCCTCGTGGCAGTCCAGGTCCTCGCAGCCTTCTCGGGCATCATCCTGTCGGCGCAGGTCATGTCGGGTTCCTCGACCTTCGGACGCGGCTACGAGATGGACGTCATCTCTGCGGTCATCATAGGTGGTACGAGTCTCTTCGGGGGAATAGGCAAGGTCTGGGGAACGCTGATGGGGATCGTCTTCCTCGGGGTCATCAACAACGGCATGACGCTCTTCGGCGTCGGCGACTTCGAGAAGTACATCGTGCGCG
This sequence comes from uncultured Spirochaetota bacterium, assembly GCA_903821875.1. GTDB lineage: Bacteria > Spirochaetota > Spirochaetia > Treponematales > Rectinemataceae > CAIJMU01. The sequence continues at coordinate 55,662 of CAIJMU010000056.1, forward strand.
GCCTCCTCATCCTTTTTGCCGTGCTCTTCAACACCATACAGATCCAGAGCCTCCAGAAGGCCCGGGTCGCCAAGTGAGCGGGGAAGCGACATGAGTGCCATGCCATGCAGGGAGCGGGTGAAGAAAGCCCTCTCCTTCGACTATCCCGACAGGCCCCCGATCTCCCACGCGATCCTCCCCTCGGCGCTGATCCGTCATGGCGAGGCACTCCAGAAGATCCTCGCGGAGGTGGAGGAGGATTTCGGCTGGGGCCTCCTGCCGGACCTGCCGCTGGCTAAATTCCCTCCCTATTACAAAAAAGGGCGCAACAAGGATGGCTTCGGTGTAGTCTGGGAGAGCTCGGAGGACGGCGAGTACGGGATCCCCGTCGACAAGCCCCTTTCCGATTGGTCCAATTGGTCGGGTTTTGCCTGGCCGGATTTCGAAGTCAGGCCTCCGGCTTACCAGCTCTACTCCGGGCACATGATCGGTCCTGATCCGCGGTACTACTCGAGGGGCGGCTGGATCACCTTTTTCGAGACCCTCCAGGAACTTCGTGGCTTCGAGGATCTCCTGGCGGACATCGCGCTTGGCGAAAAGGCCGCCTTCGAGCTTCGCGACGCGATGATGGCGCATAACCTGCGTCTCATCGACAAGTTCCTCCTTCTCGACTACGACGGCATCCATTTCGCCGATGACTGGGGCACACAGAACGCTCTGATGATCAGCCCGACGCTCTGGAAGTCCTTTTTCCGGCCCTGCTACGAGGTCATGTTCGAGCGTGTGCGCGCAGCGGGCGTGGACGTACACTTCCACACCGACGGCTACGTCACCGACATCATCCCCGAGCTCATCGATCTGGGGGTCTCGGTGATCAACTGCCAGTCGAACTGCATGGGCAACGAGGAGCTGGGCCGCCGCTTCAAGGGCCGCATCTGCTTCCGGACCGACCTCGACCGCCAGAGGACCATGACCTACGGCAGCCCCGCCGAAGTGCGAAAGCATGTCGATGTGGTCTTCCACGCCCTCGGCTCGGAGCGTGGCGGCATCATCGCCTGCGGGGAGATCGGCCGCGACACGCCGCTCGACAACATCAAGGCGATGTACGAAGCCTTCATGGAATTCCGTTTCTGAGCCGCGCCATGAGGCAAATGGCTATGGCCTTCCCGACAGGAGAGTGATGGCATGATCCACATGGCAGGCGCTGGCTGCGCCCTTCTCGACTTCATCCACGCGGATGTGGACTTCTCCTCGCCGGCCTTTTCGGCGCTGCGTTCGAGGCGGCCGGGCGACGGAGGCCTCGAACCCGGCAAGCTCGTCTTCGCCGAGGATTTCGAGCGCTTTGCCGGAGCCGACATCACGGTGGCACTGGCAGCGCTTGTGCGGGGTGCCGCCCCGGATGCCTGCAATGTCGGAGGCCCGGGCATCGTGGCCATGATCCACGCCGCGCAGCTCCTTCACGCGGGGGGTGGCGCGCGCTTTTCTGTAGACTTCACCGGAGCCAGGGGCGCCGACTCCAACGGCGGGCTCTTGGGCTCGATGGTGGCCCCCTGCGGACTGGACGGGCTCACCCTCGTGCCCAAGGAAGGCCGCACGGCCTTTACCCTTGTCCTCTCCGATCCCCGGCATGACGGAGGCAGGGGCGAGCGCTGCTTCATCAACGAGATAGGCGCCGCAGGGAGGCTCGGGGCGGAAGACCTTCCTGCAAGCCTCTTCGACGCCGACATCGCAGTCTTCGGGGGGACGGGCCTGACTCCGGCCCTCCACGATGCGCTGGGGCCCCTCCTGTTGCGCTGCCGCTCGGCAGGCACCCTCACAATTGTGAACACCGTCTACGATTTCAGGAACGAGCGCCGCGACCCGGTCGGCCGCTGGCCCCTGGGCAGCGACGAGGGAACCTACGCCTCCGTCGACCTCCTGGTCGCCGATCTCGAGGAGGCGCTGCGCTTAAGCGGGGCCTCCGACGCTTCAGGCGCCCTCGCCTTTTTCGGCAGCCGTGGCGTCGGCGCTGCCGTCGTCACCTCGGGCACCCGGGACATCGCGGTCGCCGCCTTCGGGAAGGGCCGCTTCGCCCCGATGCCCGAGCGCCGCTATCCTGTTTCGGCCGCCGTGATGGCGGAACTCGCTGCCCATCCAGAGAGGCGGGGCGACACGACGGGCTGCGGCGACAACTTCGCCGGCGGCCTCGTGGCCTCCGCGGCCATGCAGCTCGAGGCGGGGGCCGGACCCATCGACCTCGGTGAGGCCCTGGCCTGGGCTGTCGCATCGGGGGGCTTCGCCTGCTTCCACGTCGGCGGGGTCTTCACGGAAGACCGCCCTGGCCACAAGAAATCCCTCATAGAGCCCAGGGTCGCCGCCTGGCGCAGCCAGGTGGGCCTGTCATGAGCATCGGCAGCTTCGTCCAGTTCGGCGCAGGGAACATCGGGCGCTCCTTCATCGGACGCCTCTTCTCGGCGGCAGGCTACGAGACCGTCTTCCTCGACGTCGACGAGAAGCTCATAACACTGATCAATGAGCGCAGATCCTACCGCGTCGTAGTCAAGGCCAACGATGTGGCCGACCGGGTCATGGAAGTGGCACCCGTGCGGGCGGTGAACAGCCGAGACCTGGAAGCCGTCACCCGGGAACTAGTACAGGCCGACTATGCTGCCACCTCGGTGGGGCAGGGCGCCCTGCCCTCGGTGATCCGTTCAATCGCTCCTGCCCTCCTCGCGCGAAGGGCCGCGGGCAGGCTACCCCTCGACATCATCATCGCCGAAAACCTCCGCTCGGGCGCGGAATATTTCCGGACGGAGCTGGCGCGCAACCTGGAAGCCGGAACGGAGATCGACACGCTGGCAGGCCTCGTGGAGACCAGCATCGGAAAGATGGTCCCCATCATGCCGCGGGAAGCCCTCGCCGCCGACCCACTCCAGCTCTTCGCCGAGCCCTACGATACCCTCATAGTAGATGCAAAGGGCTTCACGCGAGGCCTGCCGCCCCTGCCCGGGCTCAAGGCAGTCGATGACATCGCCGCCTACGTGGACCGAAAGCTCTTTGTCCACAACCTTGGCCACGCCGCGGCAGCCTACCTCGGCCATGCCCGCGATCCATCCATGACCTACCTCTGGGAGGCTCTTGAGCTCCCCGGCCTGGCCCAGCTGCTGCGCCGCGCCATGGGCGAGAGCGCGGCGGCCCTCCACGCAGCCTACCCCGCCTCCCTGCCTGTAGCGGAGCTTGCCGAGCACATCGAGGACCTCCTGTCGCGCTTTGCCAACCGCGCCTTAGGCGACACCATCCACCGTGTCGGGCGCGACCTGACGAGGAAGCTCTCCCGCGATGACCGCATCGTTGGAGCCTGCCTCCTGGCAGCCCGGCAGGGCCTTCCCTTCGCGGCTATCGCCGAAGCCCTGCGCGCTGCCCTGCGCTTCAAGGCCCCGGACGAAGCCGGAGCGCTGGCCAAGGCAGACGCCCTCTTCCACGCGCGCTACACGCCTGACGACCTCGCCCTCGTGCTCAGGGAAGTTTCGGGCCTCGACCCGGCCAGAGCTGTGGACCGCCAGGTAATCGAGGGCATCACCGGCCGAGATGCCTGACGAAGCGCCTGGCCTCGCCGAAGTCCGAGCCGACCTGAAATTGACAACTCGTACGGACTCCGGAAAGGACGATGCGTCCCGGAGCGGCCTCGACCTTCCTGATTCCCTCGACAGCGAGCCCGGCGCCTATGTCCAACAGGGCAGCTCCGTAGCAGAGAGTCCTCTCCCCGCCGGCGGGGATCTCCACAAGGGTCTCCCTTCCCAGGAGTTCACGATGGCCGAGGGAATACGCGAGGCCCTCGGCGTAGGCTCCCGTGATGTTTTCCGTGCCGAGGCAGAAGGTCCGGTCTGGAGCGCCTTCGGCCATGGCCCAGGGCGTAAAGGGCCTCCCTCCGTACTGCAGCCAGAGGTCGTTGAAACCGAGGGCGATCTCCCCCTCAGGAAGCCCCTCCATGCCCGGGAAAAAGCAGACATAGGCCAGACCCGTCTCAGGGTTGGCAACGGCGCTCCAGCCCAGGGCGAGTTCCCGGGGAATGGCACCCGTGACAAAGTCCGTGTAGCCGATGGGACCGGGCACCTTCGAGAGGTCCACAGTCCCTCCATCGGCGAGGGGCGCGTGAGCCAGGTCCGTGAACTCCGCTCCAAGGCGGAGCTGGCCGGTAGCTTCGAATTCTGTTCCGTGAGGGGCGGTCAGGAAGCGGTCAGCGGGGAGGCTGATGCGGCAGCCTGCCTGAAGAAAGGGCCCACCGATGGTGTTGTGTCTTCCCACATTTATCAGGATGGGCTTCGCACCAGTGTTCCTGATGGTCATCACCGAAAAGTAGGCGTCCTGGCCTGGGAAGACGAGGTCGTCCTTCACGTACTCGAGGGGCATGCGTGCGTCGGGAGAGACAAGGGTAAAGCGGGCGAAGGCCACGCCATCCTCCACTCCGACACGCTCGAGTTTCCATTCGGAACTGGCAGCCCATCCGTGGGCAGGCAGTGCCACGCCCTCCACCACGCAGTCGCCGCCAAAGCTCGGGCTGCAGGGAAAGTCTCCCGCCAGGTGATACAGGAGCCCCGATTTCCAGAAGGCCTTGTGCTCCGCAGGCGACCAGGGGAGGCCCGAGTTCGCCCTCCACTCCGGGATCCAGTGGGCATTGAGCAAGCCCCGGCCTCGCTTCAGGCCGAATTCGGGCATCATTCCGCCCTGCGCGCAGATGACCGTGCGCACCGAGGCATTTTCGAGGCAGACAGCCTTCCTGCCCGCGTCGCTGACCGTCCTGGCCATGATTCCTGTATCCATGAATTTCCCTCTTCCCGAGCCCGTTTATGCCCGTGCTTCGAAGACTTTGTCGTGATCCCAGGTGGGCTCGATGTGGCTGCCCGGAGGCACCACGAGGTACTCGGCCGGGTCCCAGCCCCCGGCGACCAGCCCACTGAGCAATCGGATGTTCCCCTTTATGAGAATGAACTCCTTGCCTTCCTCGCTGGCACGCGCGCGCATGGTATCGGCGTGCCCGTGGCCGGCAGTTTCCGGCACCTCGATATACCGAAGCTCTGTCTCCTTCAACTCAGGATGGAGGGTTTCCCAGACATAGGCGGCATTCTCTTCCCCGTACTGTTCGACCAGGGCAGAATACTCCATGCCGATGCCCGAGGATTTCCCGAGGTCGGAGGCGCGGAAATAGGTCAAACCCCGCTCGATGTAGCCAACCGAACTCCAGGAGGCGGAGAGGTTCTCGCTGAAGCGGGCCAGGAACTCGGAACGCGAGCCCAAAAGGAGGGTGCAGCAGTCGTGGGCCCGCGCCAGCACGAGGGGACGCGTCCTGGCCTGTATGCCCGACAGGCCGTTCCCGCAGAGGCCATAGCCCAGGAGGATGGCGTCGTAGGGTTCACCGCCGGGCGCCTTGGCAGTGTCTGCAGCGTCAATCCGGGCCTGCAGGGCCTCGAAGAGCTTTCCCGGCTGTTCGTGGAGGCCGAGTTCGAGGAACTCCGGATCTACGATGTTGGGGCTTTGCGAGAGGGCAAAGCTGAGTTCGCGCTGGAAGACATTGCAGGAAATGAGCCGGTATCGGGCCGGTGCTGGCATGGAAAGACTCCTGGATGCATATGTGGACGCTGGAAAATCGCTGCGACCCATTACAATCCTGCCACAAATATGACACTGTCCGGAAGTCGGTCCCGCTGGTCCATCATGGCATTTCGGCGAGCCGAGAAACTGAAGCTGGAGACTAGCACATGAGCGAGATACTGACCCTCGTACACGAGGGCACACGCACCGAGATTCCCGCCGAAGCGGGGACGAGCCTCCTCGACGCCCTCATCGCGGCCGGGGAGAACCTTGTCAGCGCCACCTGCGCGGGCAAGGGCCGCTGCGGGAAATGCCGACTTCGCGCCTCAGGCGCCCTGTCCGAGCCAAGCGAACGCGAGCGATCCCTCCTCTCGGCTGCCGAATTGGCGGGGGGCTGGCGGCTGGCCTGCATGACCCACATCGAGGGTCCAGCCCGCATTGACCGACCAGCTACCACCGTTGCGACCATCCTCGCCGAGGGGCCGGCCATCGACTTCACGCCCGATCCCCCCGCGCGCTGGCTGAGGCTCAGGCTGAGCCCCCCCACGCTTGAGGAGCAGGTCTCCGACGAGGAGCGCATGGTGGCCGCCTTGGCGCTGCTGACCCCCGATGCGAGCGCGAGCCCAGGCAGCGCGGCCCGCGTCTCCATGGCGGCGCTCGCAGGTCTGGCCGGGGCAGCGCGGCACGACAGTGTGGAAGCCCTCGTGAGGATGATCCCTGGAAGGGGAACGGAGGTCCTGGCCGTCGCGGCCGTTTCCACAGCGGACCAGGCCAGCCGGCGTTCCCTCGGAATCGGCGTCGATATCGGCACGACAACAGTAGTCTCCTATCTTATCGACCTGTCCAACGGGGCCATCCTCGGCACCAAATCCGGCCTGAACGACCAGCGCGTCTTTGGAGCGGATGTAATCGCGCGCATCCAGGCGACCATCGAAAGGGAAACGGGCCTCGAGGAGCAGCGCCTTCGCATCGTCAGCCAGCTTACCATCATGGCCCATGCCCTCCTCGCGGAGGCCCAGGCGCGAAGCGAGGAACTCGTCTCGATGGCCATAGCCGGCAATACGACGATGCTCCACCTCTTTGCCGGAGTCCCACCGGCGGCCATCTCGACCGCGCCCTTCCCGCCCGTGTTCACGGGCCTCCACGTCGGCTTGGCGCCGGAGTTCGGACTCGACCTGCCTGAGACAAGCTCAGTCTTCCTCCTGCCCGGCCTCTCAGGCTACGTGGGTGCCGACATCGTCTCGGGTATCGCCGCCCTCGGCATGGCGGAAGATCCGCGCTGCTCCCTCCTCCTCGACATCGGCACGAACGGCGAGCTCGCCTTGGGCGACTCCGGTGGCATCCTCAGTTGTACCACCGCTGCAGGTCCCGCCTTTGAAGGCGCAGGCATCTCGATGGGCATGGGCGGTGTCGTGGGTGCCATCGATTTCGTCTGGATCGAAGGCAGCAGGATAGCCTGCTCGACCATAGGCGACGCGAAGGCCCAGGGGCTCTGCGGCTCCGGTGTCCTGGACGCCCTCGCCTGCTTTATCGAGCTTGGACTCATTGACGGTTCTGGCCGCATCCTTGATGCGGAAGAGGCAGCAGCCCTCGGTACTGAGCTCGCCTCGCTTCGCCAGGAAGGTGAAACGGAACCGCGCCTCCTCGTCTGCGAAGGCGTCTGGCTCAGCCAGGGCGATGTTCGGCAACTCCAGCTCGCGACCGCTGCCATCGGTGCCGGCATCGAAATCCTTATCAAGCGCTCGGGCAAGAGCGTGGGCGAAGTGGAGCGCGTCTTCCTCGCGGGGGGCTTCGGCAGCTTCATGGATGTGCGGAGCGCAGTGCGCGTGGGGCTTATTCCACGCGGCCTCGAGGACCGTGTTGTCGTAGCCGGCAACAGCTCGGGAGCGGGCGCCGTTGCTGCCTGCCTTTCCCGCGCACGGCTCGAGGCCTGCGACCAGGCCCGCGCCCGAAGCTCCTACATCGAACTCTCGTCCAGCCCCGAGTTCAATGACCTCTTTGTCGAGCATCTCTTCTTTCCGGAGCAGGCATGAACGAGTCGGCAGCCCTGGCAGACGACTTCGACCCTGTCGCCGTGCTCGGGAAGCTCGGCCATTTCTGCAGAAGTGCGGCCGTGGGCGGCTACCTCATAGACGACGAGGCTTCCCTCCTCGGCATTGCCGACAGCGAAGGTTCCCTGCGGGGTCCAGCCGATGACATGGACGGTGCCTGCCCGGCCTGCCGCGCCCTCGGCAGCGAGGAGGCCCAGGCTGAATTCCGTGGCCAGCTCTACGGCGCCTACCAGGCCGAACGCTTCGGCGGAAAGTACATCCACCTCTGCGCCCACTCCCTCCTCCATCTTGTCGCCCCTGTCTTGCGGGACGGTTCCCTGCGAGCTGCCTTTGTCTGCGGCCCCCTCCTCCTGGTCGAACCTGCCGAGGTCCTCGCCGACCTCCACGCCTCCGGCAAGCTCCCCTCCGAGCGCCTTGAGGAGCTCGAGGCAGCCCTCGAAGCGCTGCCTCGGGTCACACCGCGTCGCGCGACGAGCCTCGCCGAGCTGTTGACCGACCTCGCATCGGTGTCGGGCGGCGCCTTCCCCGAGCGCCTCGAGGCTGCCCGCGAGCGCGTCGCCCAGCAGTCCCGCATCTCGGAGTACATCCAGGAACTCAAGGAGGGAGAGAACAGGCTTCCCGAGTATCCCATCGACAAGGAGCGCGAGCTCATCAACGCGATCTCGCGCTGTGACCGGACCGAATCGCAGCGCCTCCTCAACGAACTGCTGGGTCACATCTTCTTCGCCAGCGGGCAGAATCCGGCGATCATAAGGGTGCGCGCCCTGGAGCTGGTAGTCCTGATCTCGCGCGCTGCCCTCGACGGAGGCGCCGACGTCGCGCAGATCTTCGACCTCGGATTCACCTACCTGAACCAGATCCAGAAAATGCGCAGTGTTGACGACATCGCCCTCTGGCTCGCTCGGGTGATGTCGCGCTTCAGCGACCTCGTGTTCAACCTCGCCGACGTCAAGCACGCCGACGTGATGATGAAGGCCCTTCGCCATATCAACGGGAGATTCACCGAACCCATCACCCTCGACGAGGTAGCCAAGGCCGTCTCGCTGAGCCCGACCTACTTCTCCAAGATCTGGAACCAGGAGATGAAGTGCCGTTTTACGGCCTACCTCAACAAGCTCCGGGTCGAGCGCGGCAAGGTCCTCCTCCGGACCACGGACACTCCCCTCATCGACATCGCGGGCATGCTCGGCTACGATGACCAGAGCTACTTCACGAAGGTCTTCAAGAAGCTCGTCGGGCTTTCCCCGGGGCGCTTCCGCGAGTCAGCGGGCAGGGCTCCGAGGAACGAGAACCTCCGCTCCTGAGCCTGGGCCTGAGTCTGATTCGCGATTTGCCGGCATTTTTGTCCAAAAGGAAGCAAGAGAATCCTAGATTTCCCGAGGGATTTGCTTAATATATCGTTTTGGTGATTGTCTTGGGGACTGTCCCAGGAGATCATTCTTGGTTAGTGTGCCCGCGCCGTCCTCGAGGCGGCCTGGCCAAAGCTGCAAAGGAGGGACGAATGTCCACGCTCGAAGACATTTCTGCATTGCTCCAGAAGGGCAAGGCCAACGACGTGAAAGCCAATGTCGAAAAGGCGATCGCCGAAGGGCTGTCCGCAAGGACCATCCTCGAGGAAGGCCTCATGGCGGGCATGAACATCATTGGCGGCAAGTTCAAGCGCAACGAGGTCTACGTCCCCGAGGTCCTCATCGCCGCTCGCGCCATGAACGCGGGACTCGTTCCCCTGAAGCCCCTCCTTGTATCCTCGGGTGTAAAGGCTACGGGCATCGTCGTCCTCGGCACCGTCAAGGGTGATCTCCACGACATAGGCAAGAACCTCGTCAAGATGATGATGGAAGGCAAGGGCCTCGAGGTGCACGATATTGGCGTCGATGCCACCAGCGACAAGTTCGTAGCGGCCGCCAAAGAGTTCAATGCAGACGTTGTTGCCTGTTCTGCCCTCCTCACGACCACGATGAACGAGATGAAAAGCGTTGTCGAAGCGCTCAGGAACGCGGGCATCCGTGACAAGGTCACCATCATGGTCGGCGGCGCACCTGTCACCGACACCTTCTGCAAGTCCATCGGCGCCGACCTCTACAGCCCCGACGCAGCGAGCGCCGCAGAGGCCGCTGTCGCAGCCTGTCAGAAAAGCGCCTAAGCCTAGACCCAGACCTGCGAAGGGCCGCCCCGGAATGTCGGGGCGGCCTTTTATTTCCCCGGCGCAGGATCCGGGTTTACGAGTTCAAAGCCTTGTTGACGGCTTGAATTACAAGCGTTAATCTGTCGGTGGTTCAAGGACGGTTGTCAGCCGTTCCTGACCTATGCTGGATATCAGCGAGGAGGATGGCGAACATGTATGGATTTGAATTCGACATGACCACGAAGGCAGTGTTCGGTGAGGGTAGCGTCGCCAAGGTAGGCGAGCTCGCGGCTGGCTTTGGCAAGAAGGCCCTGCTGGTAAGCTATGACGAAGACTTCGTGAAGAAGATGGGCTTCTACCAAAAGGTGGCTGAGAGCTGTAAGGCGGCAGGGGTCACCCTTGTCTGCGCCTTCGGTGTAAAAAGCAACCCGACGGTCGAACATGCCCTTGGCGTCATAGCCCTGGCCAAGAAGGAAAAGCCCGACGTCATCATTGCCCTAGGCGGTGGCAGCGCCATAGACGAAGCCAAGTTCGTCGGCGTCGCAGCAGGATATGCAGGCGATCCCTGGGATCTCGCCTCCGGAAAGGCCCCCATCACGGAATGCCTCCCCCTCATTGCTGTCGTCACCATCCCGGCGACCAGCTCGGAGCTCAACGGCACCTCGGTGATGTCCTACGAAAAGATCCAGAGGAAGGACGGCTTCGTAAGTGGGCTCATGCGCCCGAAGTACGCCGTCCTCGATCCCGAACTCACCTACACGATTCCCATCAAGCAGACAGCCTACTCCGCCGCCGACATCGTCTCCCACCTCCTTGAGGCCTACCTCGGTCATGGCCTCGACTGGGCCCCCTTCCAGGACCACTATTGCCAGGCCTCGATCCGCACAATCATGGAGTGCATGGACCGCCTCTTGAAGGATCCCAAGGACAAGGAAGCCCGTGCCCAGATGATGTGGACAGCCTCCTACGCCTGGAATGGGTTCTATCCCTGCGGCCTCGGTCCCTGCGACGCGACCATCCACATCCTGGGTCATTCCCTGAGTAATTTCTACGACACCCCCCACGGCGCAGCGATGTCGGTAACCATCCCTGCTACCATGCGCTACTTCCTGGGCAGCAAGACGAAAAAGCTGGCTGAGATAGCCCGGGAAGTATTCGCCGTCCACGAGGCAGACGACCAGGCAGCAGCCAAGGCAGGGATCGCCGCCTTTGTAGCCTGGTGCAAGAAGATCGGAACGCCCACCACCCTCGCCGAGGCAGGGATCCCGGCTGACTCCATCGCCAAGATGGCACCTGATGCCCTCAAGACGGCACAGGCCTGGGGGCTGGGCGAGTTGTATACCCTGGATTCCTGCACGAAGATGTTCGAGCTCTGCAAGTAGCCTTATATTTTCCTTGAGAGCACGAGAGCCCCCGCTATGGGGGCTCTCGGTGTCCCAGATCCGTCGAAGGATGGTGATGGTTTCGAGCTTCAGAAGGATTGAACTGACGCGGACTGAGGCCCCCTTCCACCACGAATCGGCTTCAGCTTTGGTCGCTTCGTCCAGCAGTATCGCCAGGAGGACTGAGGAATCGAAATACTCGATCACTCGAAACGGTCCGACCTGGCTTCCTGGTGGAGCAATTTCCAATCAATGCCAGGACTGCAGACCCTCACAAAAGGCTTTGCCTTACGTGACCGGACGCGATTTGAACTATTATGTTGACAAGTGTAATTTTGTCTCCTAAACTCCCAACATATGTAACCCTGATGGCTTTCACATCACATCAGGGCGTTTTGCGGATACTCCGGCAGTTGGCCGGTCAAATGTAGGAGAAGGAGTTCTTATGAAGAAGCTTCTAGGACTGGCCCTGATTGCCAGCCTCGCACTCGCGATGGGAACCGCGCAGGCGACGAACGTCACAGTGGGACATGTCGTATTCAACCTGCAGCACCAGTTCCACCAGGCAATCGCCAAGGAAATCGTGGATTATGGCAAGAAGATGTACGGCGCCAAGGTCATCGTCCTCGACGGCCAGGGTGACAGCGACAAGATCCTCAAGGCAGTGGAAAACCTCATAGCCCAGAAGGTCAAGGCCATCTCCATCCACAGCCCCGACCAGGCCATGACCCTCGCCGCCATCAAGCTGGCTCGCGCGAAGGGCATCCCCGTCGTCACCACCCTCGTGTGGCCGGCCGAGAAGCTCGCACCCCACGTGCAGCCCCTGGAAACACCCAGCTCCTTCTCCATGGGCATCCTCGCAGCCACCAAGTGGCTGGAAGCCAATCCTGACAAGCCCTGCCGCGTCGCCATCCTTGACTTCGGCAAGTTCCCCCCAGTGGAAGTCCTCCGGACCACTCCCTTCTGGCAGGGTGTCAAATCCGTCGATCCCAATGCCGAGCTGGTCACCGAGCTCAACGGACAGGGCGACACCACCAAGTCCATGGAAATCACCCTCGACATCCTCCAGGCCAACCCCGAGGTGAATATCATCTTCGGAGCCAACGACGAGATGGCCCTCGGAGCCCTCGCCGCCTGCGAGCAGATCGGCCGCGGCAAGATGGACAACGGCGTAGCCCTCACCGAGGTCATCGCCGGCCTCGACGGAAACGTCTCTGCCATGCTCAAGATCTTCGATCCCAACTCCTCCTTCAAGATGACCCACGGGGCAGTCCGTGACGTAGCCCGCGCAGAGATGGACACCATGATCGGCATGGTCACTGGCAAGATCGATCCCAAAAAATGGTCCGAGACCAAGGTCCTGAGCGTGGTAACCGATTACTGGAACAGTTCCATTCCCGAGGCCCAGGTCTTCCTCCAGGACAACTTCCTCTATAAGGGCAAGCTCGCCGACGACATCGCCAAGGCGACAAAGAAGAAGTAAGGCCCGCGGCATTCATGAATGGTGGGAGGGACCTGGTCTTCTCCCACCTTTTTTTAGTGCCGGGCCGGCGACAGGCACGAGAGGTCGAGAGTGGGCCTCGGCCGATCCGGCGTCACTCGCGACAGCTAGTGCGCGAAATTCTCCTTGAGGGGCGATGATGGCTAACTCATTCAGCGCGATCCAGATAGACAGGCAAAAGCTCGTCCTGCTATCGATCCTGGCCGCGATCGTGGTGGCCATGTCCTTCCTGTCTCCGAAATTCCTCCAGCTGAGCAATTTCCAGAACATTCTCTTACAATTGGCTCCTTTGATCATCATCGCCTCGGCAGCCAACCTCCTCATGATCACCGGCAACTTCGACCTGTCGATCGGGAGTGTCCTCGCCTTCTCTGCCATCATGCATGCCTACATGTCGAAGCTGGGGCTGCCCATAGGGCTTTCGATAGCCCTCTGCTGCATGATGGCGGTGCTCTGGGGCATCTCGAACGGAATCATGGTCGGCTACCTCAACGTCAACCCGGTCATCGCGACCATGGGGACGATGTACGCCGCCCGCGGTTTTGCCTATCTCATCGCCCGCTGGGACGGCGGAGCCAACATCTCCGCCGGGCTGCCCTCCGATTTCAGCGACTTCGGCCGCACGAACCTCTTCGGCGTCCTGCCGATCATCATCGTCTTCATGCTGGTAACGGTCGCGATCTTCATCTTCATCGAGAAAAAGACCGTGCTCGGCCGCTTCAGCTTTGCCATCGGTGGCAACCGCAAGGCCTCTGTCCTCTCCGGCATCAAGGTGCCCCAGATGACGATCGTCCTCTACTCCCTCGTCGGACTCCTGGCCGGTTTCTGCGGGACAGTCCAGGTTTCCCGCGTGGGTTCAGGCTTCCCCAACATCGCCGAGGGCATGGAATTCGATGTGGTGGTAGCCATTGTCCTCGGCGGTACGAGCATGCTCGGAGGCTCGGGCTCCACGGCGGGCATGATAATAGGTGCACTGATCGTCGGAACGGCCGCCAACGGACTCAACCTCCTCAAAGTGCCCTATTTCTACCAGACAATCACCAAGGGTCTGCTGCTGATTGTCGCGGTCTTTGCCGACCAGACCATCAGACGGCGCGGCTAGGAGTGGAGACCATGATGGACGCTGGAAAAGCCGATGTGCTGATGGGCATCAAGGGACTCCACAAGCAGTTCCCGGGAACCCTCGCCCTCGACGACGTGAGCTTCGACATTCTCAGGAATACGGTCCACTGCATCGTCGGGGAGAACGGTTGTGGCAAGTCCACGATGATCAAGATCCTCACCGGAGCCCTGGAAAGGACCAAGGGGGAACTCCTCTTCGAAGGCCGGGCCTTCGAGCCCAAGACCATCAGGGAGGCCATGGCCCAGGGTGTCACTGCCCTGTACCAGGAGCTGAATGTCGTGGATGACCTGAGCGTCGCGGAGAACCTGACCCTGGGACGCGAGAAGCAGCGCTTCGGCTTCATACAGAAGGACGCCGACCTTTCGGTCCTGGTCGAAAACCTCAGGAGCCTCGACGATTCCATCAGGCTGACCGACCGCGTCGGCGACCTCAGCGTGGCGCAGCGACGGGTCATCGAGATCACCAGGGCCATCTCCACCGACTGCAAGATGCTGGTGATGGACGAGCCGACGGCCGCCCTGAGCGAGGACGAAACCAGACGCATGTTCAAGGTGATAGGAAAACTGAAGGCCAAGGGTATCACAATTGTGTATATCTCCCACAAGCTCGGCGAGGTCTTCGAGATCGGCGACAAGGTCACCGTCCTCCGCGACGGCAAGGTCGTGGAAACCCGGGAGGTGGCCGAGATCCGGAACTCCAGCAGCTGCAACTCCGACTCCGATGCCTGCCTCGAGCTGGTCAGGATGATGCTGGGAAAGGTAGTCCTCGAGGAGTACATTCCCGGCAGCAACATCCAGGCACTGAAGCTCCTGGAAGCCAGGAACCTGAAGACAGGCAAGTTGCGCGACGTCAGTTTCGAACTCTACAAGGGCGAGATCCTGGGCTTCTACGGCCTTGTGGGTGCGGGCAAGACCGAGGTCGCGCAGGTCCTCTATGGCATCGATCCCTACTCAGGCGAGATCTTCGTGAAGGGCCAGAGCCTGAAGATCAGCTCCACCGCGAAGGCGCTGAAGGCGGGCATCACCATGATACCGGAGGAGCGTCGTATCGGCGGCATCTTCGGCCAGCTCTCCATCCGGGCCAACATTCCCATGATGAGGATGGAAAAGGTCCTCACAAATGGTATCATCAACCGCGGCAAGGAAAATGCCCTGGCCGACGGCTACATAAAAGGCATGTCCCTGGCCACGAGCGGCCGCGAGAAGAAAGTGGCCCAGCTCAGCGGCGGCAACCAGCAGAAGGTGGTCATCTCAAAATGCCTCAACCGTGAAAGCGATGTCCTTCTGATGGACGAGCCCACACGGGGCGTCGATGTCGGCGCGAAGCAGGAAATCCACGACATCATCCGGAAGCTCGCCAGGGAGGGAAAGGGCATCATCGTCTTTTCCTCGGAGCTCCCCGAGATCATGCAGCTCTGCGACCGGATCGTGCTGATGTACGAGGGCGAGGTGCGGACGGTGCTCCAGAACGGAAAGGACATCGACAGCGACCGGATCATGGCCCTGGTGGCCGGCGGAGAGGTGAGCGCATGAAACAGCCGGGGGATTTCAGCAAGGTCATCAGGGACCCCAAGTTCCTCATGTTCCTCATCCTCGTACTCCTGAATGTCTTCTTCGCCACCAACTCGGAGAGTTACCTCTCGGTCGAGAACATCTTCAACATGCTCAAGCAGTCTTCCATGATCATCATAGTTGCCTCGGCAGCGACCGTCCTCATGATGACCGGGAACTTCGACCTTTCGACCGGCAGCAATCTCGCGCTGACCGGCGTGATCTACACGGTCCTGCTTTCAGGCGGGATGGCCCTCCTGCCGGCGGCGATCATCGCCATCCTCTGTGGTTCGGTCATCGGACTGATCAATGGAAGCCTGGTTTCGAAGATGGACTTCCCGCCCTTCATCGCTACCCTGGGGACAATGTACGTCGCCCGCGGCCTGGCGTTGATCCTGGCGAATGGCTCACCGGTCAGGGGCGAGAAGGTACCGCCGGGAATCTCGACCCTTGCGCGTGGAGAGTTCCTGGGTGTCCCCATCCCCATCTACTTCGTCGTGCTCTTCGTCGTCCTGTTCATGGTAGTCGAGAAGAAATCGCTCTTCGGCAAGTATTCCATGACAATTGGCGGCAACAAGAACGCCGCCTTTTTCGCCGGACTCAACGTCGGTGGCATCGTCTTCTGGAACTACCTCATCGTCGGCGTCCTGGCCGCCTTCGCGGGGATCCTGACCGCCTCCCGCCTCGCTGCCGGCGATCCGCGCATCGCGGTCGGCTTCGAGTTCGATGTCATCCTGGCCATACTGCTGGGCGGCACCAGCCTCTCCGGCGGCAAGGGTTCGGTGATCGGAACGCTGATCGGCGCCCTGATTGTAGCCGTGCTCGGGAACGGTCTGGACATGATGAACATCCTGACCTTCTGGCAGAGCATCCTGAAGGGACTGATTTTCGTCCTTGCCATCATCGTCAACGAAAAGCTGTTGAAGAATGTCGGAGAGGGAAAACCGGCTTCCAGCAGGAGCTAGCTGGCCCTGATGGCATCCTGGCGCGGGAACGCCCGCGTCAGGGACCCTGCGGTCCGTCGTTCGGCGATAGGGGAAGCGCCATGCTGAAGCTGCATCCTCCCGCAGGCAGGTTCTCGACCATGAGCCTCCCCCCATGTCTCTCGAGTATCGCATAGCTCACCGACAATCCGAGACCGATGTTGCTACCTGTCGATTTCTTCGTTGTATAGAAGGGAAGAAAGACATCGCCCAGATTCTCGGCGCTTATCCCGGGACCTTCGTCCGCCACCCGGACGATCGCCATGGGAAGACCCTCTTCGTTGACCAAGGCCGTGCTGACCGAAATAACCCCTCCCTCCGGCATGGCCTCGAAGGAATTTTTCATGAGGTTCAGGATCACCTGCTTCACCTCGTTGGCGTTCGCCATGGTCCGCAACGGATCCGGGCTTGGGGAGAAGTCCATCCTGATCCGCCGGGACTTCGCACTCTGCCGGAGGAGATCGAGAATCCTGGATATCGTGTCTGTGAGGTCTATCTCCTCGTCGGCCAGGCGGTCGGTGTCGCCGAGGTTGACAAGGTTGTTGACGATGGAGGAGATGTAGGCTATCTCCTCCCCCAGCTTGCCTACGGTGTCCAGCGCATCGCGACCCTGTACCCGCTTCTTCAGGGCCGCGATATAGTTGTAGATGATCTCGAGGGGATTGTTGATCTCATGCGCGACTCCAGCGGCGAGGAGTCCGACCGAGGCAAGCTTCTCGGTAAGGATCATCTTCTTTTGCATCTTGTCGTATTCCGAAATGTCCTCGATCACGAGGACGCTGCCTATGTGTTGCCCCTCGTCGTAGATCGGAAAGGTCTTGAGGTTGTTCATCGAGGCACTTCCGTTCTTGACAAGGCCGATGTTGAAGAACTGCCCCTCCTGCTTTCCGCGGAGGGCCGTCGACAGCTCCTCGGGACCCACCCCGCTCATCCCCCTGAAAAGCTCATCCATCGGGCGGGCCTGATAGTCTGCGTTCGACAGGCCGAAGGCCCGCTCGAAGTGCCGGTTCCCGAGTATCACGCGGTCTTCCGTATCGGTCAGGAGGAGGCTGATCGGGAGATGGAGGATAATGGCCTCGTTGTAGCGCAGGAAGCGCGTGAATTCGCTGCTGGCAAGCCCCCTGCCCGGCTGGGAGGAGAACTGGGTGTAGGCGAGCCGCACGAGGTTGATCTTGTCGATGTCCTCGGTGGTCCCGGTGAAGATCAGCTGCCCGTCGCGGATGATGCTGACGCGGTGGGCGAAGCTGTAGACGTCGTCAATCCTATGAGTTATGAAGAGTATCGACATGCCCCGCGCGACCATCCCGAGGAGTATCCGGATGATCCCGTCCATTGAGCGGTGCGTGAGTTTCTCCAGGGTTTCGTCGAGGATGAGGAGGACTGGTTCGGCGAGGACCTGTTTCAGGATATCCACCACGGCGCGGTCGGAGAGACTGAGACCACCAAGCCTGGCGGCCGGGTCTATATCGAAGCGATGTTCCCGGAGGAGATCCGCCGCAGCCCTGTTCATCCGCCTCGGGGAGTTCCAGACGAAATTGTTCACCCTCCGGTCATTGGCGAAGAGGTTCTCCGCCACAGTAAAATTGCCATTGAGGCAGAGTTGCTGGTAGACCATCCTGATGCCCAGGCGAAGGGAGTGCCGCAGGTTGAGGGAGCCGTAGCGCTTCCCGCAGAAGGTGATCGCACCGCTTGAGGGTTTGAGCATGCCGCTGATGATCTGGGCCAGGCTTGTCTTGCCGGCTCCATGCTGACCGACCAAGGCGTGGATTTCGGAGCGCCTGATGTCGAGGCTGATGCCGCGGACAGCCTCGAGGCTGCCGTAATCCCGCGAGATGCCTTGGAGGGACAGTACCTCCTCAGTCGTTTCAATCGGTGGCTGCGTCGATTCCATACTTGGCTAGCTTGTTGTAAAGGGTCTTCCGGCTCATCGACAGGCGCTCAGCTGTCGTTTTTTTGTTGTACCCTGAGCGCTGCAGCATCTTCACGATGAGGTCCTTTTCAACCCGCTCCCTGATGTTCAGGTCCGAGGCGCTCGAACAGTACCCGGCTCCAGTGAAAAGCGTCGGCATGTCGCCGATGTCGATCTCAGGGCCGGTGGAGATCGCGCAGGCGTAGTTCAGGGCGTTCTTGAGTTCGCGCACGTTCCCGGGCCACGGGCAGGCCAGGAGTCTTTCCATGAGGTCCGGGGCGATGCGATGGGCCGGCATGGAATTATACAGGCAATACTCCTCCACGAATTTCCGCGCCAGCTCCGGTATGTCCTCCTGCCTTTCGCGCAGGGGCGGCACGAAGACCACAGCTCCGCTCATGCGGTAGAAAAGGTCCTGGCGGAATCCGCTTCCGTCGATGAGCTTCTCGATGGGCTGATTGGTCGCCGCGATGAAGCGCACGTCAATAGCAAGCGTCTGGGATCCGCCGATCCGCCTGATCTCCTTGTTCTGCATGGTGCGCAGGATCTTCGTCTGGATCGTCATCGGCATGTCACCGATCTCGTCCAGGAAGAGCGTGCCGGAATCGGATTGCTCGAACACGCCCTTGAAGGTGGAGTCCGCTCCCGTGTAGGACCCCCGCTCGTGGCCGAAGAGCTCGTTGTCGAGAAGGCTTTCGGGGAAGGCGGCGCAGTTGACCTTGATCATCCTGGCCGACGCCCGGTGCGATCCCTCGTGCAGCGCGTCAGCGATGAGCTCCTTGCCCGTGCCGTTCTCCCCGGTGATGAGGACAGGCAGCTCTGTCGCCGCGAGCTTCCGCACCTTCTCCATGAGTTCCCGCATCTCGGAGCTCTGCACGATCATCTTGGGTGAAAGCTCGTGCAGGCGGCGCTTCAGCAGGCTGTTCTCCTCCGAAAGCCTCGAGAGGTCGATCGCGCTCGTGACGATCTTATGGAGTAGGTCAAAGTCCAGCGGCTTTTTCACGTAATCGGCGGCGCCAAGCTTGAGAGCCTGGACGGCACTGTCCACAGTCGCGTAACCCGTGATCATGATCACGGGAATCCGCGGCTTGATTCGCTTGAGTTCCACAAGTATATCGATGCCACTTTCCTCACCGACCATGATGTCGAGGAGGACCGCCGAGACCTTTCCCCCGGACAGGAACTCAAGCGCGCAGGATCTGTTTCGAGCGCACTGCACCCCCATTCCCGCATCCTCGAAATTCCGCGCCAGGCTCTGGCAGAGTTTTTCATTGTCGTCGACGATCAGAACGGTCGGTTTCATATTCTGCCTAGGGGTTCGAAGCTTGCAATGCGTGGAGACTAATTACACACGTAGCGTAACTCTTACACACGACGCAACATGGTAGGTCTGTCAACAAACCTTGTCAAGAAAAACATATCCTGTGTAAGTCTTTTCAGGGTTAGCGGATACGACAAATGTTCTTTCTTTCCAAATCCTTCTTCCAATTGGCGCGATTCCTGCTAAAGGCAATGGTGGGCGTGTGCCTAAATGCAATCTGTCTCGTATCGAACAAGGAGGAACATGTGAAGAAGCTTCTCGCGGTTCTCGTCGCCGTGGCTTTCGCCGCGTCCATGGGCTTCGCTGCGCCGAAAACCGTATCCCTGAACGGATACACCTTCAATCTCACGACCAAGAAACCCAAGGACATCGAGATCGCCGTCATCTACATGAATGTCACTGTCCCCTTCGCGCAGTTCATCAAAGCTGGCGTCGATGCGGCGGCCAAGGAATTCGGGGTGAAAGCCTACATGACCGGTCCCACCGAATGGGGAACCGAGCCCGAGATCCAGGTCATGGAAAACCTCATCACCAAGAAGGTCGACGGGATCTCCGTGGCCGTCCTCGACATCCCCGGCATGACCCCCATCATCCAGAAGGCACTGAAGGCCGGCATCCCTGTCACCTGCAACAACGTAGACGCTCCGGAGTCGGGCAGGCTCGGTTTCGTTGGAGAGGACCTTTTCCTGGCCGGCGCAGCCACTGCTAAATCCGTCGTCGGAAAGATGGGAGCCAAGGGGAATGTCATCATATCCTCGGTCGCCATCGGAGCGATCTGGTCGCGGATACGCCAGGATGGAGTCATGTCGGTGCTGGACAAGTATCCGAACATCAAGATCGTGGACATCATCAACGCCGAGGGCGATGAGCAGTCGGCCTACGCCGCACTGGAGAACTCCTTCATCGCGAACAAGAGCATCAGTGGCCATATCAGCCTCGGCGGGACCGACTACCTCTGGGGCCGGCTCATGGAGAACAAGAAGGTCGGCAATGCCTCATCGAAGGCTCCAATCTATTCAAGCGGACACGATCTCTACGAGGAGAAACTCCTCCAGATCAAGGACGGCTGGACCACCACCGCTTATGGGCAGAATCCCTACAAGCAGGGCTACGAGGCCGTCAAGCAGCTCTATCTCCTCCTGACCAAAGGAACGCCGCCGACGGTCATTGACACCGGCATCGTCGAGGTGAACCAGCAGAACGCCGACACCTACCTCAAGAAAATCAAGGACGGGGAACCGGTGGGCTGATAGCCTGCGAGAATCCTTGCTACAGATCCAGGGTCCGGGGGGCAGCTACACGCGCTTTCCTCCGGGCCCGATTTCGAGATCCTCCGCCGCAAGGCGGCATCACAGGCAGGTAGTAGTATGGGCACGACAGTGGCGGAGAATCAGGATACCGAGGCGAGGCGCAGCGGACCCTTGGCGAACCTCTTAAAGGCGAAGGAGATCGGGATCTTCGCCGGGCTGGTAATCCTGGTCATTTTTTTCAGCCTTTCCACGTCCGTCTTTCTGTCCGTGGACAACCTGATGAACGTCGTCCGGCAGGTCTCCATCCTCGGCATCCTGGCGGTCGGCATGACCATGGTGATCGTGTCGGGCGAGATCGACCTGTCCGTCGGCTCGGTCTACGGGATGTCAGTCGTCGCCATGTCGGTACTGATGACGCACGGCCTGCCCATCTGGACCTCGATCCTCGCTGCCCTCGCATTGGGTGCGACAGCCGGCGTCGTCAACGGCCTCCTCGTCACGCGTCTCCGGGTGCCCGCCCTCATTGTCACCCTCGGCATGCTGAACATGGCCCGCGGCGTCGCAATGATCATCAACGGCGGAATGGTCGTTCCCCTCATCCCGCGCCTGATCAAGGATCCCGCCCTCGATGCCTTCATCTTCATCGGTCGTGGCAGGATCATGGATGTCGTCCCGACTATGTCCATCGCCTTCCTCCTCGTCCTCATCCTCGGTTTCATCATTTACCAGAAGAACATCCTCGGGTACCGCATGCGGGCTGTCGGCGGCAACCCGGAGGCGGCGCGGGTGTCGGGCATCAGCGTCACCATGGTGAAGATAGCCGCTTTCGCCATCATGGGATTCCTCGCGGCCTTCGGTGGGATCATCAACTCCGGCTTCCTGGGCAACGTTCAGTCCACCGCAGGCCAAGGCCTCGAGCTGGACGTGATCGCGGCCACCATCCTGGGCGGGGCAAGCCTGAACGGAGGAGAGGGGACCATCGTCGGTACACTTATCGGCGTGCTTCTCCTCGGCGTGCTCCGGAACGGCCTCGTCCTCATGGGTGTCTCACCTTTCGTGCAGATGGTGCTGATAGGTGCTGTGCTCATTGGAGCAGTCGCTCTGGACATGCGGTCGCGGAAAAAGTAGCCATGAAAGACATCCTGGTCTTCAATGGCGTATCGAAAACTTTCCCAGGCGTGCGAGCCTTGGAAGACGTGAGCTTCTCCATCGCCAAAGGCGAGATTCATACAATCGCCGGGGAGAACGGGGCTGGCAAATCCACACTCATGAAGATCCTCTCGGGCTGGTATCCGCCGAGTTCAGGGGAAATCCTCTTCAAGGGAAAGCGCATCTCGACCAGCAATCCCGAAGCCGCCCTTTCCATGGGCATCTCGACCGTATATCAGGAGCTCATGCTCTGCGAGAACATGACCGTCGTGGAGAACATCTATCTCGGCAGGGAACTGAGTTCCAGGAAGGGCATTGACTGGAAGGCAATGCACCGGCACGCCCGGAAACTCCTGGATTCCTTCGGAGTAGAAATCAGTACCAGGACCCTGGTGAGAAACCTGCCCATAGCTCAGCGGCAGATAGTCGAGATCGCCAAGGCGATCAATATGAAGACCGAGATACTGATCCTCGATGAACCCACCTCCTCGCTCACGATCAATGAGACCAGGGTACTCTTCGAAAACCTCCGGAGGTTCAGGGAGACGGGGATGTCCATCATCTTCATTTCCCACCGCCTGGACGAGGTCTTCGAGATCACTGATCGGATCTCTGTCCTCCGGGACGGCAGATATCTCGGTACCTTCGCGGCTGCAGAAACCACCCCGAGGGACATCATCAGCCTCATAGCCGGAAAGGAGCTCCTGCAGGAGATCGTCGGGACGGAGAAACTGCGTACCGGGTCTGACGCGGAAATAGCCCTCGAGGTGAGAGGCCTCGCTCGGGGGAAGTACTTCCAAGACGTGAGCTTCAGCCTGCGCCGTGGAGAGCTGCTCGGGATCTACGGCCTGCAGGGCGCTGGACGTACTGAGCTGATGCAAACGCTTTTCGGAATGTACCTCCCAGATGCCGGAGAGGTCTTTCTCGATGGCAAGGCCATAAGGTTGCGCAGCCCCAGGGAGGCCATCCGGAAGGGTTTCGCGCTCATTCCCGAGGACAGGAGGAAGGAAGGACTCTTTTCCAACATGGACGTGAAAGACAACATAGCGGTGATCCATGATAGACGCATAACGGTCGCGAGCTTCGTCCAGAACCGCAAGATCCTCGCAATTGCCCGGGAGTATGTCGAGAAGCTCTCCATCAAGGTGACGAGCCCTTTCCAGCGAGTCAGGAACCTGAGCGGCGGGAACCAGCAGAAAGTCATAATCGGACGAAGCCTTTCCACCTCCCCCAGGATACTCATCATGGACGAGCCCACCAGGGGCATCGACGTCGGAGCCAAGGCCGAGATCTACAAGATATTGCGGAAACTGAAGGGTGAGGAGGGCAAGGCGATCCTCATCGTGTCCTCCGAACTTGAGGAGGTCGTCGCCGAGTGCGACCGGGTACTCGTCATGTTCCAGGGCCGCGTATCCGGGGTATTGTCTGGGGCGCAAATCACCAGGGAAGGCGTCCTCCACCTGGCCTTCGGAGGCTCGATTTCATCCAACTAGGTAATAATTTTGCTACGGAGAAGCACCAACCAGGAGGAAGAGGCGATGACCAAGAAAGAGCGAGTGATTGCGACAGTCAAGCGGCAGCACATGGACTACCTGCCTAGCCAGATCACGCTGGCAGACCGGACGCGTGACAAGCAGCTGCACGCAGCGCTGAAACTGCCCGCGA
>CAIJMU010000057.1 GCA_903821875.1 uncultured Spirochaetota bacterium
CGGCCTGGCCGGAGGCGGGCTTTTCACCAGCTTCATCGCTGCCACGCCCACGATCATCGTGTGCTGCCGCCGGAGCAGCGGCCGGAGCTGCGGTTGATCCATGCTCTTCAGATGCTCCGGCTTTGGCGCTGGGAGCGTCGTCGCTGCGAGCCGAAGGTTCGGCTTGGCCAGAGGCAGATTTGTCACCAGCTTCGCCGCTGCCACGCCCACGATCCTCGTGTGCTGCCATCGGAGCGGCGGTTGATCCATGCTCATCGGATGCTCCGGCATTGGCGCTGGGGGCGTCGTCGCTTCGAGCTACGGGCTCGGCCTGGCTAGTGGCGGGCATTTCACCAGCTTCATCGCTGCCACGCCCACGATCCTCGTGTGCTGCCGCCGGAACAGCAGCCGGAGCGGCGGTTGATCCATGCTCATCCGAAGCGCCGGCTTTGGCGCTGGGAGCGTCGTCGCTGCGAGCTACAGGCTCGGCCTGGCCAGAGACGTTCTTGCCACCCGCTTCGTCGTCGCCCTTCCTGAGGGTGGCGGGGTTGTCTGAATCTACCGTGCCTGGGTCATTGCCGTGCCCACGATCCTCGTTTATAGAGGCCTGAGGAACGAAGATAAGCGGCTCGCCTGAACCAGGTGGCACTCCAAATGCAGCTGGCTCGCTTGAAGCTTGCGCTTCAAAGGAAGCTGGTGCCTCACCTGCAGTCGACGATTCACTTGCAGTCGACGGCTCTCGCGAGACAGGCACTTCGAAAGGTGCTGGCGACGCGCCTGATATCGGCTGAGCACTTGCCGTCGGTGGTTCCTTCGGAGTCGGCGGCTCAGCAGTATCAGGCAGCACGCTGACAGCAGAAGGCTCTCTTGAGGCCGCAGGTTCTCTGGATGTAGGAGGCTCGCTTGTGTCGGCTGGTACAGTGTCAGAAGGCTGATCCTGTGTCGTCGCTGTCTTGACTGGTGCTGCTGGTGCCAAGGGCTCTTTCGGGGTCGAATCAGCCGCTGCTGTTCGCATGTGGGTCGCCTGCGCAAACAATCCAGTCGGCACATGGCTCACCCTCGCCAAGGCTACCGGGATCAAGTCTGGTACCGGTGTTGGAGGTATCCCTCCTATGGACTCAGGAAGCGGTGCAGAGGAGGTGGCTCTCGCCTCAAAGCCGGGGCTCGTCGACGGAAAAGCTACAGGAGTTTCTCCGGCATGAGACATCTGCCTGATATCCGGAGCCCAGGACGAAGGCTCTATAGAACCAATTGCTTCGAGTGGCCTGCCTGGCGCAAGTCCCTGTGGTGCCCACACCGCTCCTGCACGCCCGGAATCGCCATCAGTCGCCTGGTCCCTGTGCCTGAAGGAGAATTCGGAGCCTGCTGCGAGTTCCTCGTTCCGGCTTGCCAGGAGTTCGGCGGCCAGCTTCGCCTTCCGTTCGCTCTCCCGTGGGCCGGCCAGAGAGCCCGAATCGTGGATGCCTTCGAGGCTCATCGGCTTCGCGTGCTCAAGGGCGGAAAGGTCCACCTTGTCGGTCGAAGCCGCTTTTCCAGAGACGCCGGTGGCTTTGGCGGCAATGTCTTTTTTGTCAACGGTGGCCTCATCGCTCATGGGAACCCCCTTTGCAATCAATTGCGCTCATCGTTCCCGGAATGCTTCCTGTGCCGAAGCGAAGATGGGTTTCAGGATGTATTGCATTATCGTCCGTTCGCCCGTCACGATTTCTGCGGTCAGGACCATGCCGGGGATCAAGACAAGGGGCTCGGCCTTGGCAAGTTCGCGTCCTTCTACCGTCGCGATCGAGCGGTAGTAGGGAGCGCCATCGTTTCCGGTCAAGGTTGATGCCGAAACCTCGCTGATCCTTCCCTTGAAACCGCCGAAGCGGTCGAAGGGATAGGCCGAGATCTTGAGCCTCACACGCAGGCCCGGCTGGATGGCCCCGATGTCTTTCGGTGATACGCGGATCTCGGCCCGGTAGCCCTTTTCCTTCGGAACGATGGAGGCGATGGTTGTACCGGATCTCACAACCTCCCCCTTGCCCGCCACTGCGAGTCCGAGGATGTAGCCATCGATGGGCGACCGCAGCTCAAGGGAACCGGCGCCATGCAGGAGATTCTTCTCCGTCTCATCGAGCTGGGCGAGGCGGACGTTGACGGCTGCGAGCTCATCAGAATAGCGATTGACCTGTTCGGCATGGTACTCCGTTCTTCGTGCATCGATTTCCGCAAGTTCCTGCAAGGTTTTCGAGCGAACCGACGGTATGCCCTTCACCTCCGCTTCGATGTTCGCCACTTCCCGCTCCACGGCTATGACCTGCGTCCTCGGCATGGTGCCTCGCTCTGCCAGGCTGCTGCGGATGGCGAGGTCTTCCTTGGCCAGCGTGAGTTGACGACCGGCTGCCGCGGTACGCGCATCGAGAGAGTCTAATTCCGATCTTTTCTGGGCAGCCTGGATCCTGAGGATCGTTTCCTTGGATGTAGTCGCCTGGAGCTCGGATTCATAGAGGCGTTTCTGGTCAGCCACAGCCAGGGATATTTCTCCCAATTGCGAGAAGTTGGCTCGCTTGCCGCTGAGCAGTGCGTTCAGCTTGATGCGCTGGGACTGGAGTGATATGCGTTCGGTCCGGCTTTGGGCAAGGGCCGTGTTGGTATCGACAGGGTCGAAGACCAGGAGGATGTCACCCGAGCTGACCTCCGAACCCTCCCGCACGAGGACCTGGGCTACGACTCCGCCGGTCGGATGCTGGACCCGTGCAGCCTCCACGTTGCCGCCGATCAGGCCCGGAGCCTGTGCAACCTCTTCTACGACCGCGAAGGAAGCCCAGATCAGGAAAAGGATGACAGCGAGAATTCCGAAGGCTATCGCCAAGCCAGCCAGCGGCGGAGATTCGAGCTCGTTGAGAAGCGTCGATCTCTCAAGGAGCGAACGCTGGCTTCCCTCCCTTCGTCCAGGTTTCATGATGCCCGCCTCTTCGCTTCGATTTCGGGGGTCGGTCGATCGACCGTGGTGGCCCTCCCCCCGTCCAGCCTGAGTCCTTCGTCGGCAAGGGCCGAGAAGAATCCGTCATTCGTCATAAGTATGATGGTATCTCCATCCTCCCGCCGTTGCGTGACGATTGAGGCCACCGCCTCGCGTGACGAAGGCGGGATTCCGAGCTCGGGTCCGTCGATGATGAGAGTCGAGGACTTCCGGGAGAAGGCGCGCGCCAGGGTGATAAGGCGGCCGATGTCGTCGGGCAGGGTATCGACGTCCTTCCGGGAAAGACTCGTCATGAGATCCCAGCCCCTCGTCGCAAGAAGTGCCAGAAGGCCGAGTTCTTCGGCCAGCGCGGTGATTTCCATGTCCTGGGCCTCCGCTGCTCCCAGCCTGATGTTGCCGAGCACAGTCTCCGGGAATAGCGGCGCCGCTGTCGGCGCGTACGCGAGGCTTTGCCTGAGCAGCGCGGGATCGATCTGGAGGATATTCTGGCCTCCGAGGGTGATGCGGCCGGATTGCGGACGATACAGTCCCAAGGCGAGCTTGGCGATCGTGGTCTTTCCCGAGCCGGCGTGTCCGCCTATCGCGAGGATGGAGCCGGACCGTGCGAAGAAATCGATTTCCTGCAAGGCCGGGTAGCCCTCTGAGCCGTACCTGAAAAATACCTCGTGGAAGCCAAGGTCCCCTCCCGGCTTGGTGCCGAGCGGACGTGGAGCGAGACTCGGCAGCTCGAGGGGCAGGGACAGGAAGCGCTTGATCTGGTCAACGCTTTTCGAAACTCCGTCCAGTTGCGTTATTACGACGAATGCAGACCTCGCTGGCTCGAGCACGCGCCAGACCAGAAGCATGGCAGCCACGAGCGCTTCGGGCCGCGCGCGTTCGGCGAAGACATCCAATATGCCGAAGTAGAGCGTGGCCAGGCCCCCGAGAGAGACAGCGAGGGAGGACAGGGAGGAAATCATCCCATTCACCCGCTGGAGTTCGTAGCTTGAAAGCGCTGCAGTCCGCGAGGCGCGGGAGAAGCGCTCGAGCCAGGATCCGCGGGCCGCGCCCGAGAGCTGGGACTTCGCAGCGACGATCCGGGCGAAGAGATCGTGTCGCTCCCCGTCCTCGCGGGCAAAATTGGCCTGCGCCTTCTTCACGATCGGGTAGAAGAGCGCGGAGGCCAGCGCAAAGAACAGGAGGGCCAGGAGGGGGGCGATGAGGAGCCGGGGCCCGGCACCCGCCAGCCAGAATATGTTGAGTATGAGGAAGGGGATGTCGAAGATGGCCGCAAAAGCCGGTCCGCCGATGAAATCAGAGATGGTCTCGAAATCGCGGACACGACGGATCTGGGAATCGAGCGGCGCGGATTCCGTAAAGGAGGTCTGGAAAGAGAGCAGCCTCCGGAAGATTTCTGCCCCTATGGTCTGGCCGAAGCGGGCGCTCGAATAGTCGAGGAGAGACCCTCGGAGGAAGCGAAGCCCGGCATCGGCTACCAGGTAGAGCGTGGCTCCGAAGGCGAGCGAGACCACAAATCGCCCCTCGGAGGTGGCAGCCAGCCTTCCGTACATCGCCGTCATCAGGAGGGGATAGAGCAACGAGAGGACGCCGAGCGCGATGGAAAATACCGATCCAATTATCAGATATTTCCTGAACCTGCCGGCAACGGACCAGAACCAGTCCGCTCCAGGCTTTCGCTCGTTTCCCTCATCGAGGGCCTGGAACCGGAAGGCGCGGACCCTTCGGCTTCCGGTTTTCATCCTTCTGTAGCGTGCGCTGCGGCCGTCGAAGGCGAAAAGGGAATCATCGTTCCTTCTCAGGACAACGAGGAAGTTGCCGTCGCCTTCCGCTATGAGACAGGGAAGGTTTACCTCTCGGAGGGAGCGGAGGCTCGTTTTCGCGGAACGGTGGCTGAAGCCGAGGGCTGCCATCGCATTCAGCATGTCCGGCAAGGATTTGGCCCTGTCGATTTCCAGACCTCGAAGGCTGGCCTCCGCGCCGCCACCGGCGCCAAGCGCATCGAGCAGAGGTACGAGGCAAGCCTGGAGGGCCTTGATATCAGGCTCACGCATTGACCACCCCTTCCTTTCCGACCGCGGATCCGAAGGTCTCGATATCCGTGCCGTTGGTATGAGTCACCCACCATGCAGCGAGCTTGTTGCGCAGGCCGGAGCTGACGTCGAGGCGGCCCCCGGAGGCATCGGCCCTCAGCTCGGCGAAGGCCAAGGCAAGATTCCTGTGTTCCTCCCTGTGCCGCATGATGAGACGGGGCGCAATGCCGGAATCAGCCAGGCGAAGGATGGAATCCTCCCGCTCGAAATGTTCTTTTGCGAAGCCTGCAAGGCCTTCGATCGCCTTTTCGAGCGTGAGTGCCTCGCTTTGCGCCTTCCGCCCCGACGCGCCGGTGGCAGCCAGGGTCCTGAAGGAAAGATCGATGAAGTGCTGATGGTCTTCGTCGATGGCCGCTATGCCTGTCTTTCGTATGAGGTGATAGAGTTCGGAGGATTCGCGGGCGGCTTCCATTGCCGTAGCAATCCAGTTGCCCCTCCTGAAGCTGTCATAGTCCACCTGGCCGATGTGCACGGTGAGCCAGCAGAGGAGCTCCAGCGCCACGCCCTTGAGTCCCTGGCCTCCACTGACCTCACCTTCCTTTTCACAGGAGTTCATCGTCCGGTCGAGGGTGGCCACAAACTCCTTGTGCAGCTTGCGCTGAAGGGCGGTGTTCTTCGCAGCATGGAGATCGAGCAACTCTTCCTCGTGGGCGAAATGCCGGGTGGTGGAATCCCGGAGCGCGATGAGGGAGGGAAGACAATCTCCAGGCTTCCCTTCCCTGAGGTCGTGTGCGGCCGCAATGATGTCTTCTACGATCTGGCGGTGCTCGAGGTCGAGCTCGTCGATGCCCGTGGTACGCACGATGTCCGCAAGGTCGTTCCAGCTGCGGGCTTCCGCCAGGGAAGGAGCGAGCCCCTTGATCTCGAAGGTCTCACGGTCGGATTCCGCGATATGGTCGACAATCCAGGCGAAGATGGAGCCCCGCAGGTCGGTGGGCACCGAGGTCCTGCCCGCGGCGAACTCGGCCGAGAACCGCTGGAGGTCTCCAACGATGCGTCTATGCTCCCTTCGCTGCCGCTCGAGTCCCGGGGCGTGGAGGCGCTCCACCAGAACTTCCTCACGATCAAAATGGTAGACTGTGTAGCTCATCAGTTGCTCGATGAGCCCCGCCTGTGCCTCAAGCATCCCCTCATCGATGCCCTTGAGGGCCGAAGCGTCCAATTGGAGGTTAAGGTCGATGGCGTAGCGAAGGAGGACACGATGGTCCGAATCGACGGCATCGATGCCCGTGTCGAGCAGTATGGCGTCAAGATCACGCTCGCTTCGGGCAGCGAGCAGCGCCCATCGTATCCACGCTCCTTCGTCCATCATGTACCCGCCACCTCGAGCATCGGCCTGAGGGCCTCCCTGACGACGATCCTTCCCTCGAAGGGCTCTCCGACCTTGCCGCAAATTCCCACGAATTCCTTTCGTCGTGATGCGACAACAAGGGTTGTACCCTCCGAAAGCCTTCCGAGCAGGTCCAGGACCGCCCTTCGTCCTTCCTCGTCGAGGCCCGCGTCGGCACGGTTCCACACGAGGAGCCTGGGCCGCCTCGCGATAGACCGGGCGATGCAGAGGCGCTGGACGAGGGCGGCGGGCAGGAGCTCGGCACGGGGGTCGAGCGGGGTGTCATAGCCCCGCGGGAGCCTCGCGATCGGCTTTTCGAGGCCCAGTAGTGCAGCTGCGTCCAGGGCAGAGTCCCGGAGCGCCGGATTGAATCCTGTCAGGTTATCGAGGACGGTTCCCGGCAGGAGTTCCCCCTTCGGAGGCACATAGGCGATAACGCCATTGCTGCTCGACTCCCAGCGGTCGAGTGGATAGACATCGAGGATGACGCTGCCTGAATCCGGGCGCCTGAGACCGGCCGCGACAAAGCAGAGGCCCGAGGCCCAGCCCTGACCATCGTCGAGCAGCCCGAGGGAGTCTCCGGGACGAAGGACAAAGCTTGTAGGGCCGAAGCCATCGGGAGTCCCGGCCCGCGATGCCACCTCCGCAAACTCGAGCCTGCTTTCAAGGGCAGTGGGCAGGGGCGGCCTGGCCTTTACCTCCGGGCCTGCGATTCCCAGGGCCTTCAGCGCATGTTCTGTCGCAATGCCGGTTTCG
Source organism: uncultured Spirochaetota bacterium (assembly GCA_903821875.1). Lineage (GTDB taxonomy): Bacteria > Spirochaetota > Spirochaetia > Treponematales > Rectinemataceae > CAIJMU01. The sequence continues at coordinate 7,118 of CAIJMU010000057.1, forward strand.
GCGCGCTGGTAGGCGATCCTCACGAAGCCCTGGGCCGAGCCCATGGCGCGCGAGGCGAGCAGAAGCACGGTGGAGAGGGCTCCGACCGTGAGCGCACCGCGGGCAACCGCCGAGGCACCAAGGGCCAGGACGGCGAAACCCATGGCCGCGGAAATAAAGCGCTGGAACTCGGCGGTGACCCGGACCCCGCGTCTGGCGGAATACGCCGCATCGGCCTGGACAGATTGGGTTCGCTCGAAGCGCATGGCCAGAATGGGTTCGAGGGCCTGGGCCTTGACGAATCCGATGTTTCCGAGCGAGCGCGATATCTCCTCGATCCTCTCCTGCTCGATTGCCGAAAGCCTGCGATGCTTTTCCGCAGAGCGCGAGACCTCGAAAGCAGACACAATGAGCTGTATCAGTACGCCTGCGACGGGAATCAGGGCGAGCGGCCCTCCGATGAGCCAGAGCACAGCGAGGTAGAGCAGTGCGAAGGGTGATTCGGCCAGTGCCGGCAAGGCCTGGGCGATCATGGACGCAACAATCCGTCCCGCCCCCAGCCTCTCGAGGTGCTCCCCTGGACCTATGTCAGCCACCGTCTCGCCTTCGGCTGACAGCAGTGCAGTGACAGCCTTGATCTCGTAGGTCGAGGACACGCGGGCGACTGCCCAGGCGGAGATTCTTCCCCTCGCCACCGAGACCAGGGCTTCAATGCACAGGGCCAGGGCACAGCCGCCGAAAAGCCAGACCAGGGTCGATGTGGAACGGTAGGCTACGATACGGTCATAGACCTGGACCATGGAAAGGGGCAGGGCGAGGCCGAGCACACCGATGGCGAGGGAAGCCAGGGCTATGCCCCTGGTCGTCGCAGGCGCGATCGCGGCTGATATCTCCTTGCCCATAAGCCGAAGGAGGGGTTTCGCGCCCACGAGCGTGATCGCAGTGCGGAGAAAGGGGCGGTATTTCATGGGCTCCCCGGGATCGATCCTGGCGGAAAGCCGCTCTGCCGGAGAAGGACGATCCTGGTGCGGGCAGCCTGGGCCTCCGCTGAAAGAAGGGCCAGGTCGCGGCCCATGAGGGCCGAGCGCGCATCGAGAACCTCGGCTATCGCGGAAGCTCCGGCTTTGAAGGAAGCTTCAACTGCCGCAAGATAGGCTGCCGCGTCATCGCGGGCGTCGCGGAACCGTGCGACGCGGACTTCGGCTTGCCCGGCATCCACCGCGGCCCTCTCGGCTTCGCGCTTCTTTTCTCCCAGCTCGCTGGCGTTTCGAATGCGCGCAGCCTCGAACCCGGCCTTTGCTGCCTCCAAGGCGCCAGGGTTGTTCAGGGCGAGGGTGAGATTTCCTCCTGCAGAGATTCCGAGGGGCGGGGTCGCAAAGGGACTGAGGCTGGCAGAAAGCGAAACTCCGGCTGTCATCGAAAATGCCGCGCCTGCCCTGTCGAGCGATGCCTGGGCAAGGGCCGCTTCAGCCGCAGCGCTCGCGGCCCAGGGGCCTGGATCAGATGGTCCGGAGGCGGCAAGAACGAGGTCCGCGAAACCAGTTGTGGGTACAAGCTGCCTGCCGAGGAGGGCCATCACGATCCCTTCCTTACGGGCCAGATCGGAGCTGCTGTCTTCGAGCCCGATCTGGGCCGCTGAGAGCGGCTGTTTCGCGGCGAGCACGGCGATGGAGCTTCCCGCACCTGCCTTGCGATCCGATTCGGCATTCCTCACCAGCTCCTGGAAGGTTGCGACTCCCCGGGCCTCGATTTCCATGCGCCGCCGCGCCTCGACAAGGTCGAGGCAGGATTGGAGGAAGAAGGCGACCCTATCGAGTTCGGTCAGAGCCAGCCGCGCCTCTGCCCTCCTCTCTTCAGCCGTGGACAGGGCTGCCTTTGATCCGTCGGGAAAACCCAGGGATCCCGCGACCGAAACCCCGATGGAGCTGCCCTGGAGCAGTGCGGTCGCATCACCGAAGCCGTAGCTTCCACTCGCACCCGTGGCAGTCGCCGAGAGAGCCGGAGTCGAGGCAGCTGCCAGTCCCAGCCGACCCGAAAGTAGGGTCGAGGCCAACTCCGCGCGGGCCGCTGCGATCCCCGAATCACGCGAGAGGAACTCCGAAACGAGGCTCCGTGCCGACTCCTCGGCCATGCCGCGCGTCAGCGCTGCGAAACCCAGGAAAACGCAGGCGAGGGTTCTGGCTCGCAGGGAGAAATCCGGAATTGCTCTCATGGTCATCATTTTCAGGTGTAAGCGATGCTGCCGGACCATGCAAGGCAAAAATTTGATTCCATAGGAATGCCCGCCCTCGATTGGTGGGCAGCACCCCAGCATGGAGACGACCAGACACTCCCGGCGCGGCAGCCGGTGGTGGCGCGGGGCAGCGTGCTGTCTTGACAATTAAACGTGATGTTCCTTGAGGCCTGGCCCTCCTGGTGCCAGGGCCAGCCAGTGCTTATGTGGCCCCGGCTCCCTCGGCTACAGGTCTAGGACGCCTTCTTCGCCTCGCCCTTTTTCACGCCCAGCATGAAACCGAGGGCAACGAGCATGCAGAAGGGGGCAATTAGCATGATGTTGTTGTAATTGCCATTGGTCAGCTGGATGATCAGGCCGTTGAGGTTGGGGCCGACAATGTTCGAGAGGGTCGAAAAGAGGTAGTACAGGCCCGTGAAGGTGCCGATCTTCGCCGGTACGGTGAGGTCGACGATCATCGGGAGGGAGTTGATGTTGATGCAGGACCAGCCGAAGCCCGCGATCATGAGGAGGGCGCCGGCGATGGTGAGCATGCGAGGGCCTCCTGCTTCGAGGGGGATACCGATGAGGGGCAGTTTCGAAAGGGGCGACAGGAGGCTGGCGACGGGCAGGAAATACATTACAAAGAGCACGGCTGCCATCGTTATGAGGCCGATGGAGATCGTGGTCTTCCTCCCGATGCGGGACGCGATGATGCCCGAGGGAATGGCAAAGAGGATAAAGACCAGGGGCATGCTGGACAGGAGGGTCGCCCCGTCGCCTGCAGGAATGCCCAGGCGTTTTACTGCCCAGAGGGTGAAGAAGGCGTCTACCGCAGCGTAGCCGATAAACCAGAAAAAGATCGCCATGAAGATCCGGGGGCCGCTCTTTTCCTTGGAGGCAAAAACCTCGCGGAGGCTGGCAAGCATTTTCGGCGCAGGCTCGGAGGCTCCATCGGCTGCGCCGAGCTTCGGCTCCCTGATGAACAGGAGGACCAGGCCAGCTGAGATCACCACGAGGGCAGAGCCGAGCCAGAAGGGGAAGTTAGGATTCAACTTGTAGAGGAGGCCGCCGGTCTGAAGGGCCACGATCATGCCGACGCCACCCATGAAGTTGACTATGCCGTTGGCCTGGGATCGCTTGTCGGAGGGAGTGAGGTCGGGCATGAGGGCCACGACGGGCGTGCGCCAGAGGGCCATGGTGAGGATCATGCTGCTGGTGCAGGCAACGAAGAGGGGGAGGAGCGCCTGCATGGGGATGAGGCCGAAGGCTAAGGCGGACAGGGGCGCTCCGACAAGGATAAAGGGCATACGCCGTCCAATCCGCGTCCTGATCCTGTCAGACCAGGCGCCGACGGGTGGCTGGATAAAGAGGGCTGCGATGTTGTCGAGGGTCATGAAAAAACCGATCAGGGCTGGGGAAAGATTGAAGCGATCGGCCAGGAATATCGGGACGAAGGCGTTGTAGACCCCCCAGAGTACGGAAACACCGAAAAAGCCGAAGCCCAGAAGAAAAATCCTGCCGTAACTGAAAGCCTTCATGCTGCCTGCTCCCCAACGGCCTCGCTTAGCGGCCGATCGGCGAGTGTAAACCCGGAGGGTCCCCTCTGGAAGCCTCATTCTGGAGCTTTCGCGCGATCCCGAGCCCGATGTCGGGACGGTCGGTGATGACCGAGTGCACTCCCGAGGCCAGGAGACGCTCGATCATCGCCGGATCGTTCACCGTCCATACAAAGACTGGCATGCCGATACGCCGCATCCTGGCCAGGAATCCCAGGAGAAGGAGCTGGTAATTCGGGGCGACGAAGTCAGAGCGGCAGCGGCGCAGCCTGAATCCCGGGAAGAGCTCAACGAGGCGGCGGAGGATGCCCTCCTTGGGCTTGTCGAGGCCCAGGAGGAGGCCCGTAACGATGCGCGGCTCGATGCGCTTGACCGCGATGATGACCCGATCAAGGAAGGACGTCATGACAAAGCCGCCGACTTCGAGGTGCTTCATGGCCAGCGCCACAATTTCCCCCTCGTAGCCGGCTTCCTTGAGCTCGATGTCGAGGAAAATCCGTCCCCGCGCCATGGAGAAGATCTCTTCGATGGTCGGGACGGCAAAACCACGACCGGCCGCGATGGCCTGCAACTCTCCGAAGCTGAGATCGGCTATTTTCTCTCCCCCGACTGCCTCGTCATGGAAGCTCACCAGGACGCCGTCCCTGGTGCGGCGAACATCGAATTCCATGGCGTCGGCACCTATCTCGATGGCCTTCTCGAAGGCCTCGATGGTGTTCTCGAAGCTGACGAGGGCCGAGGCGCCCCTGTGCGCAATGATCGCAGCCTGCTTAAGTTCCATGAACCCAGTATACCCTGCCCCACCGCAGGCGGCGACTCCCGGAGAGGACTAGCCCAGCTCCGCCCGGCCCTGTCCCCCCACCGTGAAGGATCCAATCCCCAGGATCATGGTTTCAAGGGCGGCGAGCTGCAGAACGAGGGAGGACATCCTGGATCCTGCCAGAGTCGATGCAGAAGCGATGACTTCGAAATGCTTTGCACGATGGCGTCCGACGGCGGCGGCGAGATCCCTGCGCTGGGCCTCGGTCGCCCTGGCGGCCAGGGTAGCGAGGCGTGAGGAGCGGTCGGAGACAAAGCCGGCAACGCGCAGGGAAAGGGCCTGGATTGAAGCCTCCACCAAGGCCAGGACAGGGACGGAGGCGGCCAGCGACGCTATCGTGGAGAGAGCCGCCTGGACAGCCCTCGACTCCTCGAAGAGATCCTCCAGCACGGTCGGGGCGGCTTTGCCGATGCGGCGGTCAAGGCTCAGGATCGAGCGGTGGAGGAGGGATCCGAGGGCCCTCGCCCTCGCCCAGGGCTTTTCGACCTTGAACCGCGTGATCCGGATCAGGCTGTAGCCCTCGATCGCCTTCTCGATGGCCTTTGCGAGCATCCAGGGCCTCCGCCAGAGCGTAGTGGCGAGGAAGCCGAGGTAATGGTGTCCATAGGGAGAGAGGACCTGCCGGAAAAAGGAGTGGAGGAGGGCGCGGACATTAGACAATGCCGTACGCTCGCCCAGGACTCGGTCTCCTGCCTGGGAGCGACGGGGCAGACGCTCAAGGAGTACCTGACAGCGCTCGAAATAGCGTTTGGGATCATAGATCGTCGTCAATACCTCGGCGTAGGCGCCAATGAGCTTTGAAGCCTCCATTTTAGGCACGAAATTGAGCGCGAGCCCATGGGTATTGTCGCCGCTCGACTCCGCCAGGAGCCGGCCTTCCACCTTGAGCCGACGGTGGAGCCCGGTATTCGGGAGGGCCGTGAGGAGCCCGACCATGGCGGTCGCTATGCCCGACTCCTGGATGAAGGCTATCTGCCGCGCGGCGATGTCCTCGGGGTCGGTATCAAAGCCGACGATAAAGCCAGCCGTCACCTCGATGCCACTCTCCTGGATCTTGCGCACCGAATCGGGGAGGGAAATGCCAAGGTTTGTCCTCTTGTGCGCGGACTCGAGGGACTCCTTGACCGGTGTCTCGATGCCGACAAAGGTCATGGTGAAACCCGCCCTCACCATGAGGGAGAGGAGCTCCTCGTCCCGGGCCAGATCCACGCTGGCCTCGGTCGAGAAGGTGAAGGGCCTTCCATGGGTTTCCTGCCAGTCCACGACCTGGTCGAGGAGCAGCTTCACGGCAACCCTGTTCCCGATAAAGTTGTCGTCAACTATGAAGATCCCCCCGCGGTGGCCGAGGCTGTGGAGCGACTCGAGCTCCGCGATGAAGCGGCTGGCCGGCTTGACGCGCGGCTTCCTCCCGAAGAGCTCCACGATGTCGCAGAATTCGCAGTCATTGGGGCAGCCACGGGAGAATTGCAGGGTCATCGAGGAATAGGGCCGGCGGTCGATGAGTCCATAGCGTGGAGGCGGGGTCAGGGAGAGATCGGGCTTCAGGTCACTCGTGTAGAGATGCTTCGGATGGCCGGCCTCGAGGTCAGCGATAAAGGCCGGGAGGGTGACCTCGGCCTCGTTAAGCACGAAGTGGTCCACCCCCTCTATGCCCTGCCAGCACTGGGTCGGATAGGGCCCCCCCGCCACGATGGGCTTCCCGGCCCTCCGCACCCGCGCGATGACGCGTTCGAGTGACTCCTTCTGGACCAGCATGGAGGAGGTGAAGACCATGTCGGCCCAGTCGAGGTCAGTCGACCGAAGGCGTATGACGTTCATGTCCACGATGCGGACTTCGTAGCGCTCTGGGAGGAGGGCAGCCACCGTAAGCAGGGAAAGTGGGGGGAAGTTGGTCTTTTTCCCCACGAAACCGAGGCTGCCCTTGAAACTCCAGAAGGTTTCGGGGAACTCCGGATATACCATCAGAATTCTGTGATACATGGCTACCTCCCACACGAAGCGACATCATTGATTGGACACGGTGGGGGGCTGATAGGTTTCATGGAAACGGGGACGCGCCGTTCAGGCCCTGGGCAGCCTCCGCCCGATGCGTTTTTCAATGAGGCGGAGCTGGCCCTCCTCCTCGGGGCAGATGAGGGTGATGGCAAGGCCCGGAGCGCCGGCGCGGCCTGTCCGGCCGACGCGGTGGACATAGTCCAGGGGCTGCCGGGGAAGTTCATAATTAATAACACAGGGCAGTCCCCCGATGTCGAGGCCCCGGGAGGCGAGGTCGCTGGCCACGAGGACGCGGACCTGCCCGCCCCTGAACTCGGAGAGGGCCTCGGTGCGAGAGGCCTGGCTCAGGTCGCCGTGGAAGGCGATGGCGGAGATGCCGTTGTTCACGAGCTTCCTCGTGACATTGTCCGCACGCCGGTTGGAGGAGGCGAAGACCAGGATGCGGTCTGACTCCGGCATCCCCTCTATCAGGCTCCGGAGGAAGGGGCCCTTTGTGTCGGCGGGGAGGACGTGGAGCATCTCGGTGAGGCCTGCTTCCGGAACCCCCTCGCGGAGGGGCAGGCCCTCGACGGCAATGCGAAGTGGGGGGCCTGACTCGGAGCGGAGTTCACTCGCGGCGATCGCCTCGACTTCCTGGCCGATGGTGGCTGAAAAAAGGAGGGTCTGGCGTTCCTTCGGGAGGAGGGCCAGGATGGCGGCAAGCTCATCGCGGAAACCCAGGGACAGGATGCGATCGGCCTCGTCGAGCACGAGGTAGCCGACCCGGGAGAGCCTGGCTGCGTTGCGCGAGGCCAGGTCGAGGAGCCTTCCCGGGGTCGCGACCAGGACGTCAGCCCCGCCGCGGAGGGCAAGCATGTCGGGATTGACCGAGCCTCCGCCGTGGACAACGCGGATAACGACAGGCCAGGCCGCGCCGTGGGCCAGGGCCTTGAACACGGCGCCGACCTGGACGGCGAGTTCGCGGGTAGGAACAATTATGAGGGCTTTGACCAGGCCATCCCGGCCGGCACCGTGGCTGGCAGCGCGGCCGAGCCCCTCGAGGATGGGTAGGGCAAAGGCGAGGGTCTTCCCGGAGCCCGTGGCTGCGCTCACGCAGAGGTCCTGGCCAGCGAGGGCGGCCGGGATGACCGCGGCCTGGACGGGGAAGGGAGTCAGGCAGCCAGATTCCAGCAGGGCCTTCTGGAGCCAGGGCGAGAGCTCGAGTCCAGCGAAAGCGGGAGGGAGGGAGCCTTCGTAGGGCGTCACGGTCATGAGGTCAGCCCTGCAGTGGCCACGAGATGCGCGAAGCGACCTACCTTGGCTCGGAGGATTTCCACGCTGCCTCTCCAGAAATCCGGCCGGGAAAGATCCACGCCCAGGTGCCTCTGGGCCAGGTCCTCGACCTCCATGCGGCCGGTGTCGCGGAGGAGGGCCGCGTAGGCCGCGTGGAAGCCCGCGCCGAGGGCCTGCCGCCGCGCGTAGACCCCCAGGCTGAAGAGATAGCCGAAGGTATAGGGAAAATTGTAGAAACTCACTCCGGTCTTGTAGAAATGCAGCTTGGACATCCAGAAATGCTCATCATAATTGCGAAGGGAATCCCCGTAGTACTCCTCCCAGGTGGAACGCATGAGTTCGCCCAGGGCCTCTGCGCCGAGGGGCTTTTCCGCGCGCAGCCCATAGAGGCGCTGCTCGAAGGCAAGGCGCGCAGGGATGTTGACAAGGAAGGTGGCGGCATCCTGGGCATCCGACCAGGCCAGGGAGAGCCTGGTTGCCGGATCGGCAGCCTGGTTCTCGAGGTAGTCGCCAAGGGCGGTTTCCGCGAAGGTGGAGGCAGTCTCCGCAAGGGTCATCGGATAGTGCGTTTCTGGCAGGGGTAGTCCGGCGAGGAGCGTGCCATGGTAGGCGTGGCCGAGTTCATGCGCCAGGGTGGAGACGTCCGCGAGGGAGCCCCTGTAGGTCTGGAACACATAGGCCCTCCGCGAGCCGGCGAAGCGCGTGCAATAGGCTCCTGGGCGCTTGGTGGAAAGCACCCTCGCCTCGATGCGTCGCGTGTCGCGCATCTCGAGGACGAAGTCGCCCATGGCGGGGTCGATCGCCGCGTAGGCTCCCCGCACGAGTTCGAGGCCCTCTGCAAAAGAATATTCTGCATTGCGCGCTTCTGCGCCAGCCTTCCCCCCTGCGACGGGGCAGGGGGCAAGGATGTCCCAGCAGGCCAGGCGCGGAACGCCCATGAGCCGGGCCTGGAGGCGCAGCGCCTCTCGGCCGAGTTCGCGTGACTCGTCGACCACGGCCATCATCGCGTCGAAGGTCCTCCTGGCCATGCGGTTCTGCGCGAGGGCGGGGTCGAGGAAGTGGAGGGGGGCCGTGGCGGAGCGGAGTTCGTACTCGGCAAGGCGCCAGCCTGCCAGGGAGTTGAGGATGGCGGCGAGGCTCTCCCTGTGGAGGCTGAAGGTCTGGGCCTGGGCCTCGTAGCCGGCCTGGCGCAGGGCCGGATCGGGGTCCCGCCACAGCGAGGCTGCCTCGGCAAGGCCGATCCGCCGTTCGCCTGCGGGCAAGGAGCCTTCGGTTCCGGCAAGCGGGGGCGGCCGGAGGAGGCAGGTCGCCGTGCCGGTAATGGAGTCGTAGAGCGTGCCCCAGGCCTGGAAACCATCGGTAGACAGTGTTGTAACGGTATTTTCCACAGCCAGGGGAAGGAGACGGTCGCGGTATTTCCGCCCCTGGCCCACGAGGAAGGCGTGGGGCCTTCCCTCGGGGCCTTCGAGCACGGCGGCCGTGAAGGCCTCCGAAGCCAGCGCCAAGAGGAGGTCGAGGGCGGCCCTCGACTTTTCAAGCCGGGCGGACAGGGAGGCGAGGATGCCGCGGAACTGGCGCGCCTCCGCGTCCGTCCCGTCGATGGATGAGACACAATTGGTATAGACTGAAAGGTCTGACAGGAGGGTCGAGGCTTCGAGGCCGAAACCGAGGCTCCTGAAGCAGGCATCGAGGGCTGCGGCGTCGGCCTCTGGTTCGAGGGCGGCTGCCCTGGCGAGGGAGGGCTCGAGGGAGGACCCGAGGGCTTCAAGAAGGGTGGCGAGTTCCCTGACACGGGCGAGGCCGGCGACAAAGCGCCCACCCTCGAAGCTGTCGAACTCGGTTCTGAGGTCCCAGGCTGCCTGATCGTGCGTCATGGCCCACGGTAGCACGGCAGCGGGGAGCGCAGGGAGGGGCAAGGCTGTGGAGGTGGGGCCCGTCAGGGTCAGCATGCGTCCATCCTTGGAATGGCAGGGCCTGGAAGGATGTCAGGCAGAAGATATGCCGCCCTAACGTCCGTCGAGGAGGCGGTCGACCAGCGCGATGGGCCACTTGAAGGTCAGGGCAGAAGCGGCGACACCGAGGAGATCGAAGGCTGCATCCCTCAGATCGAAGGAGCGGTTGATGGCAAAGAGCTGGGCTGTCTCGGTGCCGAGGGCCATGGCAGTACCGATGATGAAAAGGAGGGGCACACGGGTTGCGAGGCTCCTCCAGTCATAGAGGAGGACCAGGGACCAGAGCCAGAACATCGCGAAGTGGACGGCCTTGTCGACATTGGGCACATCGACGTGCGGGATGTCCTTCCCAGGCAACAGGAGGAGGGCGAGAACGACAGCGGTCATTGTCACGCTGGCGATGCGGAAGCGCCTGATGAAGTGCGGGACCCTTCCCCCCATGGCCTGGCCCACCGATCCCTCACCTCTCACGGGCAGTCCGGTTCGGAGTTCCCCACCGCCAGCTCGTTCATCCTCCGGAGGCGGCGGGAAAGGTCGCGGGCGAGGTTCATGACCGTGATCGCGAAGGCCCTGATGTCCTCGTGGGAGAGGTGATGCAGGGCGCGGTTCGAGAGCGTGGCAACCCTGACCGGGCAGAGGGCCCTGATCGTGGCCGTGGCCGGCATGACGTCGAGGATCTCCATCTCTCCGAAGGTCTCGCCCTCCCCTATCTCGACGATCTTCGTCGTACCTTTGATCACCGCAACCCTTCCTTCAAGGATGAAGTGGATACGGTCATTGTCCCGGCCCTCGATTTCGATGTCGGTGCCCACGGGATAGGATTCGAAAACGAGATACTGCCGAATGGCCTCGATCTGCTCGGGCAGGAGCCCGCCAAAGAGCGAATATTTCTGAAGGGACTCAATGTCGACCATGAAACCTCCGTAGCCCGGACAGGGAAAAGCGGCAACCCGGCACTGCGTTCGCTGGATCGCAGGCATGACGGTAGCGTCAGCGAAGGACATGGTCAACAGGAGGAAGCGCAGACAGTCGGCATCGGGTATCATCGGGGAATGGTAGAACCTGAACGCATCGCGACACTCACGGGGGCTGGACCTGCAAGGGGAAGCCACGTCCTCTACTGGATGCAGCACAGCCAGCGGGCCATCGACAATCCCGCCCTGACCTTCGCCCTCACCGAGGCTCAGCGCCTGGACCTTCCCCTCCTTGTCCTCTTCGTACTCCTCGACTATCCCGCAGCCACCGCTGTCCACTACCGATTCATGCTCGCGGGTCTCCGCGAGACCGCAGGAGCACTCCGCGCCAGGGGCATCGGTTTCGCGCTCAAGCGGGCACCGGCCGGGGATCCGGTTCCCCTCGTCGCCGCCTGGGCCGGCGGGAAGCAGGGGGGCGGGGGGCGGGAAAATGGGGACAGACACGACCAAAGCGCCCTCGTCGTCTGTGACCGTGGCTACCTCCGCCACGAGGAAGCGTGGAGGCTGGCTTTGGCAGAGCGGCTCGCTGTGCTGGGGATTCCCCTGCTCCGCGTCGATGCCGACACGGTTGTCCCCGCCGATGCAGCCAGCCTGAAGCTCGAGTGGTCGGCCGCGACGCTCAGGCGGAAGATCGAGGGCGCTATCCATCATTACGCCCAGCCCTCGGTCTTTCGGGGGAAGATCCGCGACGCGGCCAGCCTCGGCGTGGACCAGGGGGCCAACAAGGAAGACAGCCTCTTCGAGGCCTACGCGAAACCAGAGGATCCCGCCCACCGTGGCGACCCTTCACCCGGGCAGCAGCCTTCCCTCCGGCCCGGAAGTGCGGCCGCCCGCGTAGCCTTCAAGAGCTTCCTCGACCGGCTCGACCGCTACGAGGGGGACAGGAACGATCCCAACCTCGAGGGTACAAGCGGCATGAGTCCCTACCTGCATTTCGGGCAGATCTCGTGCGCCGCGATGGCGCGCTCTGCGCTTGAGCGTGGGGGGCCGGGAGCCGCAGCCTTTGTCGAACAGCTGGTCGTGCGAAGGGAGCTCGCCATCAACCTCTGCCTGCGGGAGCCCAACTATGACGTCTATGACCATGCTGTCCCGGAGTGGGCCAGGCGGAGCCTCGCCCAGGCTGCCGGGGACAGGCGTCCGTGGATCCACGGACGGGAGACCCTCGAGGCGGCAGCGACCCACGATCCCTACTGGAACGCTGCCCAGAACCAGCTGATCCGGACAGGAATCATCCACAACTACATGCGCATGTACTGGGGCAAGAAGATCATCGAGTGGAGCGCAAGCCCAGAGGAGGCCTTCGCGACAGCCCTCTCTCTCAATGACCGCTACGCCCTCGACGGGCGGGATCCCAACGGCTACGCCGGCGTCGCCTGGTGCTTCGGCCGCCACGACCGTCCCTGGTCCAGGCGGACAGTGTTCGGGTGTATCCGGTACATGAACGAAGGTGGGCTCAAGCGCAAGTTCGACCGCGAAGCCTACGCCCGCCGCTGGTCCTGAGGGACCCGGTTTTCCTTCCCCTTTCTCCCGGGCGGTGTATTGGCGGAACGACTCCCTGATGGCATACTGGTCCTTCGGGAGGAGCGGTGAAGGTCTTGGTTCTGCTTCGGCGAGTGGCGGAAATCGTGATCGTGGCAGCGGTGTACCTGATAGCCGCGCTCATCGGCAACGCCTTCCTCCCTCCAATCGAGGACAGCTACGCGCTCTGGCTTCCAGCGGGCCTCGGCATCGCCATGGTGCTGGTTTTCGGAAGGACTGCCCTCATCGGCGTCCTGTTCGGAGACACGCTCTTCAGAATAAGCGCCTTCGGCAGCATGGCCGCGCTCGCCAACCCCGAAATGCTTGGCCTGGCGCTGACCATCGGCGCCATCCGGACCCTCGAAACCTGGGGCAGTGCCTGGGCTATCAGGCGCCTGTCTACTGTCCTCCCCCCCCAAGGTACCGGTGAGATCCTCCGCAGCAACGGCGCAGTTGCCCTCATCATCCTGGCGAGCGCTGCCCTGGGATCGGTGATGCTGTACATCACGGGCATCGAAGCAGGGTCGGAGCTGCTCCCGATCATCGGACGCTGGTGGCTCTCTGACTTTTCAGGAACCATGTTGATAGTTCCCGCCATTGTCAGCCTGGCCAGGGGCCGGAAGAAAAGGCCCGAGGTCGAATCCTTCCCCTGGATCCTTTCGTCCTTCATTGTGGGCGCCACACTCTTCATCTTCTTTCAAGCTTCCGCCATCACCAGACAGGGCATCAAAGACGAATTCCATCGTGACTTCCGCGAGTCCCTGCAGGTCTCCAAGGACACGATCCAGAAGGGCTTCTGGTCGGTCAACGCCCTCGCCGCCTATGCAACGAGCCAGCCGCAGGCATCGCCAGGGGAGTTCGGGGACTATGCCAGGACCCTGATCGGCGACAACGCGTCCACGCTGAACCTCTCGTGGATTCCCCGCGTATCCGACGCCGAGCGCTCCTCCTACGAGAGGTCCATCCAGTCCCGGGGCTTCCTCGATGCCCGGATAACGGAACTGAACCTGGACGGTAGTGCCGTTCCAGCCCCGAAGCGTGCGGAATACTTTCCCTCGACCCTCTTCGAACCCAAGGCCGAGGAGGCAGCACGGACGGGCTGGGACACGGCAAGCAGTGCGCCACGCCGGGAGGCCATCCTCAAGACCCGCGATTCAGGCAAGGCCACACTCACCCCACCCCTGCCTTTCCAGTTCGACAGGAAGGGGCGCTCCGGGGTCCTTCTCATGGAAGCCGTCTATCGAAGAGGGATGCCGCAAGCCACAGTAGAGGATCGAAGGCTCGCCCTCATTGGCGTCGTTTCAGGCGCCTTCATGGTCGGGGACTGGCTGGAAGAGGCCCTGGCCAGCATCGAGAGTCACGACATCGAGATCGAGGCCTTCGATGTCACCTCTCCTGACTCGCCCCTCTTCCTCGGCTTCCACCACTCCATCTCGGGTCCGTCATCGCCACTGGCCAGCGCCGCACTTCGTCCTGGCAGCCTCGAGACGGGTCTCTACGAGTCGGCGACCTGGGAGGTCGGGCAGCGGTCCTGGTTGTTCATCGCGCGGCCGGGACCGGCCTTCGCGCGGGACGGAAGGAACTGGGTCTCCTGGCTCACCCTCCTGGTCGGCTTCGCCTTCGCGGGAAGCTTCCTCATCTTCCTGTCCAATCGCCAGAAAGCCAACCTCGCAGTCGCCCATTCCGAGGAGGCTGTCCGCCAGCTTGAGACACGGAATTCCGCAATCATCGAGAACGCCCCGGACGGCATCGCCCTCATCGATGCAAAGGGCTTGGTCATCTACGGAAGCCCCTCCGCCTTCAGGATGTTCGACCTCCAGCCTGGGGAAATCCTGGGCAAGCAGGCGCTCCAGGGCATACACCCCGAGGACGCGTCCCGTGTCCTCGAGCTTTTCCGTGCCCTGGTCGCCGATCCGGCGAGACCCTTCACTGCGGAGTACCGCTACCGCCACCGCTACGGCGGCTACAGCTGGATCGAGGGAAGCTTCACGAACCTCCTGGCCACCCCCGGGGTCAAGGCAATTGTGAACAATTTCCACGACATCAGCGACCGCAGGGCAGCGCAGCTCGAGCTTGAGACACTGAACAGGACCCTCGAGCAGCGTGTGGAGGAACGCACCTCAGAGCTCAGGAAGAGCGAGGCAGAGCTCCGCGAGAACCGTGACCGGATGGCCGAAGCGAACATCGCCCTCGAGCGGGCAGGACACATGAAGGACGAGTTCCTCGCCAACATGAGCCACGAGATCCGCACCCCGATGAATGCGATCATCGGGCTGTCATCTTTGGCCCTCAAGACGGGAATGACACGGAAGCAGCAGGACTACGTGTCGAAGGTGCACAATGCGGGCCTCACCCTCCTGGGCGTCATCAACGACATCCTCGATTTCTCGAAAATCGAGGCGGGGGAGCTCACGATCGAGAAGGTCGGCTTCGATCTCGACGAGGTGCTCACGAACCTGGGCACGATGGTCTCGCAGAAGGTCATGGAAAAGGAGCTCGAGTTCCTCATCGACGCGCCCCAGGGAATCCCCCGCGCCTGGATGGGAGACCCCCTCCGCCTCGGCCAGGTCCTCCTCAACCTCCTGTCAAACGCCGTGAAGTTCACCGATGCCGGTGAGGTCCGGCTCTCGGTGGAGCTCGTCGAGCGAGTGGGTCCGCGTTCCAAGCTCCTCTTCGCGGTGGAGGATACGGGCATCGGCATGGATCCACAGCAGGTGACCCGCCTCTTCCAGGCCTTTTCGCAGGCAGACAGCTCGACGACCAGGAAGTACGGAGGTACCGGTCTCGGCCTCAGCATCAGCAAGAAACTCGTGGAGCTGATGGGCGGGCAGATCTGGGTCGACAGCGCAGCCGGAAAGGGAAGCAAGTTCCGCTTTACAATCTGGCTCGATGAGGCTGGGGAGGGAATGGATCTGGATATATCCCTTCCAGCCGCCTTCGATGGCAGACGGGTCCTGGTCGTGGATGACAATGCGGCAGCCAGGAACATCCACCGGAGCATCCTCGAAGAGCTGCGCTTCCGGGTCGAGACCGCGGCCTCTGCCGAAGCCGGGCTTGAGCTGCTTGCGGAGGCCGACGCGAGCGATCCCTATGCCCTCGTGCTGATTGACCTCCATATGCCGGGGGGACTGGATGGCGTCACCGCGACGAGGCGCTTGAAGCAGGAGCTCGGGCTCCGAAAGCCTCCGCTGGTATTCATTGCTACCGGGAGCTCGGGCGAGGAACAGCGGCCCCAGGCTGCCGAGGCAGGGGCCGAGGAGTACCTCGTAAAGCCGCTCACTTCCACTGTCCTCAGGAGGGCGCTGAAGCGGCACTTCGGGGCTCATGACAGCCTGAACGGTCAGGACGAAACCACAGCCACCGCGACCAGCCACACGCGGAAGCGAGACTTCGGCGGAGCGAGGATCCTCCTGGTCGAGGACAATGACATCAACAGGCAAATCGCCACCGAGCTCCTCCAGTCTGTCGGTGTCGCAGTTTCTGTGGCGGTGGACGGGCTCGAGGCAGTGGAGGCGGTCATGCAGGCTGACACCCCCTTTGACGCCGTGCTGATGGACATCCAGATGCCACTGATGGATGGCTATTCCGCAGCCCGCAGCCTCCGATCCGACAGCCGCTTCGAGGCGCTTCCGATCATAGCGATGACAGCCTATGCGATGGAGACCGACAAGCGGAGGGTACTCGAGGCCGGGATGAATGACCACATCGCCAAGCCCATCGATCCCGAGGTCCTCTTCGCGACCCTCGAGCGCTTTGTCAGCGTACGTGAGCCCGGGGACAGTCAGGGAAGCCCGGGTACGAGGGAGGGCTTTCCCCAGGAAAACCAGGATTCCTTGGTAGCCTCCCTGCCCCATCTGTCCACCATCGACTTTCGGGACGGACTTGCGCGGGTGGGAGGAAAGACCGGTTTTTTCCTTGAGCTCCTCGCGCGCTTCAGGGAAGACCACCGGGACGACGGCAACCGGATCGCCGCTGCCCTCGAAGGGGGGGATGCCGAGACGGCGGAGCTCCTCGCCCACGGCCTCAAGGGGGTAGCCGGAAACATAGGGGCAACTGCCATCCAGAAGGCCACCTCCGGGCTCGAGGACATCCTCAGGCATGGTGGGGATCCGCTGGCAAGGGAAGCTGCCCTCGTGGAGCTTCGGGCAGCGCTTGCCGCCACCCTGGTTGAGCTTGAACCCCTCGTCCTGGCACGATTCCAGGCCGAACAGGATATCAGGCTGACCAGCCCTGAAAGAATGGCGGCCATCCTCGAGGAGCTGGGACGGCTCGTGGAGAACTTCGACCTCGAAGCGGTGAATTACTTCAAGGAAATGCGCGCAGAGCTTCTCGGAGGCTTCGGTGAGGAGCGGCTTGCACAACTCGAAGCCAGGCTTACCGCCTACGAGTACGAGGAAGCGGCCCGGTGGCTGCGAAGCGAAACCCCGTCATAGCGAAGTGCCTGCATGGCTTGCAGCTTTCCCGCCTCGGCAGCCGCCTCTGCCTGGCATCCTGGATGCAGGTTTTCAAATGCATTCCATTGAATCTTAGCCGATGTGCGCCTACACTTACATGGTGGTAACTGCAGGAAAAAGCGGACTACGGCGCGCCGCCCTAATTGTGGTGTCCCTGCTTTTCTTCCTTGTTACGCTCGAAGCACAGCCAGAAAACAGGAAATGGCATATCCTCGTGCTGGACTCCTACCATGAGGGCTTTGCCTGGAGCGTCGCGCAGTTCGAGGGCATCAAAGGAGCCTTGACCGCAGAGCTCCCAGAAAACTCCCTCGACATCTCAGTGTTCCACCTCGACGACCGGAGATTCCACACCAAACTGGCGCTCACGGAAGCATATTTCGCCCAACTCGCAGGCGACCAGCATCTGGATCTCATCTTCACTACGGACAATTCAGCCTATTCCTTCATGAGGGAAAGTCCCTGGCGGCTCGGGCGCCGCATCCCCCTGGTGTTTGCCGGCGTCAACGACTACATCAGCGACGGGAAGGAAGGCGAGTTCCTCATGACGGGTATCGCCGAGAATTTCCTGTCGGGGCGTTCCGATACGCTCAAGGCCGCCCTGGCCCTCCTGCCCGGAACAAAGCGCGTCGTCTTCACCCTCGACGGTACCCCGACCTCCATGGCGATACAAAAGGAGTTCGAAGCCATCGGGGACCAGTTCCCCAGGCTCAGCTTCGATTTCAGGACTATCGATGATATCGAAGGGCAATTAGCCCTCGTTTCACGCCTCGGAAAGGGCGATATCTACGTGCCCATCGGAACCCACCTCGACGCCTCAGGTACCCTTCTAACCTACGAAGAGGCTATGGAACGGCTCTCGGCAGCCTGCCCCGTGCCGAGCTTCGGCTTTATCGAAAACCGGATCAGCCACGGCATTGTAGGAGGCAAGATCCTCACCGGACACGACCACGGTACCTCGGCCGGGAAGCTCGGCCTTGCCATCCTCCGGGGAGCGCCACCTGGGAGCCTTCCTCCCCTCATGGACAATCCTGGGAAGCTCCTCTTCGACCACAGGCAGCTGGCGCGTTTCAGCCTTCCCGAATCGGCGCTCCCTAACGGGGCAGAGATCCTGTTCAAACCAGCCGATCCCTTGGCTGAAATCTGGGGCTACCTGCTAGCCTACACCGTCGCCCTCGTCGTATTGACCGTGATTGTCATACTGCTGGTGGTCGGCCGGAGGAGGCTCCGGGTGGCCACCGAGCGGCTGGCCAGGAGCGAGGCAACCCTCGAGTCCTACTTCGAGAACTCCCCCGAGGCGATCTTCGTGGCAGACGACGCAGGCAGATACCTCCGCGTCAACCGGGGCGCGAGCCTCCTGACCGGCTATTCGCCCAGGGATCTCCTCAGGCTTTCGGTAGCGGAACTCCTGGCGCCTGCCTCTGTCGACGAGGGACGCGCCCATTTCAGCCGGGTCTTTTCCGAGGGCAAGGCCTACGGGGAACTCCAGTTCCGTCGACAGGATGGCAGCATTTTCTGGATGAGCGTCCACGCCGTACGGTTGGGAAGAGACGAGAACTTCGCCATCTGCCAGGACATCACCCGCCGCATCGAGGGTGAGGAAGGGGTTAAACGCTCCCTCATCGAGAAGGTAACCCTCCTCAGGGAGCTCTACCACCGCACAAAAAACAATATGTCGGTCATCATCGCCATGCTCGAGCTGCAGGCCCTCGAACAGGGGGATGAACGCCTGATCAATGCCTTCAAGGAAGCCGAGAACCGCATCCGGTCGATGGCACTGGTCCACCAGAAGCTCTACGACGCGGCCGACCTCTCACATATCAACCTCAAGGACTATATCAGGGACCTGATCGAACTCCTGTCGAAGAGCTACAACGTCTCATCCACCGAGGTAGCCTTCGACACGGAACTGGACGAGGTCGAGGTCCTCATCGACAGCGCAATCCCTTGCGGACTCATCCTCAACGAACTGATCTCGAACGCCCTCATCTTTGCCTTCCCCGAGGGGAGAAAGGGAAGGATCTCCGTCTCCCTGCGCCGCGACAAGGATGGATCCATCGAGTTCTTTGTCGCCGACGATGGCATAGGGGTTCCCATCGGTTTCGACTTCCGACGCGACGGTCATCTAGGACTGCAGACAATCTTCGGCCTCGGGGAGGGACAGCTCGAGGGAAGTGTTGATTTCCATTCTGGCGCGGGCCTGGCCTGCCGAATCACGTTCAAGGATGACCAATATCGTCCAAGGGTATAAAAGATGAAACACACGCGGATTCTTGTGGTCGAGGATGAATTCATGATCGCCAGCCAGCTCAAGACAAACCTCATCAAGGGTGGCCATATCGTCTGTGGAATCGCGAGCCGGGGCGAGGATGCCATCGACATGGCCAGGAAGGAAGTGCCGGACGCCATCCTGATGGATATCCGAATCCGTGGCTCCCAGGACGGCATGGCTGCAGCGAAGGTAATCAGGACCTTCCTCGACGTTCCCATCATCTTCACCAGTGGCTATGCAGACCACGAGATGCGCGACCAGGCCCTGGCCCTCCAACCTTCGGCCTATCTTCTCAAACCCATCAGCATTGCCCAGATCGAGGAACTCCTCGAAGGCGACTTCGCTGCTAAATGAATGAATGCGCCTGAGGCGCCCGAGGCAGGCTGCCTGCCGGATCAGGACAGCGCGGCTTGAACCGAGCCTGTGGCGAGGGCACCAAGGGAGGCTAGCTTTTCCTGATGGTGGAGGGCATCCCTCGTTTCGCCAAGCTTCAGCCTGGCCTGGGTCAGCTCGGCCGCAGTGCGGGCCACCTCTGCCTCCAGGATCGCTTCCTTGGCCGCCAGCTCCTCGGTCATGCGGTTGAAGAGGATCGCGAGATCCCTGAACTCCGCGGAGCTCCTGACCCGCAGTCGTGCGCTGTAGTCGCTCCTGCCGATGCGGCTGACCGCCTCGTTTAAGGCTTCAAGGGGCTTCCAGAACCTCTGGATCGGGCCCGTCACGATGGGGCTCCGCAGAGGGATGTCCTGCATGATCCAATGGAGGAAGGGCAGGACAAAAGGACGGAAATACACTGCCTTGAGAATGCCAGGGCCCTGATCTCAAGCCTGCCTCGATGCTGCATGTTTGTACCTCCTTTACAGTATTGCAGTAATCGTGCCAACCCAGGCTAACTTTCAATGCAATAGCGTTCGAGCTTGTTGTAGAGCTGGCGACCTCTGATACCGAGCCATTCGGCAGCCAGGCTTCTGTTGCCTCCGGCCCGTCCCAGGACCTCGCGGAGATGCGCTTCCTCGTGGAGGGCCAGGAAGCTGGCTAGGTTCGAGGATTGGGGCAGGAACTGGGGGACAGACACCCATGGATATCCTCGCAGCGATCCCGGAGGGGAGGAACGTCGATCCTGATGACGTTGAGGCGGTAGTACAGGTCTTCCCGAAATCGACCCGCACGCACCTCGAGAGCCATGGGTTGCGCAGGCATGTGTGCATCTCATTGCACAGACGATTCTTTCTTGCCAGCAGGATTCAGCCTGGCGGTGGCTCAGGCCAGCGCAGCCTCTCCCCCAGACCTGAGGAGGGCAGGGGCGAGGCGGAAACCGAGGTACAGCATCCATGCGACGAGGCCGAGATGGAGCACATCATTTTCGGAGAACCACAGGCCCCTCGACCAGAGGGCGGGCCCGAGGCCTCCGAGATAGGCGGCGAAGTAGGCGGCCATCACAAGGGCCATGCCGAGCCAGGCCCGGAGGAGGATGAGGTCCGCCCGTCGCTTCCAGCGGAGCCAGGCCAGGAGGTTGACGGCAAAAAAGCCCAGCATCGAGGGGATCACGAAGAGCACCATGGCTTCGAAGGAAACCATGAAGGCGTCTGGCTTCGCCGCCCCGACAAGGGCAAAGGCGAGATAGGCGGGCGTGGAGATCCAGGCCCAGGCTCCGAGGAACTTCCCGCCCAGGCCACGCGTCGAAAAGGCTGCCACGGCCACGCCCATCGAGGAGACGCTCGCGACGGTGAGCATCATGTAGGCAACTTCCCAGTAGCTCGTAAGGGCCATCGTGGCGCGGCCGGACCCTTTTATCATGTAGCCGAAGGCCTGGTAGCTCGTGCCAGCGAGGAGGGTGCCGAGGCCCCAGACCACGAGCGCGATCCCCCAACAGAGGAGGGCGCGCGCAGTAGCTGTCCCCGAAGCGCCAGCCAGGGCTGCAGCTCGTCGCCTCAATCCCAGGAAGCGAAGGCCCATGGCGATCGTGAGGATGCCCAGTGCGTATACGATGAGGGTCGAACTGGGCTGGATAAGGACGAGGTCCCCACCAGCGAAGTCAAAGCGCCAGGAGGGCTGTGTCGCAAGCCAGGCTTCGGGGCTTTGGGGTGGGGAGAGGGCAAGGGTGCCGAGGTTTGAGAGGTTCATTCCTAAGGATAGTCGCCTGTCCCTGGGCTGCGGTCAACAGCCAGGAGGGACGGCCATGAGGGACGGAGGGACAGGGGAGGCAGTCGAATGGGCTTCCCCCCATCAGCTCATCCAGCCTCGCGGCAGAAAGCAAGGCAGAAATCTTCCATGGCACGAAGGGCATCGGGTTCAAGGCATTCGATGCAGTCCTGGGGACTGTGGGTGAGGGCCCAGGTCCCAGGCCAGGCTGGGCCAAGAAGCTCCGCGCCTGGCAGGAGGGCCAAACCCGAGACCGCGCGCGAAAGTCGCTCCGCCTCCGACGCGGGCAGGAGACTGATGCCGACCGAGGGAAGTCCTGCAAGCGAGAAGCCCAGATCATCCGACCAGGGCAGGGGCAGCTCCAGTGGCTCACCGATGCCTGCCTTGACCGCTGCCCGGCGCAGCGCGGTGACTGTCCCCGCAAGAATCGCTGCACCCTCGGGATCCTCCCCCGGCGCAAAGGCCCGCCGGGCAGAGGTAGAAAGCAGGAGCCGCGAACCCCTCCCTACGACATCCAGGACAAGAATCGAGGGCCGGGTCGGCCACTTCCCCGGTGTCTGTCCCCCTGCTGAGGGTGTCTGTCCCCCTCGGAGAGCTGTCTGTCCCCCTCCGAGGATCGACCTGAGGCCGAGGCCAAGGGAATAGGACCCCTGTGAGAGCGCGCCTTCCGTGGCGGGAGCCTCCTCGCCATCGGTGAACAGGATGAGGACGCCTCCTCGCTGGCTTTTTCCATCCCCGCTTCGGTGTCTGTCCCTGTTCTTGCCCAGGCGCGAACTGCCCAGATGAGCCGCCACGCGAACAAGGACGAGGCAGGCGGCCGAGTTGTCGAGGGCGCCGGGGCTCTCAGCCACGCGGTCGTAGTGGGCGACGAGGATGACGGCCGGCTTTCCATGGCAGGCCCGCACGAGGAGGTGACGGCGTCCGGCAATGGCCAGGACCTGGCCTGAGATCCCCCTCGATGCGAGCATTGTGGAAAGGAGTGAGAGACGATCGGCCTCTGGAGCAAGAAAGGCACGGAAATCCGGGCCAAAGGGGTCGGTCTCGGAGTCAGGTGGCTCCCTGCCTCCTGGGCTCACCTCGGGGCGGCTGCCGCCGGGTCCTGGGCAGGATCGGGCTTCCTGGACTGGCCCGGAGCCCCGGTCGAAGCGCGGATGACCAGCTCGAAGGGCAGGATTCTGGAGCGGGAATCGACCCTGGAAAGAAGCTCGCAGGCGAGGGTCGCAGCGCCTGCGCCCTTTTCGAAGCCAGGCTGTCGCACCGTGCTGAGGGGCGGGGAGGCGCGGCTGGCCAGGGGGATGTCGTCAAAACCCGAGACCGAGGCATCAGAGGGAACTGAAAGACCCCGTCTCCTGAGCGCATCGTAGGCGCCGAGGGCAATGATGTCGGCCATGGCGACGAAGGCGGTCGGCATCGGACCGGGAAGGGCGAGGAGCTCGTCGGTAGCGCGGAGGCCTCCCTCGAAGGAGCCCTCGGCAAGCACGATGGCTGCATCCGTTCCCCCGGCCACGAGGTTGAACTTCGCAAGCGCCTTCGCAAAACCGGAAAGGCGCCGCTCGCTGACCAGGGAATGTCCTTCTGCGCCGCTGGAATAGGCCTCGGGCTTGAGCCTGAGTATGCCTACCCGGCGGTGGCCAAGAGCCAGAACGTGCTCCATCATCGCCTGGGCGGCTGCCTCGTTGTCGATTCCGATGTTGGCAATTCCCTCCATTTCGCGGGCATCTATGGTAACGAAGGGCAGGTGACGGCGACCGAGGATTCGCGTGACCTCGGTATCGACCTCGATGCCTATCATTATGAGGGAATCGACGGCGGCCCTGCGCGCTGCCTCTTCGACCTTGCCGCGGATCGGGGGCAGCATCGTAAGGACCAGCCCCCGTTCGTCGCAGATCATGCCGATACCCCGCACGATCTCGCAGAGGTGGGGATTGGAGAGGGCTTCGTGAAGGGGCTGGGGGAGGAGAAGTCCGATGGCTCCCAGGCGGCGCGTGGCCAGGGCCCTGGCCACCGAATCGGGCTCGTATCCCATCTCCGCGATGATGTCCAGGACGCGCTTCCGGGTCTCGGGCGAGATCCGGCCCGGATCGTTGAGCACGAAGGAGACAGTCGTCTTGGAGACACCCGCCTTCGCGGCAATGTCCCTGATGGTCACGCGCACAGCCGCTCCTGCTCCGCCTGGGTGCCTATTTGATGGAGCCATCGGCTCCCTGTCATTTGATGGAGCCATCGGCTCCCTGTCATTTGATGGAGCCGGCCACCATGCCCTTGATGATGGATTTCTGGGCTATCAGGAAAAAGATGATAACTGGTACCATCGCCATGAGGATGGCCGTCATGATGAGGTCCCACTGCTTGACATAGGCGCCGGCGAAATTGGAGATGGCCAGGGGTATCGTCATGATCTTGTTGCCCTTGCCCAGGATGAGGAGGGGAAGGAGGTAGTCGTTCCAGATCCAGATGCCGTTGAGCACCAGGACCGTCGCGTGGATGGGCTTCAGTATCGGCGAGATGATCCGGTAGAAGATTCCCGGTCTCGAGCAGCCGTCGATATATGCAGCCTCCTCGAGTTCGAGGGGGATGCTCTTGATGAAGCCGTGGAACATGAAGATCGACTGCGACATCCCGAAGCCGACATAGGCCAGGAGGATGCCCCAATAGCTCCTGAGCAGCTTGATGCCCGTGACATCGGCGATGCCCCTGAACCAGGACAGGAGGGGGAACATGACGATCTGGAAGGGGATCACCATGGCTGCCACGAAGATGAGGAAGACGACGCCGGAAGTCCTGGTCTTCGAGCGGACGAGGACCCAGGCGGCCTGGGCCGACAGGAAGTTGATGAGGACGAGGGACGCGGCCGTGATGATGACCGAGGAGATGAAGGAGGACTGGTACTGGATGTTCGCGCTGGTCCAGATCTTGGCCACGTTCGTGAACAGGACGCTCCAGTCAGAAGGGAGGGCCAGCGGCTTGTCGGTGATCTGGAAGGCGCCCTTGGCCGAATTGATCAGTACTATATAGAAGGGAAATATGAATATCGCGAAAAGGGCAGCGGTGAGCAGTCCAAGCGGATAGTTGTTGTTGCGCAGTGTCCTCACAGCTCGATCTCCTTCTTCTTGTTCGCGCCCACCTGGATGGTCGCGATCACGGCCAGGACCACGAAGAAGATGACAGCCCGGGCCTGCCCCATCGCGAGGTCATTCGACACAAAGGCCGCATTGTAGATG
The DNA here is from genome assembly GCA_903821875.1 of uncultured Spirochaetota bacterium. Classification (GTDB taxonomy): domain Bacteria; phylum Spirochaetota; class Spirochaetia; order Treponematales; family Rectinemataceae; genus CAIJMU01. The sequence goes on from CAIJMU010000057.1 coordinate 31,482, forward strand.
TTCATCGCCAGGAGCTCCGTGCCGTAGATAGCCTTTCCCATGAACATGGTCGAGGGCCCTCCGGAAGTGAGGGATATGTTCACGTCGAACTGCTTGAAGGAATTCACGAGGGTAAGGAAGAGGGTGATGGTGAAAGCCTGCGAGGCCATCGGCAGGGTGATGGCGAAGAGCCTCCGGAGGGGGCCTGCCCCGTCGATCTGGGCTGCCTCGTGGAGCTCGATGGGCACATTCTCGATGGCCGCGACGTAGATCATCATGATGTAGCCCGCGTACTGCCAGGTCCCCGCAATGACGATCGCGAAGAGGGCAGGGACACTCTTGGCCAGAAGGAGGTTGGCCGGATCGGACCAGGCCTTGATGCCCAGGAGGGCTCCGAGATTCGGGATCGCGCTGTTGAAGATGAACTGCCAGATGTAGCCCAGGATGAGCCCGCCTATGAGGTTGGGGACGAAGAAGCCCGCGCGGAAGAAGTTGCGGCCCGGAATCCTGCTCGTCACGAAGAGTGCAAGGGCGAAGGCCACCACGTTGACCACGGCCATGTTGACGATCGTGTACAGGGCTGTAATGCAGAAGGAATAGAGGAAGGTCGGATCGGCGAAGCTCTTCGCATAGTTGAGGAATCCGACAAACTGTACCCCTGCCCCGTCCCGTGGCGACGAGGACCAGTCGGTGAATGAGTAGTAGATGCCCAGGACGAAGGGCACGACAACGACCATCAGGAAGGCGAAGATCACCGGGGAAAGGAAGAGCCAGAACACGAAGGTATGATCCCGTTTCGACCGCATCAATAGCCTCCCTGAGCTCTAGTCTGGCCGCGCTGACCGCGCGAGTGATTTGATTCACCATACCCTGAAAGAGGGCCTCGTGAAAGGACAAAAGGGCGGCCCTCCGGAAGAGGAGGGCCGCCGTCGCATTGATCATGGATCACGTAGTGAACACTGTCGCCGGGCCAATTGGCCCGCAGGCCTCATGTCCCGGCTTTGGTCATTACTTCTTGAGGCTCTTGAAGGCGTCGGTCAAGAGTTCGATGAACTTCGCCTCGTCGATGGAGCCGTTTGCGAACTGGTTGTAAATGGGAGCAAGTGTCTTCGAGCGGAAGTCTCCCGTGAACTGGTACTGGTTCCAGCTGTAGATCTTGCCGGAGGCAGCCCAGGTCTGGACGGATTTGGAAAGGAGCCCGTCGGGGCTCAGTTTTACGTTCGAGAAGGCGGGGATCATGCCGGCTTCCTTGACCATGTACTGGGCGCCACGATCGGTGGAAGCGAGGTCCTCGAGGAACTTCTTGGCGAGGGTAGCGTTCTTCGACTTCGAGTTGACGGCGTAGAAGGAGGGAGCGGCCACAAAGATGCCGTCGCTCACGGCCTTGGTGGAACCATGGGGTGCAAAGGCCATCTTGAAGGTCGCGTTGGCCGACTTCATGTTGGGATCTGTCCAGTTGCCCTGGTGGAGGAATACGGCCTTGCCATTGGCAAAGGCTCCGACCTGGGAGTCGTAGTTTCCGGTAGTAAGGACAGTCGGATCGGCATACTTGAAGAGGAGGGCGACCCAATCGGCGTACTCGGTCAGGCGCTTTGCATCGACATTGCCGGCCAGGAGGGCGTTGGCCACGCTCATATCGCCATACTTGAGGCCGTTGGAAAGGAGGGAGTTGAAGTTGTGGTCACCGGTAACCCAACCCATGTCGGGGCCGGCGGCCATGGAGACGACTGAATTGACGCCAAGAGCGTCCTTCATGCCATCAAGCTTGGCAAAGGCGGCCGTATAGCCGCCAAGGCTGTTGAGGGTCTTGGGATCGACGCCGGCCTTGGCTAGGAGGTCGGCATTGTACGCCATGCCCCAGCCTTCGACGGCGACGGGAAAGCCGTAGACCTTGCCATCCATCTTGAAGGCGACAGAGGTATTCTTGACCCACTTGGCGGCCGAGAGGTCGGCGATGATCGCCTTCCACTCCTTGTAGGATTCAGGACCGTCGATCGCAAAAATGTCAGGCATGTCGCCGGCTGCATAATCGGCCTTGAGTTGCTGGCCAAGGCTGATGTTGCTGGAGCCACCGACAGATTTGATTGTTACCTCGGCGTTGTTGGCCTTGCTCCAGTCGGAGGCATAGGCCTTGAGGGCTTCGTCAATCTCGGGCTTGCCCTGGGCCAGGGTGAGCTTGACTGGAGCTGCGAATGCAAGGGTTACGGTCGCGAGCGCGAGAAGCGTCATGAGCAACTTCTTCATCTTCTTCCTCCATGAAAAAAACGTAGGTGATGCCGGTTCAATAGGCTTTGGACGAATCCTGAAAAAACCGGATTTATTGAAAGATCACTATAAGGTCTGTCAGAGGAAAGGTTCAAGAGGAAAAATAAACCGGTTTACAAAGCTCAGGGTAGCGCCAAGCGGGGGGAATACGCAGCCGCGCAGCCTGGCTACGGGGACAGACACGCACCCAGAGTCGCCTGGTCGCACAAAAAAGGGCTGCCTTCCGGCAGCCCTGGTACGTCACTTCCCGCCTCTCAGCGGTCGCGCATCCGGACGAGGACCTTGAGGAAACGGTCCATGTTCCCTGACATGGCCTCGACCAGCTTGGGATCGAAGTGGTGTCCGGCTGAGTCCTTGACGAACTCGACCGTCTTCTCGAGGGTCCAGGCAGCCTTGTAGGACCGGGGGTTGGACAGGGAGTCGAAAACATCACAGAGGGCAACGATTCGCCCGGAAAGGGAGATGGCCGCACCCTTGAGTCCGCGTGGGTAGCCACTGCCGTCCCAGCGCTCGTGGTGCTCGAGGGCTATCGTGGCAGCGCGCTGGAAAAGGGGCCCGTGATGCCTGGCCAGGATATCGTGGCCGATCTGGGTATGGTCTCGCATCATCTCGAGTTCCTCGGTGGTGAGAGCGCCGGGTTTGTGGATGATGTAGTCGGAGAGGCCGATCTTGCCGATGTCGTGCATCGGAGCCGCCTCGGTCAGGAGGAGGGCCTCCTTGGCATCGAGGCCAAGTATCTCGGCGAAGATGCGCGCGAACTCCGCTACCCGCTCGACATGGGTTTCGGATTCCCTGGTCCTGAACTCCACGAGCTCACTCAGGGTGAAGATGATCTCTTTCTGGGAGCCGATGAATTCTTCGCGCAGGGCTTCGAGCCTGGAATCCGGATCGTCAGATACCGGAGCTGGAACCGCGGAGGCTGCGGCCGTGAGGGAGGCGAGTTTTCCACGAGCGGAAAGCCAGAGACCCAAGAACACGAGTGCGAGGATCGAAGCTGCAAGGATTGCGATCAAGCTTGACGCCACGTACTGCTCCTTTCTTTTTCCCGGAAGGGGATGGAAGTCGGCGCTAAAAGCCAGGACCGCCGCCCCCTCGGGTATATATATAATAATAAACGGTCGATTCCACAGTCCGCAAGGAGGTGCGTGAGAATCCCAGGTGGAGGGCCGAGGAGCTTGCTGCCCTCAGGTCCGGAGACGCCGGAACCTGAAAAGAAGGAATCCGACAAGGAACCAGGCAGCGGTGAGGAGGATCAGGGCGATAAGCTCGAAGGCCAGGTCCCCAGGCCCGAGCCCGTAGTTCATCATTCCCTCGAGGGCTTTAACGCCGAAGGACAGGGGAAAGAGGCTTCCCACGCCAAGCCGGTGCCCTGCCAGCGTCATGAGGTCAGCTGAAGGCAGGGGCATGACGCCTGAAAACAGTAGAAGGAAGAAATAGGGGAAGTTCCCGATGATCATCACGTCCTTGACCGAGCTGCAGAAGCCAGCGGTGAGCAGCCCGAAGGCGATGACCGACAGGGAGGAGAGTCCCGACACAAGGAGGATCGCGGGCAGGGGCGCTTGCAGCTTCCAGCCCAGGGCCATGGCCGTAAGCAGCGCGAGGAATATGCACCCAAGGCTCACGAGGAGCTGGTTGAGGGCTGCAGCCGATAGATACTCGGCCAGCGAAAGCCGGGACAACAGGAGGCGCTTGATCGTGCCCTTCTCGGTTTCGCGCACGAAGAGGGCAGCCGAGGTGAAGAGCACCGTAATGATGGAAAGGATGAGGAGGCTGGGCATCATGGCGTCGAAGGGCGAAAGCTTGCCTTCGGGCCGGACCGACCGCTCCTCGATAGTGATGACGCCCTCGCGTCCGGTCAGGGCCGCGACCCAGGACTCGGAAACCGTGTAGGTCAGGGCGAGGAGCATGGCATATTTTGGAGAGGCGGGATCGCCCAGAAATCGCAGGCTGGGCCGGGAACCAGCTTCGATGCTCGCCGGGAACTCCGGAGGAAGGACGAGCACGAGGTCGACGAGTCCCTTTTGGGCATCTTCGATGCCCTGGCTCTCGGAGGAAAGCTTAAACACCTTGATCCGGGGGCCATCGTCCCCGAAGCTCGCAGCCTCGAGGGCGGCGCTGAGGGCCCTTCCCAGGGTGTCTGTCCCCCCAGGGGCCTCATCGATCACCGCAAGCCGGTATTCCGTCGGCCGTGCGTCGAAGGCCACATGGAAGATGAGGACAAAGAAAGGGGCAAAGGCCAGGGCCAGGAGGAGGATGGGCCACTCTCTCAGGCTCTCGCGGCAGAACTTGCCGAAGACTGACAAGAACCTCATTCGCGGAGCCCCCTGCCCGTCAGGTCGATGAACACATCCTCGAGGCTGCGCTTCCTCACCCTGAGCTCCTCGACATCCAGGGAGAGTTCCCGGGCGAGGGCGAGGACCCGCATGAAAGTGGAATCACCCTCCCTGGCCGCGATGACCAGCTTCCCGGCCTCCCTCGCGACCTCGAGGCCCTCGCCCTGGAGCCGCTCGACCAGTGTCTGTCCCCGTTCTCCGGCGTCCGTGGGGAGGCTGAGCTCAAGAAGACCCCCTGCCCCACCCAGCTCCTTGAGCCGCCCTGGCGTGTCAACGACGAGAATGCGGCCCTGATCCATGATGGCTACGCGGTCTGAGAGCTTGTCCGCCTCCTCCATGTCGTGGGTGGTCAGGAGGATGGTGACCTCGTTCCGGATCGAGCGGAGGTAGTCGCGGACGAGGACCCGGCTCTGCGGATCAAGGCCGGCCTGGGGCTCGTCGAGGACGAGGAGCTCGGGCTCGTGGACGAGGGCGAGGGCGAGGTTGAGGCGGCGCTGCATGCCACCGGAGAGGGTCCGGGCTAGCCTGTTCCGCTTTTCGGCGAGGCCGAGGACCTCGAGGAGCTGCCCTGCCCGGAGGCGGGCCCGCGTGCCGGGCAGGTCGTACATCCTTGCCATGAAGACCAGCTGCTCCATGCAGGTCAGGGTATCCCAGACCATGATGGACTGGGGACAGAGACCGACAGAGCGGCCGGCTCCTGGAAGGCCCTGCCTCGTCGTAATCGTGATGGTTCCGGAATCAGGCTTCAGGAGACCGCAGAGCATGTTGATGGTCGTCGTCTTTCCAGCCCCATTGGGGCCGAGGAGGGCAAAGACCTCTCCCCGCCTGATCGACACTGAGATCCCATCCACGGCGGTCACGGTGCCAAAGCGCCTGGAGAGAGCCTCGACCCTGACGATGTCAGCTGTCTCCGTCACTTCGCGCCTCCTTATCCTACTTGCACTCCTCGACCGCCGGTCCCGCGAACTGGGATTCGTGGAGCTCCGCATAGAAGCCGCACTTCGCGATCAGCTCTTCGTGCGTGCCCTGCTCCACGATCGAGCCCGAGTCCATGACAAGTATGAGTTCCGCGTCGCGGATTGTCGACAGCCTGTGGGCGATCACGAAGCTCGTCCGTCCCTCCATCAGTGTGGTCATGGCCTTCCTGATGAGGACCTCGGTGCGCGTATCCACCGAGCTCGTAGCCTCGTCGAGGATGAGGATGGCTGGGTCGGCCAGGATGGCCCTCGCGATCGTGAGGAGCTGGCGCTGGCCCTGGGAGATGTTGCCTGCCTCCTCGTCGAGGACCGTGTCATAGCCCAGGGGAAGGGCACGGATGAAGTGGTCGGCGTAGGCTGCCTTGGCAGCGCTGTGGATATCCTTTTCGGTCGCGCCTTCGCGGCCGTAGGCAATGTTGTCGCGGATGGTGCCGGTGAAGAGCCAGGTGTCCTGGAGCACCATGCCGAAGAGACCCCGGAGGCCACGCCGCGGCATCTCGCGGATATCCCTGCCGTCGATCAGGACCGCGCCGGCATCGATTTCACGGAAGCGCATGAGGAGGTTGACCAGGGTGGTCTTGCCCGCTCCCGTGGGACCGACGATGGCGATCATGTGGCCCGGGCGGGCATCGAGGGACAGGCCCTCGATGAGTGGCTTGTCGGCCACGTAGCGGAAGGACAGGCCCTCCACCCTGACATGGCCGGACACCGGCGAAGGAAGCGCCGCCCCTGGCCTGTCAGAGGCCTCCTCCGCCTCATCGAGGACCTCGAAGACGCGCTCGGCACAGGCCAGGGTCGACTGGATCACGTTGGCGATGTTCGCTGTCTGGGCGATGGGCTGGGCGAAGGAGCGCGAGTACTGGATGAAGGCGGTGATGCCTCCAATTGTGAGCTTTCCCTTGGTGAGCCACAGGCCGCCCACGACCGATATGAGCACATAGCCGAGGTTGCCTATGAAGTTCATGAGGGGGAACATCACCCCCGATATGAACTGGGCGCGCGACGAAGCGCTCCGGAGACGATCGTTGATGTCCCTGAACTTCTGGAGCGATCGCCTTTCGAGGCTGTAGGCCCGCACGATGGCGTGGCCCGAGTACATCTCCTCGATGTGGCCGGACAGGTCCCCGAGCTCCTTCTGCTGCTCCTTGAAGTATTTCTGCGAGCGCTTGGCAATAAGGACGGTGGCGACGACGTAGAGCGGGAGCGTCGCCAGCACGATGGCGGTGAGGAGGGGGCTGATCGTCAGCATCATGATGATGAAGCCCACGAGCTGGATGACCGAGGTGATGGCCTGCACGATGCTCTGCTGGAGGGTCGTCGAGATGGTGTCGATGTCGTTGGTCACGCGCGACAGGAGGTCGCCGTGGGGCCGGCTGTCGAGGTAGGCCAGGGGGAGGCGGTCGATCTTGGACTGGGCCTCGCGCCTGAGCTTCGAGACCGTGTCCTGGGCGACCGTGGACATCACCCACTGGGTAATGAACATGAAGACCGAGGACAGGGCGTAGAGGGCAAGGAGGAAAAGGAGTATGGAACCAATTGCTGCATAATCGATCCTGCCGCCGGTCTCGCGTATCGCACGCACCGCATCGGCCATCTGCTCGGGGGTGAAACCGGGCTTTGCCCCGGGAGCCGCGGGCATCTTCCCGGACAGGGCGGCGAGCTTCTCCACGATGGCGGCGCGCTCGTTGTCGTCCCTGGCCTCGGCCAGGGGCGTGATCCCGAGCTGCGACAGCGTGGGGCCAGCCTTCTCGGAGAGCTTTCCGATGCGGTCGAGGGTCATGCGGGCGATGAAGGCGTCCTTGAGCTTGTCCATGGCATGGCCCTGGATCTTGGGCGACACGACCTGGAAGGACATCGAGGCTATGGCCAGGAGGACGACAGCCACAAGGCGCGGCGCGTGGGGACGGAGGTAGCCCAGGAGGCGTTTGAACGTCGCGCCGAAATCCTTGGGCTTCTGCCCGCCAGCGCCCATGTGCCCCATGGGGCCGCCAAATCCGGGACCGCCACCATCACGACGCGCCCCGGGTCCCACGACCGGGCCGGGGGATCCGGAGGAACGCTTCGAACTGTTGTCGCTCACGCCAGCCTCTCTTCCGACAGCTGCGAGGCGGCTATCTCATGGTACACGGGACAGGAGGCAAGGAGCTCGCGATGCGTACCTGTCCCCACGATCTGGCCATCCTCCATCACGATGATTCGATCGGCATCCATGACCGTTCCCACGCGCTGGGCTACCACGATGACGGTCGCCTTTCCCGTCACCTCCTTCAACCGCGCGCGGAGCCGCGAGTCGGTGCGGAAGTCGAGGGCCGAGAAGCAGTCGTCGAAGAGGTAGATTTCCGGTTTCCGGGCGATGGCCCGGGCGATGGAGAGGCGCTGTTTCTGTCCACCGGAGAGGTCGAGACCGCCCTGGGCTACCTCGTGCTCATAGCCGCCCTCGATGGTATCGATGAACTCTGTGGCCTGGGCGATCTCCGAGGCCTTCCGCACGGCGTCCTGGTCGACACCCTCGGTGCCGAGGCGGACATTGTCAGCGATGGACATCGAAAAGAGGATGGGCTTCTGCGGAACGTAGCCGATGCGGGCGCGGAGCCCGTCCTGGGCCATCTCCCGGACGTCGATGCCGTCCACGAGGACCTGCCCCGAGTCAGCGTCATAGAAACGGGCGACGAGCTTGGCTATCGTCGACTTGCCCGAACCGGTGGAACCGATTATGGCCGTCACCTCCCCGGGCGCGGCCCGGAAGGAGACACCCTCGATGGCTGCCTGCTCCGCACCGTGGTAGCGGAAGGTCACATTCCGGAACTCTACGGTCGCCCGGTCGGCCGCCCCAGGGGCCTTCGGCACCGCGGGATCGGAGATGGTCGGCTCCGTGCCGAGGACCTCGTCGATGCGGACAGCCGCAGCCTGGGCCCTCGGCACCATGATGAACATCATGGCGAACATCATGAAGGACATGAGGATCATGAAGGAGTACTGGATGAAGGCCATGAGGGAGCCTATCTCCATCTCGCCCGAGTCGATGCGGATGATGCCGAACCAGAGCAGGGCAAGGCTCGCCGCGCTCATGATGAACATGATCGAGGGCATCATGACGGCCATGAGCCGGTTGACCTTGATGTAGGTGCTGGTGAGCTCGGCGTTGGCCTCCTCGAAGCGCTGGCGCTCCCGATCCTCGCGGTTGAAGGCGCGGACGACGCGGACACCCGTGAGGGCCTCGCGGAGGACGAGGTTGATGCGGTCGATCTTGCCCTGGATCGAGCGGAAGAGGGGCAGGGCCTTCATAAAGACCACTCCGATGAGGATGCCGAGCACCGGTATGACCGCCGCGAGGACCCAGGTGAGGGAGCGGTCCTTGGATAGTGCCATCACCAGTCCACCGACAGCCATGATCGGCGCGCCGACCATCATGCGGAGGGCCATGAGGGTTACCGTCTGGACCTGTGTGACGTCGTTGGTGCTCCGCGTGATGAGGGTGGAGGCACCAAAGCGGTCGAACTCGTCGAGGGAGAAGGATTCGACTCGTCCAAAGATCGCTTCGCGGATGGCAGCCCCGAAACCCGCACTCGCCTTTGATCCGAGCCAGCTTGCCAGGATGGCGGAAAGGATCGAGGCCCCGGTGACGAGGAGCATCAGGGCTCCCGTCGACAGGATGCGGGTTGTGTCCCCGTTCATCACGCCCTTGTCGATGATGTCGGCCATCAGCGTCGGCAGGTAGAGGTCTGCGATGGTCTGCCCGAAAACGAGGAGGAGAACGAGGATTATTTCAGTTTTCCAGGGCGCCAGGAAACGCGCCAGTTTGAGCATGGAAGGTCCTTTCGCCCAGGTCAGGGCGCGATGGATCCGTCCGGAATCGAGTGCCGCCCTGCGAGCCCGTGATGCGGATGTCACAGTGCATGATCCGGGCCGGAAGGGTCAAGCTTTGGACCTTGCGCAGGAATGAAGGAAGGTCATAATGGAGCCATGATGTCACGCGGTTTGCGCCTTTGGCTCGGAATGGCCGGCGCCCTCCTCCCTTGGATCCTTGCCCCCTCCGCTGCCGATGAGCGCATCCTCATGCGGATTTCCGTGGAAAACGTGGCCAGCCACTTCCAGGCCCGGACAGTCCAGCGCTTTTCCGAGATCCTTTCAGCCAGGTCGGGGGGGACCATCCTCGTGGACTACAGGCCGGTAGCCCGTTTCTTCCGGGACGCGGATGTCGCGGCGGCCCTTGCACGGGGAGATGTCGAGATGGCTGTCCCCGGCATCTGGCAGTTCGACCGGAACATCCCCGACACAGCCGCCCTCATGCTCCCCTCGGTCTACGCCCGCCCTACCGAAATGATGCGCGCCCTGGTGGACGGGCCCCTCGGCTCAAGCCTCAACGGAGCCATCGAGAAGGGCCTCGATGTGAAGGTGCTGGGCAAATGGCTCGATCTGGGCTACGGGCAACTCTTCGGGGTCGGCACAGCCATCACCCGCATTTCCGACATCAAGGGTCGCACCATCCGGGTTGCCGGTGGAAGGGGAAACGAGGAGCGCATCCGCAGCCTGGGAGCCTCCCCGGTATCCATACCCTCCCCCGATCTTCCCAATTACCTCGGGAAGGGCCTCGTCGACGGCATCCTCTCGACCTTCGAGACCGTAGACTCGGCCGGACTCGACGGCCTGGGGCTCCGCAGCGCCCTCGAGGACAATGAGTACTATCCCTTCTACGTCCCCCTCCTGTCCTCGGCCTTCTGGAAGCGCCTTACACCGGCCCAGCGGAGCCTGGTGACCTCGGCCTGGGACGAGGTCATCGGCCCCGCACGCGAGGAGGCCCGCGCAGCGCAGACGGCAGCCCGTGCCCGCCTAGTCGAGCGCGGCATGCGCGTGACTGTCCCCTCTCCCTCCGAGACCGAGGCTACCCGGATTTCGCTCATATCCCAGGAAGACGGGATGGCGAGCCGGCTGGGGGTGACGCCAGCCATCCTGACCCTCCTTCGGGAGCAGCTGGCAAGGCTGAAAACAGATCGATGAAACAGCGGGCCCGGCGCCTGGGGCTCCTTTCCCTGGGGAGCACAGCTGCGCTTTTCACCATCCTCCTCCTTGGCGTAAAAAACCTCTCCGAATCTACAGCTGCCTTCCAGGACATCAAGAACGGCACCTCGAAGGAGGTCCTCTTCGAGTCAGAACTGCTGGCCCAGTCCCTCGACGGTACCCTGGAAATCTACGACCTCATTCTCGACAGCCAGTCCGGGCAATTCGATGCAGGCAGCAGCACTGTCGCATCCCTGGACCTGCGCCAACTCCTTCGCCACCTCCCCACGGCGATACAGGCCCTCATCCTGGACGGCTCAGGAGGCATTGTAGCCACGCCCCCAGGCCAGGCCCGATTCCAGATCGGCGTTTCACCTGACAAGCTGGACCGCATCGCCCTGGAAGGGGGCATCGCGTACCTCGTCACGGACTACGGAGAGGCGAGGACTCCGATCCTCGCCGCGATCAAGCCCATCGGCATGGGCGAACGGACTGCTTTCATAGTCGTCCTGTTCAGCGGCAGTGCCTCTGCGAACCGCCTCCGGCTCCTCCTGAAAGCGGGATCCAGCAGCGTATCAATCATCGACGGGGACGGCAGGCAGTTCATTGAAGAGGGGAACAAGGAACTTGCGGAGGGCCGCGAGGTCATCGTCTCCGAAACAGCCCTTGCCTCGCATCCAGTCCGGATCCGGGTAGCGCGCGACATCGGTGGCGAACTCAAGGCCTGGGAACGCCGCCAGGCCTGGCAGCTGGGCCTGACCGGGAGCCTTGCGCTGATCGCGGCGTCCGTTTCGGTGGGAGCCCTCTTCCTCAGCAGGAGGGCCCGGAGAGCCGGAGAACTCGAGGAGGAACTCAGTGCCCGTGCTCTCCTCTTCCATGAGGTGAACCACAGGGTCAAGAACAACCTCGCGACTGTCCAGGCCATACTCGCGCTGAGCGAAAACGAGCTCGAGGGAGCAGACCCACGATCCGCCCTGGTGCTCAAGGAAGCCTCCGAAAAGGTCCGTTCCATCAGCATGCTCCACGAGCAGCTCTACAAGCGGCGCTCTCTGTCCTCCATCGACCTCGGGGACTACATCGCCGACCTCGTGGCCCTGCTCCGCGATTCCTATGCCAGGGACGAAAGGATCGATATCGAAGTGGCCGCCGATCCCGGCATCTCTGCAGCCCTGGACGCGGCGGTGCCGCTGGCCCTGATCGTCACCGAACTCGTCACCAATGCCTTCAAGCACGCTTTCCCCGTGGGCCGGAAGGGTCGAATCAGGATTGCTGTCAGCAAGAGAGGAAATGGCTGCGAGATCCTGGTCGAGGACAACGGCGTCGGGCTGAACGATTTTTCGGGCGGTTTCGGCCATACCCTGATCGAAGGCATGATCGGGCAACTCGGCGGATCCATGCAACGCGACCTCTCCAGGCAGGGCCTCACTGTCAGGCTGACCGTCCCCTCCCTGGCCGACCTGAAGGACTGAACATTCCTCCGTAGCCGCCATTTCATTCAGCCCGTCTTTCTGCGATACTTCCGGCATACCCTAGGAGGGCCCATGTTCAGCATCCGCACGAAGCTCCTTCTCGCCATGGTGCTTGTAATAGGACTCGACCTCGCCTTTTTGACCGTCTACCTGGGTTCCGCAGGACGCGAGCGGGCCATGTTCCGCGAGCTGAATACCATGGAAACACGGCGCAGCACCATTGCGGACCTTTCGCTTCAGGTTGCCAACCTGTGGCAGTTCCTCACCGACGCAAGCCTCACCCAGTCGGCCATAGCCGCGGACAAGGAAGGGAAGGCCTCCTACGACTCCGCGATGGCCGATCTCGACCGGCTCCGGAAACTGGAAACCGATCCCGCGCGCCTTTCGAAGCTCTCGGGCGTCTCGGGGAAGCTCCTGGATTTCTGGGCAGCGGGAACAAGGATGATAGGCAGCTACGCCAGCAGCAAAAAGGAAGGGGACTCGGTCATGGTCGATTTCGACTCCTTCGGCCGTGACCTCCTTTCCCTCCTCGATTCGCTGTCGAAGCCGATCGCCGAAAGGACCACGGCGCTCGAGCGGGATTTCACCTCCAGCCAGGACAGGGACGTCATGGTGCTGGTGCTGCTCGCGCTCTTCTCGGTAACCTTCACGGCACTCGGGGGCTGGCTCTTCATCCGAAGGCTCACCGGGCCACTCCTGGGCACGGCAGCCACCCTGGAAAATCTGGCACGCTCCCACGGCAACCTCTCGACCACCCTGCCCGTCTCCGGCAAGGACGAGGTCGCCACCCTCGCCAGGAGCTTCAACTCCTTTGCCGCCAAGCTCCGCTCCATCCTCGTCAACGTCTCCGATCTCCTCCTCAAGAACCGCAAGCTCGCCGAGCAGCTGCAGGTCTCCGCGCGCCACTCCGCGGAATCGGTCTCCGACATTTCCGGCTCGGTCACCAACCTCACCGGCCACATGCTGAGCCTCGACGGATCCATCTCCTCGTCATCCTCGGCCATCGAGCAGATCATGGGCTCGATCCGCAACCTGGCCGTCCTCGTCGACCGCCAGTTCCAGGCCATCGAACGTTCGAGCGCCTCCATCGAAGAGATCATGGCTTCGGTGGCCAATGTCGCGCGCATAGCCGACGCCCGTACCGCAGCGATCAACGACCTGGTCGACATGATACGGAACGGCGGCGACAAGGTGCAGGAGACCAATTCGATGATCGTCGAGATCGCCAAGAACGCGGACTCGATGATGGAAATGATCGACATAATTGACAACATCTCCAGCCAGACCAACCTCCTGGCCATGAACGCCGCCATCGAGGCCGCCCACGCAGGCGAGGCGGGCAAGGGCTTTGCGGTCGTCGCCGGCGAGATACGCCAGCTGGCGGAGGGCACCGGTGCGAACGCGGCCCAGATCGCCGCCTCGCTCCGGGTGACCACCGACCGCATCAGGCTCGCCGCGGACGCCGGCAACAAGAGCGAAGAAGCGCTGAATGTCATCAACCGCGAGGTCGCCGAATTCGCCAAGGCCATGCACGAAGTCTCAGGCTCCATGAACGAGCTTTCCCAGGCGGGCCAGGAGATCCTGGAGTCCATCAGCACCCTCGTCACGACGAGCGAGACCGTCAAGTCGACCTCCGGCGAGATCAATTCCGCTACCCAGAACATCCTCGAGTCCGTGCATTCGCTCAAGGGAATCTCGGCGAGCGCCCTCGGCGAAATCCACGGCGTTTCCACGGCAACCAAGTCCCTCGGCGTCGTCTCCCTCCAGGTCTCGGCCTTCGGCAACCAGAACAAGTACAACAATTCCCTTCTGGCGATCGAGACGGCCAAGGTCGAGACCGGCATCAAGCAGGAAGCTTCCACGGAAGCCGTCAGCGTCGGCATCGACTGGTCGGATGTCCTGGGGGTCGGAATCACGGCCATGGACGACGAGCACAAGGAATTGTTCAAGCGCATCAACAAGCTCCTCGTGGCCCTCGTCGGCGACGAGGCAGGAAGCCAGACGGCCGACCTCGAGGCCATCGTGGAGTTCATCCGGCAGTACATCGATTTCCATTTCCGAGACGAGGAAAAACTCCTCCTGGCCGAGGGCTATCCCCGATACGACGCGCACCGCCAGCTCCATGCCTCCTACGAGGCCGAGTTCGCCGGCATCGGCAAGGAGCTCAAGGCCAAGGGCTTCTCTCCGGCCCTCCTCATCCGCATCCAGGACAAGCTGGTCAACTGGCTCCTTGAGCATATAGCCCGGGTCGACACCGATTACGGAGCGTGGATCAACGCCAAGCGGGCGGGGATGCAGGTGCCAGGGAAGGGGCGCGGCGCAAGAAAGGCGTAGCGCTGAGTAAGGCGAGGTTGCCCGCCCAGCCGTCCCTGGCCTTGCGGCCTACGGCAGGAAGCGGCTGCGGACCGACCAGAGGCCGGCAGCCGGGTTGGGCACATAGAATGCTTCCCCGCCTTCCACCTGGTTCAGGCCTGGCACGAGCTCTGGCACTTTCCATCGGGCTTCCTCGGCAGCCAGGTCGCGCCACCGGAAACCGGCAGCCTCCACCTCCTCCTGTGAGAGCCCGCCCGTGCAGTAGGAGATAGAGAAGCGGCCTTCGCTTGAGCCGTGGATGAGGTGGGCGGCTGCGGAAAGGTTGGCAGCCAGGTCGGGATCGGCGGCGACAGCGGCCAGCGTGGTGTCTGTCCCCCGATAGCCGTACTTCCGGATCAGGCGGTCGATGGCCGGGTCCTCCCCGAAGCGCTGGACGCCCGGAGCCAGGATGATGAGTTCGCCGCCATCAGCCATGGCCATCCGCAAGCGGTAGATGGCCTTGTTTCCAAGCCAGGTGGACTTGAACTCGTGGGGATCGAGGCGGACGACAGCCCGCGTGATGGGCTTGTCCAGGAGCTGGACGTTCAATCGCTGCGAAAGGGCGGCAGCCTCCTCAAGGCAGCTTCGGCCCTCCCCCGCAAAAACCCCCTTAAGGGCATCTGTCTGCCCCG
Source organism: uncultured Spirochaetota bacterium (assembly GCA_903821875.1). GTDB lineage: Bacteria > Spirochaetota > Spirochaetia > Treponematales > Rectinemataceae > CAIJMU01. The sequence continues at coordinate 46,487 of CAIJMU010000057.1, forward strand.
ATTCGTCAGGTCCGACAACGGTGAGGGCCCAGAAGAGGGGGAGGGCCTGGGCGAATTCGCGCTCAGCATAGTCAAAGAGGGCGCGCACCGGGGTATCGAGCCTCCCCATGATCCGCTCCATCCCGAAAACGGCACCAAGGAAGTGACTTCGGTTGATGCCATCGACCCCGCCTGTTCCAACAAAGACATTTTTAGCGTGGTTGGCCATCCCAGCCACCTCGTGGGGTACTACCTGCCCAACTGAAACAATGAGGTCATGACCGCCCTCCGCCACAAGGCGATTGACCTCGGCAGGCCAGTCGTAGGAGAGCTTGCCCTCGGAGAGTTCCTGCACAAATTTGACGGGTACCCGACCCAGGGTGACGAGATCCTTCCTCCAATCATGGACGCGGAAGAGGGAGGCTTGCACAGCGGGGTACATTGCAGTGATTTCGGCCGATGACATGGCTTCGTGCGTGCCGAGGGCCGGCAGGACATCGGTCAAGGCTCCTCCGTAGTACTCGCAAAGAAGGCCGAGCACGATCCCGGCCCTCGATCTCCCCCGGGTCGCATCCGGGACCAGGGCCAGAACCCGCCTGCGCCGGCCGAGACGGTCGAGGGCGGGGAATAGGCTTTCACGGACAAGCTCAGTCTCAGGATCGCTCATGTTTCGATACTAGCACGGCCCTTCCTGGTGCTCCAGACAGCTTCGGACGGGGACAGACACCATTGTCCGGGCATTCTGGCCAGCATGCAGGGTGTCTGTCCCCGTTGGTCGGCCAAGCCCCTTGTTGGAAACTTTCCTTTCAGTAGCATGTGTTACCGCAATGTCTGTCACCCCGTGCCATTATGGCCCATGCAACATATTTCCATTTCTGGAGGCTCCTACATGGCCAAGCGGCAGATCATCGAAATCGACGAAGAAACATGCACGGGCTGCGGCGACTGTGCGACAGGCTGCCCTGAAGGCGCGCTCAGGATCATAGAGGGTAAGGCACGCATGGTCGGTGAGAATCTCTGTGATGGACTGGGGGCCTGCATCGGCACCTGCCCCGTCGGTGCGATCACCATCGTTGAGCGGGAGGCGGAACCCTACGACGAGGCCAAGGTCATGGAAGGCATCGCAAAGCTTGGCCACAAAGTAATCGCCGCCCACCTCGAACACCTGTTGCATCATGGCCAGGATCTCTATGTCCGGCAGGCCCTGGCATGGATGGAGGGCCAGGGCATCGAAACGAAGGGCTTCAGCTTCGGGAAACAGGGAAAACAGGGACAGACAGCGCATTTCGATGCCTGCCCAGGTTCAGCTCCCCGTCGGTTCACGCCCCTCGCACCTGGCAAGACCCAGGAAACGGTGTCTGTCCCCGTGCAGGCTGGTCTTCAAGCTGGCGGCACAACCCCTTCGGCCCTCGCCTCCTGGCCGATCCAGCTCCACCTCATCAACCCGAAGGCGACGCAGTTCGCCGACGCCGACATACTCATTGCGGCTGATTGCACAGCCTTTGCCCTTGGCAGCTTCCATGCCGAGCTCTTGGCCGGAAAGAGCCTCGTCATCGCCTGCCCCAAGCTCGACCAGGGTCGCGAGGTCTATGTCGACAAACTAACCGCCCTTTTTGCGAACGCAAGGTCGGTTACGGTCGCTATCATGGAAGTACCCTGCTGCTCTGGCCTCCTCAAGCTCGCCCTCGAAGCACGGGAAGCAGGCCCCCGAAAGCCGGCGCTGGACACAGTAGTCGTGGGAATCCAGGGGGAAGTGCGGAGGCGCGAGAACCGCTAGGACCACTTTTTCTTGCATCGGAGATGCCCCACGGCTATCCTCAGGTCGTGCCTGCAGCTCCGCTTGTCGATACCCACATCCACTTCCGTGATCTCCACGAAAGGGACCCGGATTTCCCGGAGCGCTTTGCCGCCTCGGGGATACAAGCCTGTGCAGCAAGCCATGCGAGGGAGGAGTTCCTTTGGACTGAAGGCCTTCGCTCCAAGGGCCTTGAGTTTTCGACGAGCCTCGGGATCCACCCCCAATCGCCGTCCATGAATCACGCCAATTTCATTTCGGAGGCCGTCCGCCAGGGCAGGGTCGATTTCATCGGGGAGGCCGGCTTCGATTTTTTCGGCGACTGCCCCGAACGGGTGCGCAGCCCCGAAAACGAGGCCATCCAGCGGGAAGCCTTCGAATTCCAGCTCGAGCTGGCCCTCGCGAACGGCCTGCCCCTCCTCATCCATGTCCGAAAGGCCCTGGACCTAATCTTCGCATATTCGCGCCGCCTGGCCCGGCTTCAGGCAGCGGTGTTCCACTCCTGGCCCGGGACGCCTGATGAGGCCGAGGCCCTCATCAGGCAGGGAATACCCGCCTACTTCTCCTTTGGTTCAATTGTCATGAACGGGCATAAACGCGCGATGGCCAGCCTGGCAGTACTGCCGGCGGACAGGATACTGTCGGAAACCGACGCCCCCTGGCAGCCGCCGAGGGGCTCCCACTTCTGCCGCTTCGAGGACCTCGGACGCATCGTCGATTCGCTCGCGGCAGTCCGCGACGTCGGACCTGAGAAGCTCAGGGAGGATATCCTGGCCACATGGGTATCCATACAGGGAGGCGCGGGTTGAGCTTCAGGGAGCGAACGGCCATCATAGCGGGAGAAGCGGGCATGGAAGCCCTCGAGAAGGCCTCCGTCGCGGTCTACGGCCTCGGCGGTGTCGGCGGCGCAGCGGCCATGGACCTCGTCCGCGCGGGCATCGGTAGGATCGTCGCCATGGATTTCGACAGGGTGCAGGAATCGAACCTGAACCGCCTCTGCTTTGCCTACCTCGAGGATGTCGGCCTTCCCAAGGCCGCGGTCTTCGCCAGACGTGCCCTTTCCATCAACCCCGGCATCGCCGTCGAGGCGCGCGAGACCTTCATGTCAGGCGTGGATGCTGCAGCTTTTATTGTCAATTGTGACATCCACCTCGACTGCATCGACGCGCTCAACCCCAAGATAAGCCTCCTGGCCGCGCTCGCTGAAGGGGGTGCGACCTTCGCCTCAAGCCTCGGCACCGCGGGCCGCCTCGATCCCGGCCGGCTCCGCCTGGGTACGGTCTGGGAAAGCCACGGCTGCCCCCTTGCGCGCGAAGTGCGCAACCGGCTCAGGCGCCGGGGCGTCACAGCGGATTTCCCTGCGGTCTGGAGCGACGAGGAGGCTGCACGGCCCCGCCCGAGGCCAGAAGGCGCGGCGGAGGCCCAGACCGCACCGGGACGGGTGCGGAACATCATGGGTTCCAGCCCCTGCGTGCCCCAGGCTGCCGGACACCTCCTCGCCGCCTGGGCAATACGCCTGATACTGGGGCAGGATTCCGAGAGACTGCATGAACAATCCAATTAGGCCCTTCAAGCTCGAGCGCTTCTTTGCGCGACATGAATTCACGGCGAGGCGCCTTCTGTGCTCCTCGGACTGCGAGTCGATCTCCGTGGGCGAGCTCCTCGCCATGGAGCCGGGTGCGGGAGAAGGACTCTCTGCCTTCCGCCTTGGCTACACCGAGACTCGGGGGGCACCTGCCCTCCGCGAGGCAATCGCCTCCCTCCATGCCCCGGAAGGATCTGGCGGACCGGGACCCGACGGAATCTTCGTCCACGCGGGTGCAGCCGAGGGAGTGCTCAACCTTCTGGCCTCCATCCTCGGGCCCAAAGACCACGTCATCGTGGGCGAGCCGGCCTACCAGTCCCTGGCCGAGCTTCCCCGATGGCTCGGCGCGGCGGTGAGCCCCTGGCGGATCAGGAACGACGGCAAGCGGTGGCGCTTCGATCCCGACGATCTCCACCGCCTCCTGGCGGCACGGACAAAGCTCGTAATACTGAACGTTCCGCACAACCCGACCGGCGCCCTGCCCACCCACGCGGAATTCGACGCCATCATCTCGCTCTGCCGGAAAGGCGGCGCCATCCTCCTTGTGGACGAGGTCTACCGCCTCCTTGAGCGCGATCCGGCCCGCAGGCTTCCTCCCGTCTGCGAGGCCTACGAGAACGGAGTTTCGCTCAACGTGCTGTCGAAAAGCGCAGGCCTGGCGGGCCTGCGCATCGGATGGCTCGCCACGCGGAGAAGGGACATCCTCGACGCAGTGGCGGATTTCAAGGACTACAACTCCATCTGTTCATCAGGCCCGAGCGAGTTCCTCGCCGGCATCGCGCTCCGTAACCTCGAGCGCATCGTCGGAAGGAACCGCCGCATCTGTGCAGAGAACCTCCATGCCTTCGAAGCCTTCGTCCACGACCATCCAGGCTTCGCGACCCTCGTCCCCCCCGAAGGCTCCTCCGTCTGCTTCCCGAGGCTCGGTGGAAGGGCCGAGGCGGACTTCGGCGGGGATGCGGAAGCCATGGCGCTCGCCCTGCTCGGATCCACCGGCGTTCTCCTCCTCCCTGGAGCGGACTGCGGCTCGGAACCGGCCCACTTCCGTGTAGGCTTTGGCCGAGCAGATTTCAGGGAGGGTCTCGCGGAACTCGAGGCATGGGTACTGGCCCGGGGCTACTGAGCCTGAAAGCCGAGGTCTAGACCGCGGCCCCGAAAAGGAAGCGCCGGGGATTGGTGGAACAGAGCCGCAGCTTCAGCTCGTCCGGGAGTCCCGAGGCCGAGAAGTCCCGCAGGTAGTCCGTATAGGATCTCGACTTGAGCAGGCTCATGGGAAAATCCGTCCCGAAGAGGAGCCGGTCGGCTATCGGGGTCCCTCCCCTGTCCTCGCTTTCCAGGAGTTCCTGGAGCTGGCGATAATAGCCTGGTTCGGAGCCGTTGAAGGAAATATCGGCGTAGACCCCGGGATACTCGTGCATGAACGCGATGATGGTACGCGACCAGGAACGCTGCGGTGCCTCCCCGATCTGATTCGCATACCGCATCCCGAAATGGGCGAAGTTGACCCTGAGGTCTGGATGGCGGGCCAGCGGCTCCTTCCAGCGATCGGGTGACCCGATGGTCCAGGCCTCTTCGAGCGGGACGCTACGCAGGCCTTGATCGTCACAATGCGTAACGATCGGGATGCCACGCTGCGCGCAGAATCCGAACAGGAAGTCTGCCTTGTCACGCTCCTGTCCCTCGGTTGGCCACGGGTCGAAGCCAAGCGGCGGATACAGCTTTACTCCCGCGAAGGCAGCGTCCGTCGGATCCCCGGAGGACCACCCAGCCATGGAGGCGAAACCCCGGGTTGAAGCCTCCTCTCCGGGCTTCCAGCCATGGAAGGCCGATTCGAGCATGGACCGCAGGTCATGCATCCCATGGCAGGCGGTGTTCACGCCGAGGAAGGGGCGGATCTCAAGTAGTCCCCCCGGTCGCGAGCGCCGGTACGCGGCGATGCCCTCAAGTAGGTCATCCACCTGGTGCTCGACATGCTTTTGTGGTTGCCGGTCGTAATAGTTCTCGGTCGGGAAATCCTCTCTCCTTCCAAAATCGATGACGAGCGGAACAACCAGGATGCGGCTGAACTCGAGCCCTCCGACCTTAAGCCGGCCTTCCTGGACGAGGGGATCAGGATCACCAGGCCTGGCAAAGCGCCCCAGGAGGTCGTCCTCGACGAGCTCAAGGATCTCGTCGCCCTCGCGCTCGAGTACGGCGAGGAAATTCCTGAATCGTTCCCCACCCTTCGAAACGAGACTCGCAAGGACGAAATTCGGGGAACTCACCTGGCTGTAGATCGCCTCGAGCCGCCGATGCCTGAGCCATTCCATATAGCCAAGGAAATCCGGATGCGAGAGCCCGAAAACATGGCAGTGGGCATCGATGAAAAGGAGCGAATCCATTCAGGGCCTCTTTGATCGCAAGGATAGCGTCCGCAAAGCCGGGTGTCTGTCCCCGCAACCCGGCTCCGAGCCCCAGCGCTGCCTCGAAAAGGTGGACTTCAGGAAGTCGGAATGGGGCTGGCTGTGGATCTGCCTTTTGGAAGGGCAGGCTGGTAAGTCTTCCGCCTTCCCCTCCTTCCGGCTTCGACAAGTAATCCCGCCTTTGAAAGGCAATAGAGGATCTGGCGCGCCTGCTCAGCTCCGATGTCCAAAGCCACGCCAAGACTCGCGGAATCGCAGGGCCATGCGAGACTGGGCGGGATCAGCTTGAGCCAGGAAGCCTTTCCCTTGAAAGCGTGGGAATCGAGAACCTCGACAAGCTCCCGGGTCAGCACCCGATCGCCCTTCTTGCGCCAGGTCCAGCGAGCGTCCCGGATGCGGAGCTCGCGTGTGCGAACCAGAATGACCTCGATTGTTACATTCCGCGCACCAATGAGGGCTGGGGCAAGGATGAGCTCCTCGAAAACCGACAGGAGGGTTCCGCGCTTGGGACTCTTTCTTTCCGATATCAGCTCACCAGTCTCTGGATCTATGCGGGCGATCGTGCATTCCACAACGACTGGGTGGACAACCCTGACTGGAGCTTTCCTTGCCAACTCGAGTACTTTCGCCTCGATCCTGTCGAATCGCTTTGTCTGCACTTCAACGCACTCGCCCCCAGATCGCAGGAGGTCCACGATCTTCCCGTCGAGGCTCACCTCAAGCCTGTCCCCCGGCCGGGCCAGCCATACCTTTAGCGAGGCGTGAAGGGCACTCTCTGACCAGGTGTTGATTCCCTCGGTTTCCGAATCGAGTTCTATCGACGCCTCCGCAAATTCCTGCGGGCTCGGCGAAAGAATGCCCGGTCGATGGACGCTTTCAGGCCCCAGATAGCCCAGAGATGCTTCGGCAACCTCATCGGAGGCCTTGCGGGAAAGTCTCATCGCCAACTATCGCCTGCGAAGCTTGCAATCGGCAAGCATGGGGGACAGACACTCCAATCTGGATGCCGCCTGGCCGGGGACAGGCACCAGCGAAGCCCGCCGGGATCAGTTGCCGCGCAGGGCATGAATTTGCATACTCTCGGACATGATCACCCTGACCATCGACAACAGAAGCGTGTCTGTCCCCTCCGGGACGACCGTGCTTGAAGCTGCCCGGACCATTGGAGCGGAGATCCCCACGCTTTGTTGGCTCGAGGGCCTCGATGCCTGGGGCTCCTGCAGGATCTGTATGGTCGAGATCCAGGGACATCGGGGAGGCATGGCACCCTCCTGCGCCACTCCGGCAGCCGAAGGAATGGTCGTCCAGACCTCGACTCCGGAAGTGAGGAAATTGCGCACACAGGTCCTGGAGATGCTTCTGGCGACCCACCACGCTGACTGCTTCAACTGCAGGAAAAACGGGGCCTGCGAGTTGCTCGACTATTGCCGCGAGTATGGGGTGGTGAAGGTCGAGACAGGGCTCGAAGTCCGCCGCCACGTGCCAGACACGAGCAATCCCTTCTTCAATGTCGACAGGAACAAGTGCATCCTCTGCGGTCGCTGCGTACGCATCTGCGGCGAGGTCCAGTCATCCCACGTGATAGATTTCACCGGGCGGGGACAGTCAACCGCGATCAAGCCCGATTTTGGTGACAGGATGGGCGAGTCCTCATGCGTGTCATGTGGCAACTGTGTCTCGGTGTGCCCAGTCGGAGCCCTCCTGCCCAAACCCACGGTCTTTCCCGGGGCCCACCTTGTGGAAAAGCGGACTAGGACGGTCTGCGGGTATTGCGGGGTCGGCTGCGAACTCTTCATCGAGACCCGCGGAAACAAGGTCATCAACGTGATGCCTGCCCAGGGTCCCGCGAACAAGGGAATCCTCTGTGTGAAGGGAAAATTCGCCTGGCAGTTCATCGGACACCCTGACCGCCTGGGACAGCCGCTCCTCCGGAAGGAAAGAGCACTGGAGCCGGTATCCTGGAAGGAAGCGCTCGACGCCTACGAAGCGGCCCTGCGCCATGCTCTTGCAAAGGGCGGACCCGCTTCGGTGGCAGGACTTTCCTCCGCGCGCTGCACAAACGAGGAGAACTACCTCTTCCAGAAATTCTTCCGCGCGGCGGTAGGAACGAACAACATCGACCACTGCGCCCGACTCTGCCACGCCTCCTCCGTGACGGGACTTTCGAAGACCCTCGGCTCTGCCGCCATGACCGGCTCTATAGAGGATCTCGATCTCGCGGACCTCATCTTCATCACTGGCTCGAACACGACCGAAACCCACCCCGTCATAGGATCGCGCATCCGGAGGGCAGTCGATCGCGGAGCGAAGCTGATCGTTGCGGAACCCCGACGCATCGAGCTGGCTGTGCACGCCGATCTTTTCCTCCGCCTGAAGCCTGGCTCCAATATTGCGCTCTTCAACGCGATGGCTTTCTCGATCATCGAGGAAGGACTGGCGGCGCAGGACTTCATCGCCGCCCGGACAGAGGGCTTCGAGGAACTCTCCGCCTTCCTGTCAGGCAACGGAGATGCATCTCGGGCCTGGACTCCTGAACGGGCCGAGGGAATCTGCGGAGTGCCAGCCGGTGACATCAGGAAGGCGGCCCGGATGTACGCCAGGGCGAAGGCAGCAAGCGTCTGCTACGCCATGGGCGTCACCCAGTTCCACAATGGTACCGATGGAGTCGTCGCACTCTCGAACCTAGCCCTGGTCGCAGGCCAGGTCGGGCGGCCTGGGGCAAGCCTCAACCCACTGCGCGGCCAGAACAATGTCCAGGGTGCCTGCGACATGGGAGCGCTCCCCGACGTCCTCCCTGGCTACCGCAAGGTAGCAGACCCCGCCGTACGGGCGGCCATCGCCGCAGTCTGGGGCAGGGAACCACCTTCGGCGCCCGGCCTTCCCGCCACCGAGATGGTTGAGGTAGCTGAGCAAGGAGGTATCGGATTCCTCCATATCATGGGCGAGAACGCAGCCCTATCGGATCCCGACATCGCCAGGACACGGAAGGCGTTTGGGAAAGTGGGCTTTCTCGTTGTCCAGGATCTCTTCCTCACGGAAACCGCCGAGCTTGCCGACCTCGTGCTTCCCGCAGCATGTTTCGCTGAAAAGGACGGCACTTTCGCCAATACCGAGCGCAGGATACAGCGCGTCCGCAAGGCCGTCGAAGCTCCGGGGCAGGCACGGAGCGACCTCGATATCCTCTCGGAACTCCTCGCACGCTTCGGCCTCCCGCTTGAGGACAGCAGTCCCCAGGGGGTGTTTGCCGAGCTCTGCAGGGCAACGCCTATCTACGCGGGCATGGAGTGGTCGCGGATCGGTGATGAAGGACTCCAGTGGCCCTGTCCGACTGCAGGGCATCCAGGTACCGCAAGGCTTTACACAGAGGCATTTTCGCGAGGCAAAGGTCGCTTCATTCCGGTCGAGTGGGAAGAGCTGGCCGAGCCTGCGGACAATGAGTATTCCCTAACCATGATTACTGGCAGACTCCTTGCCCAATATCACACGCGAACCATGACTGGTAGGTCACCTGCCATAGAGAAAATAGCCGGCACCGCCCGGGTAGAAATATCGCCCCATTCAGCCGAAGTAGCAGGTATTTTGGACGGAGACCGCGTGAGGCTGAGCTCTCGCCGGGGATCGATCACAGCCATAGCCGCGATAAGCGACAGGGTCGGTGATGGTGTGGTCTTCCTACCCTTCCATTTCAGGGATTCCGCTGCAAATCTCCTCACCAGCGCGGATGCCCTCGACCCTGAATCGAGGATTCCGGAGTTCAAAGCCACGGCAGTCAGGATCATGAAGGAGGAGCCCGAGGCTCGGATGAAAGCCCCCGCCACCCCCTCGTGATCGTCCGGACCGCCGCCATCCTGTCCGGCGGGGAGGGGCGCCGGCTCGGGGGCCTGGCCAAGGAATCGATCCTCATGGATGGCGAAGCGCTGGGTCCCCGCCTCGTCAGGATCCTCGCTCGGCGCTTCGGGCGGATCATCGTAGTCACGAAACATCCCGGGCACTATGAGGGCTCGGGAGCCGAGACCACTGCCGACATCATCCCTGGGATGGGACCGCTTTCAGGCCTCCATGCGGCGCTTTCCCGGCTTGGGCCAGGAAGGGACGAATGGATCTGGCTGGCTGCGGTGGACATGCCAGGCTTCGATCCCGCCTTCGTCGAATTGCTTGAAGCACGCCTTGAGAGCTCGCTCGAGGGATCTTCCCCAGATGCCACTGATCGACCGGAAGCCTGCATAGCCCGCTTCGGACAGCACTTCGAGCCCTTCCAGGCAATCTGGTCGTCGCGGCTCCTGCCGCAGCTCGAAGGACTCCTCCACCGTGGAAACAGGGATGGCAGCGCCCGCCATCCATCCTTTTCAGACCTCATCGCCACCTGCCAGGTCTCTTGGGTCTCCGAAGAGGAAGCCAGGAACGTTTCCCCTGACTGGCAGCTATTCCATAACATCAATCGGATGGAGGACCTGGCGAGCGGTAAAGCCCGGTTTGAGATTCCTCACCATGGCACGGAAGCCGCGAGCGAATCCTGATTAACCGAACGGCCTTTCCACAGGGAAGGGCAGGGCTAGAAGTCCGTGCGCTGGGAAGAGCGGCACTACCCACGCAGGCCGAGGTCCGAGAATGGTCCGTATCCCTGCCCTGTCATGCCAGAGCCCTGAATGCTCCCACTCCCAGGCGTTTGAAACCAGGCCAGCCTTGACAGGATTCTCATCGATGTACTGGAAAGTACGGATGAGCCCTCCGATCCCCTGAATGATCCAGGAGTGGAACCGGTCTCCCCAGAAATGCCCCGTCCAGCCCCGCTTCTTGTTGTAGGCCTTGGCAAAGTTGCCGAGCTGCCATTGCATTATTTCGGAAAGACTTACACCTGGAGCCGGGCGGACCATGAGGTGGATGTGGTTCCCCATTATGCAGAAATTCATGACCTCGAATGCGTACTTCTTCTTGCAGCGCAGAAGGAGTTGGAGAAATAGCATTCGCACCTCTGCCCTATCGAGAAGCATCTCCCCTCGGTTAGCTCGGGCTGTCACATGGTACCAGGCATTGTCCTGGAGTTGGCGTGGTCGTCTCATGCTCTCTCATACGCCTGAGATGTCGCTCCATGATTGCGTTCCAGTTGAAGAATCGGAAAAAAGAAGTTCCCATCGAAGTTCCATAGGGACAGACACTGATTTCTAGGTTCGTGACCTCAAGCTGCTCCTCCGGCGATCCTTCGGTCCCATCTGGCGACCAGGAGGGATAGACAGCCCCAGCAGCCGCAAAGCGCTGCAGTTGCGATCCAGAGCGTAGCGCCACCATCAATCGCGATAAGTAACCCGGCAACGAGAGGTCCTAAGGCATTGCCGCCGCCAACCGCAAGCCCCATGAAAGACTGAAAGGATGCCCGCCAATTGGCAGGCGAATGTCGCGCAATGAATATGCCGAAAACATTGGCGCCGATTATTTCGCCCAGGGTCCAGATAATTACTGACAGAATATAGCCAGCGAAGGAGAGCTTGAATGCCATCATCCCAAATCCTACAACATAGAAAGCGCCTGATAGGGCCATGCAGCGCAGTGGATCTAGCCGGCGAAGCAGACGTATGAGCGGGATGGTGAGAACTATCACCAGAATTCCATTCAATGAAATCAGATAGCCAAGATTTCGAGGTCCGTCCGGACCAAAGACAGAAGATAGTGACAGAGGCAGCGCAAAAAAGGTCTGGCTATAGCTCAGGCTATTTGCAAGGGACAGACAGAGGAAAGCGAGCAAGATCGGTCGTCCAAGAAAGGCTTTGAGAGCGCCACGGTCGTCGTGTCGCTCGAGAATGGAAACGACATGGATAGTTTGCGGAGGCTTCACCCCTCGGGAGATCAGGGTGACAGACACCATCGTGCAGATGGCGCTTGCCCCAAATAGCATGAAGATCGCATGGTCAAAGAAGAAGGCTGCCACGAGAGGCCCGAAAGCCACACCAACGTTGATAGCCAAGTACTGGAGACTGAAGACCTCTTTGCGTCTATCGATGGGTGCAAGATCAATCAGGACAGCACTGATGAGCGGACGCGCTCCGCCTCCAAGGAATGACCCGAATGCTATCAGACCAGGAGCCCAGGGTTTTGACCAGAAAAATGCCAAAACAAGGTTTACGGCGACTGTCCCTGCCTGGGTAGCGACCAGCGCCCTTTTTCTTCCGATTGCATCAGCGAGCCTGCCGGAGACAAGCGAACCAGCCATCGAAGCAGCGAATACAAAAGAGACCACCAATCCGGCCCGCGCCGGACCATAGCCGAGGATTCGAGTCAGATAGAGCGCGAGGAAGGCGCCGACAAAGTCGCCGAAGCGATTGATGATGGTTGAAAAGAACATTGCCCACAGCGATGAACCAAGTCCTCGATAGGGATCGACGAGACCTCGCAGATACATTCCTTTAGCCGACGGTTTCGCGTCCATCCGGGGTTCTTTCATGGCGCGTCATGGTAACGGGGATGGGTAATTTGGTCGATATAAAAACCCTTCTCCTTGCGGCTGGCAAGCATCGGGTGTACCATTCGACAGGTACCCTATGAAAGCAGCACAATCATGTACGGTCTTCCTACTTAATGGAGACTCCATTTGTACGACAGCTTGGCCCGGCACACCGCTTATTGACTTCCTCCGCGAAGAAAAAGGGCTCACCGGAACCAAGGAAGGATGCAGGGAAGGCGATTGCGGCGCCTGTGCCGTGCTCGTCGGGGAACAGGTAGACATCGAGGGGACCCTCGGAAGCACAGCTCGCTATCGCGCCCACCCCTCCTGCCTCATGCGTATCGGCGAACTGGAAAACCAGCATCTCATCACGATCGAAGGACTGCGCCAGGCGGCTGAGTCCTCAGGCCTCGAAGAGGGCCTGACCCCGGTCATGCGCGCACTGTTCGATGAGAATGCCAGCCAATGCGGTTTCTGCAGCCCGGGCTTTGTCATCAGCCTCAGCGCATGGCTCCTCGAAGGGAGCCCCCTCACCCCGGAAGCTGCCGTGCGGGCGGTTGAAGGAAACCTCTGCCGCTGCACAGGCTATTCAGCCATACGGCGCGCGGCTGCCATCCTCGCCCGTGAGTTTTCGGATCTCCCAGCTGATCCGGTCGATCGCATAAGGACCCTATCCGCTGCAGGAGTGATTCCCATCTCGGCCCTTCGCTTCGCCACCGCAGCTTTGCCAAGGGCTCCCTTCACGGGGACAGACACTGACAAATCAGTCCTCCAGTCTATCTCCACGGGGACAGACACCAAAAAATGGACCTTCCAGCCCCTCTCCACGGGGACAGTCACCGAAAAGCTGCTCCAGCCTCTCGTTCTCGGCGGAGGCACCGACCTTTCCGTGCGCCAGCCCCACCCCGAGCCCGGACCTGCCGTTTTCTTCACGCGCTTGGACCGGGGCCTGGCGACCATCAGCGAGAAGGACGGCAGCGTCTCGATCGGGGCGGCAGTTACCATCCGGGATTTCTTCGGATCGCCCCTTGTCCGACGCTCAGTGCCCGGCATCGAAGCCTTCGAGGAGGGCTTCGCCAGCATCCTCATCAGGAACCGCGCGACAATCGCGGGGAACATCGTCAACGCCTCCCCTGTCGCGGACATGACTTCCATCCTCCTGGCCCTCGATTCGACGATACTGGTCGCGGATGCCTCGGGGACAGACACTGGCCGGTCCATGCCGCTTTCCTCCTTCTTCAGGGGTTACAAGTCGATCGCCCTCGAAGCCGGCCAGATCGTCACGACGCTCAGCTTTGAAGCGCTCGGCTCCCACGAGCGCTTCCACTTCGCCAAGCTCTCCAAGCGCGAAAGGCTCGACATAGCCGCGGTCAATTCGGGGATCAGGATCGCCCTCGAAGCCGGCGGAAGGATGGTACTGTCAGCATCCATTTCCGCAGGCGGGGTAGCGGCGGTCCCGCGTCTCCTCCCGAAGGCCTCCGCCACACTGGCTGGAGCTCCCCTCTCGGTCGAAACCGCCCTCGCTGCCGCGTACGCTGCAAGCGCTGAAATAGAGCCGATCGGCGATGTCCGGGGCTCAGCCGGCTACCGGAGGCTCGCCCTCGAACGCCTCATCCTCTCGCACTTCGTCTCGCTTTTCCCGGAGCTCGGCGAAGGCATTGGCGCTGCCCTCGAAGCCCAGGTAGGCTCCCGATGAAAGGCGTGCCCGAGGCCCTCCGCAACCTACGCGGAGAGACGGCCTACATCGATGACCTCCCCGAACCCCGAGACCTCCTCCATGCCGCGGTGCAGCTGTCCGAAGGCGCGCGCGGAAAGATCCTCAGTATCGATCCCTCCAGGGCCCTCGCCCTCGACCCCGCGGTGCGTGTCGTCACCGCGCACGACGTTCCGGGAGAGAACCAGATCGGCTCGGCGGTCCCCGACGAGCCCCTCCTCCCCGAGGGGGAATGGGAGTACTGGGGCCAGCCCCTCGTCCTCTGCCTCGCACCGACGAGGCAGCTTGCACGCGAGGCAGCCAGACTCGTCACAATTGTGAGCGAAACGCTCAGGCCTGTCCTCGATCCGCGGGAGGCTGCGGGCCAGGACGCTTTCGTGATGCCCTCGCGTACCCAGTCGATGGGAAATCCAGGCGCTGCCTTCGCCGCGGCTGCCTTCACCGCAGAAGGCCGCGTCGAATCGGGAGGCCAGGAGCATCTCTACCTCGAGACCCAGGGCGCCTATGCGGAGCGCCGCGACGGCGATCGCGTCTTTGTCATCTCCAGCACCCAGGGCACGACCATCGTGCAACGCGCCATCGCCCGCGTCCTGGGCCTTCCGCAGAGCGGGGTCGAGGTGGAGGCCAGGCGGCTCGGAGGAGGCTTCGGTGGCAAGGAGGATCAGGCGACGCCCTGGGCCTGCCTCGCCGCCCTCGGGGCCTGGGTTTCCGGCAAACCCGTCAAGCTCTACCTCGACCGCGCCACCGACATGCGAGCAACCGGCAAGCGACATCCCTATAGTACGGACTTCCGCATCGCAGCAGACAAAGATGGCCGCATCACTGCCTTCGAGGCCGACTACTACCAGAACTCCGGCTCGAGCTGCGACCTGTCCCCCGCCATCATGTCGCGGACCCTCTTCCACGCAGCCGGTGCCTACAGGATACCCAACCTGAGGGTGACCGGCCGCATGTGCCGTACCAACCTGCCCTCCTTCACCGCCTTCCGTGGCTTCGGTGCCCCCCAGGGCTACTTCGTCATCGAGGCGGCCCTGGATGCAATTTCCAACCGCATGGGTTTTGACCCGGTCGAACTCAGGCGCCGCAACCTCCTTTCGGAGGGGGACGTCACGCACTATGGCATGCCGCTCAAGGAGGTCCGCGCCATCGAGGCCTTCGACCGTGTCCTCGAGAAAACCGGCTGGAAGGCCCTCCGCGCCGACATCGAGGCCTTCAACGCCTCGCATCCCCTCGAAAAACGCGGCGCCGCCATCATTCCCAATTGCTTCGGTGTCTCCTTCACCAAGCTTCCCATGAACCGTGGAGGCGCCCTGGTCCATGTCCACGCCGACGGTTCTGTCCTCGTCTCCACCGGCGCGGTCGAGATGGGACAGCAGGTCAGCCGCAAGATAGCCCGCATCGCCGCGAAGAGCCTCGGAGTCCCCCTCGAACTGATCCGCGTCGAGCGAACCTCGAGCCTCACCGTCGCGAATACCGTCCCTACGGCCGCGAGCACGGGCTGCGACATCAACGGAGCGGCCGCGCGTGTAGCCTGCCTCGAGATCCGTGACCGCCTCCTGGCCCACGCGGCCACCCTCCGCGCTTCCGGTCCCGGGCTCCTGTCCCTCGAGGAGGGCCGCCTCCTCGAGGGCAGTGCCGACACCAGCATGACCTGGAAACAATTGGTCACATCAGCCGACGAGTCGCGTGTCGACCTCTCGGCCCACGGCTACTGGTCGACGCCCGGCCTCTTCTACGACATGAAGACCGAACGCGGCAGCCCCTTCGCCTACCACGTCTACGGCGCGGCCCTGGTCGAAGTAAGGCTGGACTGCCTCTGCGGCAGGGTGAAGGTCGAGCGCGCCACCATCGTCCACGACGCGGGTACGAGCATCGATCCCGTAGTCGACCTCTGCCAGGTCGAGGGAGCCTTCGCCCAGGGCCTCGGCTGGGCCCTCCTCGAGGAGCTCCGCTTCGGAGCCGACGGAAGGCCGATGTCGGACAACCTGTCCACCTACAAGGTGCCCGACGTGCACTTCCTCCCCGCCAGGCTCGACATCGAATTCCTTTCGGAGACGGGCAGCCCCGCCTCCGTCCTCAACTCCAAGGCCATCGGCGAGCCCCCCCTCATCTATGGCATCGCCGGCTACTTCGCCCTCCTCGAAGCCATCCGCGCCGCCCGGGGCGACCGCATCGAGTCCTGGGACCTCCCCCTCGTGCCGGAAAAGGTCCTCGGGCTCCTTGCCGGCACAGGCCGCGTCCTGGGTCAAAAGGACCTACAGTGATCATCAAGGACGGATTGCTCGCCCTTCCCGGCGAAGGGCAGCTCCTGCGCGCCGACCTGCGTTTTTCAGACGAGCGCATCACTTCCATCGCGTCTTCGATCACTCCGGCGAAGGGCGAGGAGCTGATCGACGCCTCTGGCCTCATGGTCTTCCCTGCAGCCATCGATCCCCACGTCCACTTCGACGAGCCGGGCTTCACCCACCGCGAGGATTACTTCCACGGGACGATGGAGGCGGCCAAGGGTGGAGTTGGCACGATCATCGACATGCCCTGCACCTCCCTTCCACCGATCACTACGAAGGCTGCCTACGAGAACAAGCTATCCGTGGTCCAGGGAAAGGCCCTCGTGGACTATGCCTTCTTCGGCGGAGTTTCCGGACATACGGCTGAGGCAAGCCTGTCAGGCGGCATGGATGAACTCGCTCCTTTCGTGGTCGCCTTCAAGTGTTACTTCATCTCGGGCATGGACAGCTTCACAGCCGTCGACCACGACCAATTCAGGCGGATCCTCGTCGAGGGTACAAGGCTCGGGAGGCCCATCCTCCTCCACGCCGAGGACCCCGGCTGCGTGAAGGGCGCCGAAGCACGACTGGCCGCCGAACGCAGGGCCTCGGGCCGAGCCTCCACCTGGAGGGACTACCTGGAGCCGCGAAACCCCGACGCCGAACTCGTGGCGGCGGCCTCCGCCCTGGCACTGGCGCGGGGCAGGGAGGCCGGCCTCCACATCGTCCACGTCGGCACTGCCGAGGTCGCCCGGATGGTGGCAGCCGCCGGCGCCAGCTGCGAGACCTGCGCCCACTACCTGGCCTTCGACGAGGATGATTTCGGAAGCCTGGGAGCGGCCCTCAAGACGGCCCCACCGGTGAAGACGGCCTCCGACCGCGCCGGGCTCTGGCAACTTCTCACAACTGGTTCCATTTCCTTCCTTGCCAGCGACCATGCCCCTGCCCCCGAGGCCGAGAAGGCCACGGGTGATCCCCTGACCGCCTATGGCGGCATTCCGGGGGTCGGGACAGGCTTTCCCTACCTTTTGTCCGAGGGCTACCTCTCGGGTCGGATACCCCTGCCCCGCTTCCTCGAGGCCAGTTCCCTGGCGGCTGCGCGACGCTACGGACTGGCCGCCAGGAAGGGCTCGCTCGAGGTCGGCAAGGATGCCGATTTCGTGCTCGTCGATCCGGCCGGGACTACGACCATCGAGGGAAAAACCCTCCTTTCGCTGGGTAAGATCACGCCCTTCGAGGGCATGCGCCTGACCGGGCGCATAGTCGGCACCTGGGTGCGCGGAGGGGCTGTCTACGAGGCCCGGAACGCGTCGGGACCGGCATCAATCGTGGCTTCGCCCGGAAGCGGCAAGCACCTGACCTGGGGGTATCGATGAGCAAGATCATGGAAACGACGGGCCTCGGGGCCCTCCTCGGCCGCATCGCCGGCGAGTACCGGGCAAAAGGTACCATCTATGAGATTCCCGAGCGGGCTATCCGGGACCTCCTCGATTTCGAGGCCGGTTCTCCCGGGCTCGAAGTGATGGGCAGGCGCATCGGCCTTCCGGTGGGTCCTGCCGCCGGCCCGCACAGCCAGATCGCTCCGAACCTCGTGGCAGCCTGGCTCTGCGGCTCGAGGGTCTTCGAGCTCAAGACCGTCCAGGAGAAGGACCGCCTCGAGATCGAAAAACCCTGCATCCTCGCCCTCGACGAAGGACACAATACAGAGTGGTCCACGGAGCTCTCCCTCGACGAGGCGCGTGGCGAGTACATCCGGGGCTGGTTCGCGATCAACCTCCTTGCGACCCTCTGGTCCCACAGGCCCCGCGATTTCATGTTCAACATGTCGGTCGGCTATACCCTGAGCGGCATCAGGGGCCCGCGCATGGACGCCTTCATCGAGGGCATGAGGAAGCCCACTGATACAGCCATCTGGAAGGCCGCCATGGAGGAGTTCCGCGCCTTCGTCGAGGGTCCCTCCCTCGTGGCAGCCTTCGGTTCCGAGTCACGCCGCAAGGCCGCCGCCCTTCTGGCCGACTTCCCGGCCCAGCCCATCCACTCGGTCACCATCTCGACGATGCACGGCTGCCCTCCCTCGGAGATCGAGGCCATAGGCGAGTACCTCGTCGTGGACAAGGGCTTCGATACCTACGTCAAACTCAATCCCACACTCCTGGGCTACGACGAGGCCCGGAGGATCCTGGACACCACCGGATGGTCAGACATCAGTGTCACCCGGGCGACCTTCGAGCATGACCTCCAGTTTACGGATGCCATCGCCTTAGTCGGCCGCCTCCGCACCAAGGCCGAGCAGAAGGGCCGGCGCTTCGGCATCAAGCTCTCCAACACCCTGGCCAACGTGAACGACAGGCGCCACCTCCCCGGCGACGAGCGCTACATGTCCGGAAGGGCCCTCTTCCCCATCACCGTGGAGCTCGCCGCAAAGCTGGCCGAAGCCCTGCCGGGCTTCCCCCGCCGCTTCTCGTACTGCGGAGGGGTTTCCGCCCTCAACGCACGCGAGCTCGTCGCCGCCGGCATGGGACCGCTTACGGTCGCCACCGACATCCTCAAGCCCGGCGGCTACCTCAGGTTCATCCCCATCGCAAAGGCAGCGGTCGAGGCAATTACGAAGGATTCAGCAAGGGGTGAGGGAAGACCCGATGCGAAGGCCCTCGCAACCCTTGCCCAGGCTTCCCTTGTGCGTCCTGAGTACAAAAAAGGCTTCAAGTACCACGATTCCTCGATCAAGGGCAGCCTCCCCCTCTTCGACTGCTTCGCAGCACCCTGCATCGAGGCCTGCCCCGTGGGGCAGAAGGTCCCCGAGTACATCAGGCTCGCCGCCGAAGGCCGCAACGAGGAGGCACTCGCCACCGTCCTCGCGGACAATCCCCTCCCCTGCATCACGGGGACCCTCTGTGACCACGTCTGCCAGGCGGCCTGTTCCCGCAATGACTATGAGGGTCCCGTCCGGATCAGGGAAGTCAAGCTCGCGATTTCGGAAGCCGCAAATATCAAAGCAACTCCCACGACCCTCCGCGAGTACAGCCACCGTGTCGCCGTCATCGGCGCAGGACCAGCAGGCCTTGCAGCTGCGCACTATCTCGCCTCCGAGGGAGTCCCCGTCACGGTCTTTGACAGGGATACGGAGCCCGGCGGTGTTGTCGCCAACGTGGTTCCGGGCTTCCGCATCCCGACTGAGCGGGTGAAGCGCGATATAGATCGCATCCGCGCCCTCGGCGCCAGCTTCCGGCTCGGCGTCGAGGTCACCGACCTCGAGGTCCTCGGCTCCGAGGGCTTCACCCGCTTCATCGTCTGCTCCGGTGCGCCTTCCGCCCGCGCGCTCCGCCTCGAGGGATCGGGCATCAAGGTGATCGATGCCCTGGAATTCCTCGCACTGACTTCGAAGGACGATGGCGGCTTCGCCGGGACCAGACACATCGTCGTCACCGGTGGAGGCAATACCGCCATGGATGCGGTCCGTCGTTCCGCCCGGATCAAGGGCGTGACCTCGGTCCGTGTCTCCTACCGCCGCGCGAGGGAGGACATGCCCGCCGAATTCGAGGAAGTGGAACTCGCGCTCAAGGAGGCGCTCGCCGTCGCGAAAGCCTCGGGCGAAGCCGCAGGCTCGCTCGGTGACGTTCTCATGGACATGAGCAGCCCCGAGCGCCTCGCTCCTGGAAAGCTCACCCTGCGCAGGATGAGGGCCGGCGAGCCCGACGCCTCCGGCCGACGCGCTCCCGTCTTCTCCGACCAGACCCAGGACGTTCCTTGCGACCTCCTGGTAGTAGCCATAGGCGAGACCCCGGACGCGGCCCTCCTTTCGCGCCTCGGAATCGCCGTAGGCCCGGACGGAAAGCCCTTTGCCGAAGGCGCGGAAGGCCTCGCCCGCCGCGGCGTCTATGTGGCCGGTGACGCAAAACGGGGACCCGCCTCCATCATCGCCGCGGAGGCGGACGGACGCGCGGCCGCCCTCGCGATCATGCGTGAGGCTGGCATCGAAGCGAAGCGGACGAATTACCTGCCACCGCTGCCCGACCAAGGTGCCCTGGCCTCCCGCGGCGAGATTGCCTTTCCGCTCGAAGCCTGTGACCCCGGCTTCCTCGCCCGCGAGGCGAGCCGCTGCCTGTCCTGCGACTCGGCCTGCGAGCGCTGCGTCGAGGTCTGCCCCAACCGCGCCTGGTTCATCATGCCCGCTGCGCCAGACGAAGCGAGCGCGCAGATCCTCCAGATCGACACGCTCTGCAACGAGTGCGGCAACTGCGGTTCCTTCTGCCCCTGGGAGGGGGAACCCTGGCGTGACAAGGCAGCATTGTTCGCTTCGGCACGTGCCCTCGCCGCCTCTTCCAAGGCCGGCTTCGCGATAGACTCCAACCGCGGCCTGTCCTGGCGTACCGCCAGGGACACAGCGGTGATGAGCCTCCCCCTGGACGCCTGGTATGCCTTCGCAGGCTCCCTCGATCCGGCCAGCCTCCGCATGCTTTCGATGGCCCGGAGGGTCCTCCGCGACCATCCCTACCTCCTGGCCCAGGCCCCGGCTGCCGAAGGAGTGCCCGCGTGACCATCTTCGAGAATGTACGTGTCATCAATTTCGGCCTTCCCTCGGTCTCGGGCCCGACCGACGTCGCAGTCTCTGGCCCCGGCGACGGCAAGCCTGGCATCCTCGAGATCGGTGCAGGCCTTGCCGCCAAGCATCCTAACGCACGCCGCGTCAGCGGTGGCTACCTCTCGCCCGGACTCGTGTGCGCCCATACCCACCTCTATTCCGCCCTGGCCCGCGGCCTCATGATAGACATCAAGCCCTCCAGTGACTTTGCCCAGATCCTCGACCACCTCTGGTGGCGCCTCGACCGTGCGATCGACCTTCCCATCCTCGAGGCGAGCGCACTGGCGGGCCTCGCTGATGCTGCGATGTGTGGAGTCACGAGCGTCGTGGACCACCATGCCGGCCCACAGGCCATCGACGGGTCACTCACGGTCATCAAAAAGGCCTACGAGGCCATCGGCCTCCGGGGCCTCCTCTGCTACGAAACGACCGACCGCAATGGCCAGGATGGGGCGCGGGCCGGTATACGTGAGAACCTCCGCTTCGCCGCCGAGGTGGACGCCGGGCGGAGTGCCGGCGGCAGTCCCCTTGTCGATGCGATGATCGGAGCCCACGCCGGCTTCACCGTCGGCGAGGAAACCATGGCCGCCTTGGGCGATGCAGTGAAGTCGAGCGGCCGGGGCCTCCACATCCATCTCGCAGAGGACCGCTACGACGCGGTAGACTCCCGACACCGCTTCGGTGCCGACCTTGCGGTACGCATGGACAAGCACGGCTGCCTCGGGCCCAGGTCGGTCGTCGGCCACGGGCTGTGGCTCACCGAGTCCGAAGTCGAGCTCATGAACGAGCGCGGCTCCTACCTTGCGCACAATGCCCGCAGCAACATGAACAACGCAGTTGGATACAACGCGCTCCTCCACAAACACCAGCGCGTGGTGCTCGGCACCGACGGCATGGGCGCCGACATGCTCGAGGAGTTCAAGTTCGCGGTGTTCCGCCACCGGGAATCGGGTGGCCCCTGGTGGCCCGGCGAATACCTGTCAGCCCTTGACCGTGGCAACCGCCTCATGGAAGCCTATCTTGGCGGCAGTTTCGGCAGGGTTGAGGCCGGTGCAGCAGCCGACCTCGTGCTCTGGGACTACGAGAGCCCGACGCCGCTGGAGGGAGCCAACGTCGCAGGCCACCTCGCCTTCGGGCTCTCGTCACGGTCTGTACGTTCGGTCATGGTAAATGGTACTTTTATTGTCGAGGACCGCAGGCCGGCCTTTGACCAAGCCGCAATCGGCGCCAGGGCGCGCGCCGAGGCGACGCGACTCTGGAAACGGATGGAAGAGAGGTGACATGATGGATGCACAGAGGATTCTCGCGGAAGCCAGGGCCCGTCGCGACAAGGCGGCAAGCTACCTGAGCCAGATGATCAAGGTGCCGGGTTACAGCTGCGCCGAAAAGGACCGCATTCAGGTCATCAAGAAGCTCTGCGAGGAAGTCGGCATGGAGGACATCCGCATCGACGGCCTCGGCTCCCTCCTCGGCCGCGTGGGCAAGGGGAAGAAAAAACTTGTCTTTGACGCCCACATCGATACTGTCGGTGTAGGCGATCCAACCCGCTGGAAGCGGAACCCCCATTCCGGCGACATCGAGGACGGCCTCGTCCACGGCCGCGGGGCTTCCGACCAATTGGGAGGAGCTGCCTCCATGATAGCCGCGGCGGGCATCCTGAAAACCCTCGCCTACGCGGGTGACTTCACCGCCTGGTTTGCCTTCACTGTCCTCGAGGAGGACTGCGACGGCCTCTGCTGGAAGTACCTCATCGAGGAGGAGAAGTTCGTTCCCGACCTCTTCGTCTCCACCGAACCGACGAGCTGCCGCCTCTACCGGGGGCACCGTGGCCGCATGGAGATCCAGATCGACATCCGCGGAGTCTCGGCCCACGGCTCCGCCCCCGAGCGCGGTTCGAACGCTGGGTACAAGGCCGCGAAGGCCGCACTCGCCCTTGAGAAGCTCAA
Source organism: uncultured Spirochaetota bacterium (assembly GCA_903821875.1). Lineage (GTDB taxonomy): Bacteria > Spirochaetota > Spirochaetia > Treponematales > Rectinemataceae > CAIJMU01. Next base: position 69,193 of record CAIJMU010000057.1, read on the forward strand.
TGCCGAACTCAAGCCGGACGATGACGGCTTCCTCGGCAAGGGTACGATCGTCGTCTCGCAGATCAAGGTCCAGGGGCCTTCGCAGTGCGCCGTTCCCGACCAGGCCATGCTCTACTGCGACCGCCGCCTCACCTGGGGCGAGACCGACAGTCTCGCCATCTCCCAGGTCGAGCAGAAGCTCCGGGAAGCCGGCGTAGACGAGTTCACCGTCAAAATGCCTGAGTACAGCCAAAGCGCCTACACCGGCAAGCTCTACAAGCAGGAGCTCTATTTCCCCACCTGGAAGATTCCCGCCGACCACCACCTGGTCCGCTCCGGCGTCGTCGCCTACAAGGATCTCTACGGAAAGGACCCCGTTGTCGACAAGTGGACCTTCTCCACGAACGCCGTCGCCGTCTGCGGCCGCCACCAGATCCCCTCGATCGGCTTCGGTCCCGGCGACGAGAACCAGGCCCATGCTCCCAACGAGATCAACCGCGTGGACGATCTGGAGAAGTGCGCAGCCTTCTACGCGGCCCTTCCCTTCGCCCTCGAGTCGACAGCGGAAAAGGCCTGATCGAGATGAAGTGGGAATACCGCTGCCCTTCCTGCGGGGCACGTTACGCGATCGAGCCGGGGCGTTACCTCTGCGGCCCCTGCTCGAAGGCCAACGCCCCGGGTGCGCCACTTTCGGGCGTCCTTGAGTGCGTACCCGATTCCATTCCCGCGAAGGGCAGCCTTCCCCTTCCCATCGAGGAGAGGTGGTTTCCACCGATCCCCGTCGGAAACACCCCGCTGTGGCGCCCCGACCGTCTCCGCGCCCACCTCGGCATGCCCGGACTCTATCTCAAGGACGACGCCCGCGAACCCTCGGGCTCCTTCAAGGACAGGGCGAGCTACCTTGTAGCAGCCTTCGCCCGACAGCACGGGATCAAGGAGATAGCCCTGGCCTCGACGGGCAATGCCGCCTCCAGCATGGCCTGCATCGGCGCAGCAGCCGGGATCAAGGTCAAGGTCTTCGTGCCGAAGAGCGCGCCGATAGCCAAGCGCATCCAGGTCCTCCAGTACGGGGCCGACCTGGTGGAGATCGATGGCAACTATGACAAAGCCTTCGACACCTCCCTCGAATACTCAGCCAGGACCGGCACCCTCTCGCGCAACACTGCCTACAATCCCCTCACAATTGAAGGCAAAAAGACAGTGTCCTTCGAGATCGTCCGGGACCTTGCTGCAGCTGGCGAAGGACCAATTGAGCATGTATTCGTCCCTACCGGCGACGGGGTCATCCTTGCCGGCGTCATCCGGGGCTTCGAGGACCTCCTGGCCATGGGCGAAATATCCGTAATGCCCTGCTTCTGGGCTGCCCAGGCCGAGGGCTCGAGCGCAATGGCCCGGGCTCTGGCCCTCGGTCGCTTCGACGCCCTTCCCTCGACGACCCTCGCCGATTCCATCGCAGTCGACGCTCCGAGGAACGGCCCCTTCCTCATTTCAAAAATGAAGAAATACAAGGGCCGCGCCGTGACTGTCGACGACAGGGAGATCCTCGAGGCCCAGGTGCTCGGTTCCTCCCTCGCCGGATTCTTCGCCGAACCCTCCTCGGCGACCGCGCTAGCCGGACTCGTTAAAATGAGCAAGGAATTAGGACCGAAGGCGCGGGTGGCCGTGCTGCTGACAGGATCTGGCCTAAAGGACATCAGGAACGCCGCCCTTGCCGTCGGCGCCCCGTACTGAACCGTATGCACGCCGGCTCCGGAGCCGGACATGCCTCTGACAAGGAGTCTTACATGATCGACCTCAAGATAGACGACAAGGGACGCAAGCGGAACATCGAGCGCTGCAAGCGTGAGGGCATTGTCCTTCCCACCTACGAGCAGATGCGTGATCCGGCAAAAATTCCGGCCTCGGTCAAGGATGAGCTGAAGAACATCGGCCTCTGGGAAGTCAACAAGCGTAACCTCTTCCGCGTCAACTGGCACAACGAGCCCAGGGAAAAGGGCGGTGCCTTCGGTCCTGTCAATTACCTTGAAATTCCCTCTTCCATCACCGGCACCAAGGCCCGGATCGTCGGGCTTTCAGGCAAGTGGTTCCCCACAGGGGCCCACAAGGTCGGGGCAGCCCTCTCCTGCCTCCTGCCCGAGTTGGTCACCGGGCGCTTTGACCCAACTACGAAAAAAGCCGTCTGGCCGAGCACCGGCAACTACTGCCGCGGCGGGGCCTACATCTCCCGCCTCATGGCCTGCCCTTCGGTCGCCATCCTGCCCGCCGGCATGTCGCGCGAGCGCTTCGAGTGGCTCAAGACCATGGCCGAGGAAGTCATCGCCACCCCCGGCACCGAGTCGAACGTCAAGGAGATCTTCGACGCCTGCATGGAGATCGAGCGCACCCGCCCCGAGTGCGTGATCTTCAACCAGTTCGACCAGCTTCCCAACCACCTCTGGCACTACTCGGTAACCGGTCCCGCCATGGCAGAGGTCTTCAAGGCCATAGCCAGGCCCGGCGACCACCTCGCCGGAGCGGTGCTCTCCTCGGGTTCGGCCGGCACCCTCGGTGCGGGTTCCTACCTCCGCGATACCTTCCCCGGCGCCCGCGTCGGCGTAGCCGAAGCCCTCCAGTGCCCCACCCTCTTCGAGAACGGCTTCGGGGAGCACCGCATCGAGGGCATCGGCGACAAGCACATCCCCTGGATCCACAACCTCCGGGACACCGACGCCGTCATAGCCGTCGACGATGAAGTACCGGTCAGGATGATCCGCCTCTTCAATGAAAAGGCCGGCCGCGCACGCCTGGTCGAAGCCGGAGTTCCCGCTGCCACCATGGACAGGCTCGACTGGATCGGCATCTCCGGCGTCGGCAACCTCGCCGGTGCGGTCAAGTTCGCCAAGCACTATGAATTGGGAGAGAACGATGTCGTCTTCACCATGTTCACCGATTCGATGGCCATGTACGGTTCCCGCCTCGAAGAAATGAACAAGGATCGCGGCGCCTACGACCAGCGCCAGGCTGACCGGGACATGGAGCGCATGCAGGCCCTCGACATCGACCATGTCCTCGAACTTGACCAGATGGGCAAGCGCCGCATCCACCAGCTCAAGTACTTCACCTGGATCGAGCAGCTCGGCAAGGACGTTGCCGAACTCCGGGCCCAGTGGGACGACCACCGCGCCTACTGGGGCGGCCTCCGTGCCCAGGTCGGCCAGCTCGACTCCATGATCGACGACTTCAACGCCGAGGTCGCGAGATAAGGCGATGATCCTCCTTCAGAACTGCCTCCGGGTCCTCCAGCACGGAGGGCCCGACCTCGAGGGCGTCGATGTCCTGGTCGAAGGCAATCGCATAACGCGCATCGGGAGGGAGCTCCCGGTGCCGGACGGCGATCGCAGCCAGCCTGGGAAAACGGAGGCGGCCGCCCGGATAGTCGATGCCCGCACCCTCGTCGTAACCCCGGGCCTGGTCAATACCCACCACCATTTCTACCAGACCCTCACGAGGAACCTCCCGGCCGTCCAGGATGCCAAGCTCTTCGACTGGCTCGTCTACCTCTACGAGGTCTGGAAGGGAGTCGACGAGGAGGCGGTGCGCGTCTCGAGCCTCCTGGCGATGTCGGAGCTTCTCCGCACGGGTTGCACGACGACTACCGACCACCACTACCTCTACCCCAGGGACTTCGAGGACGACCTTCCCGCCATCCAGTTCGCGGCCGCCTCGGAGCTCGGCATTCGCTTTGCCCCGACGCGCGGCTCGATGTCGCGCTCGAAGAAGGACGGGGGCCTGCCCCCCGACTCGGTTGTCCAGGACGAGGATCTCATCCTCCGTCACTCTGAAGACACAATTAAACGTTTCAACGACCCCTCCCCCGGCTCGATGCGCCGCGTGGCCCTGGCTCCCTGCAGTCCCTTCTCGGTGAGCGAAGGGCTCATGAAGCGGTCGGCGGCCCTCGCACGGAAATACGGCGTCCGCCTCCACACCCACCTCGCCGAGACCGCCGACGAGAACGACTTCTGCGTCCAGGTCTACGGTCGGCGGCCACTGAAGCTCATGGAAGACTGCGACTTCGTCGGAAGCGACGTCTGGTACGCCCACGGCATCTTCTTCGAGGACGACGAGCTCGAGCTCCTGGCGCGCACGAAAACAGGGGTAGCCCACTGCCCCTCCTCCAACATGCGCCTGGGCTCCGGCATCTGCCGCGTCCGGGATATGATCGACCGCGGCGTGCCCGTCGGCCTGGCGGTCGACGGTTCGGCCTCCAACGACAGCTCCGACATGCTAGGCGAAGCCCGCCAGGCCCTCCTCCTCCAACGGGTCCGCTACGGTTCGGCAGGCCTCCGTGCCAAGGAAGCCTGGCGCATCGCCACCGAAGGCGGCGCGCGCATCCTGGGCTGGGAGCAGGCAGGAAGCATCACCGAAGGAGCCTTGGCCGACATCGCGCTCTGGCGCGTAGACGGCCCGGCCTACGCTGGTTCTCTCTCCGATCCGACCGCGGCCCTCCTGTTCTGCGGCTACGACCACCGCGCCGAAATGGTCATCGTAAATGGAAAGATCGTCGTCGAGGGGGGCCGCGTGCTCGGCCTCGACCGCAGCTTCGACGAGGACAGACTCGCCCTTGAGGCGAACCTCGTCGCGAAATCGCTTCTTAAAAAGGCCGGCCTGTCGTGAACACGGCATCCGGCTCGAGGTGAACATGGTCACGACCTTCCATAGGCCCAAAGATGCCGCAGAGGCCCTCTCCCTCCTCGCTGGCGCAGCCGACCGCCTGGCCATGGCCGGGGGGACGCAGCTCCTCTCCTCCGAGTCGCGCAGCCTCGGGTTCTCGGCTGTGGCGGTCAGCGCCATATTGCCGGGAGGAATAGACCGGCTGGCTACTGGCCTCTCCATCGGGGCTGCGGCCACATTCCAGCAATTGGTAGATTATCCTTCCCTGCCAGGAGCCCTGCGCAAGGCAGCCCTCGGCATGGTGGACCGCAACATCCGAAACCGCGCCACGGTAGGCGGCAATCTTGGTGCCGACAAATCCTGCTCGAGCCTCATCCCGATCCTCCTTGCCCTCGACGCTTCGCTCGAGCTCCTCGACGGCCGCACTCTGGGGCTACAGGAGTGGCTCGGCCTTCCTCCGGGGCCCATGGGTCGGGGCACGATATCGCGCATCCTTGCGCCGCTTCACGAAGGCACCAAGGCAGGCTATGCACGCTGGTCACGGGTCTCCTGTGACATCGCTGTCCTCGGTGCCGCCCTCGCCTTTCGGCTGGAAGGTGGACTTGTGAAGGGTCTCCGGCTTGTGCTCGGGGGCGTCAGTGCGCACTCCCGCCGCTTCCCGGCGATCGAAGCCCTCTTCGAAGGCAGGATCCTTCCCGAAGGCGATGCCATAGAGGCAGCGGTCGCCCCCCTTTTGTCCCCCATCGACGATGTCCGTGGAAGCGCCCAATTCAAGCGATCCCGCATCTCCAGCCTCGTCGCCGAAGCCTTCCTGGAAGCCTCTGAAGTCACGGCCATGGAGGCTGCGAAATGACAGTGAACCTCAGTCTCAACGGCAAGAAAAAAGCCTGGGAATGCGGCGAGGGGGAAAGCCTCCGTGACCTCCTGCGGAGGAAGGGCATCGTCTCGGTGAGGAACGGCTGCGACGGGGAAGGCTCCTGCGGCCTCTGCGCAGTCCTCCTCGACGGGATGCTCGTCAACTCCTGCCAGGTCCTGGCGGCCGAGGCCGAGGGCAGGCAGATCCTCGCCGTCGAGCGCGATACGAATGACAGAGTACTGTCGATCGTGCAACGCTCCCTCATCGACGCCTCCTGCGTCCAGTGCGGCTACTGCACGCCTGCGGTCAGCCTTGCCCTCCGCGAGCTCCTCGTCCGCAGCCCCCGGCCCAGCGACGACGAGATCCGGGATGCCCTGTCAGGCACACTCTGCCGCTGCACGGGCTATGAGCAGTTCCTCGCCGCCGCGCGCCTTGCCTCCAGGCGCCTCGATGATCCCTCGTGCCTCGCATTGCCTGAGCCTGAGTTCAGGCCCGACCTCAGGCATATCGGCAAAGACCGCGAGAAGGTCGATGCAGCGTACCTGGCCCAGGGCGAGCGTGCCTTTGTCGAGGATCGGGTTGCTGCCGACGCCCTCCATCTCAAGGTGCTCGGGAGTCCCCACGCCCACGCCTTCGTGAAGTCCGTGGATGCGAGCGAAGCCCTGGCCATGCCCGGAGTCATCGCCGTCGTCCACACCTTCAATTGCCCCGACAAGGTCTACACGACGGCAGGGCAGGGTTTCCCCGAGCCGAGTCCCCACGACCAGCGCATGTTCCCCCGCAAGGTCCGCTTTGTCGGCGACCGCGTCGCGGCAGTCCTTGCAGAAACCTCCAGCCAGGCCCGCGCCGCCCTCGCGGCCATCAAGGTCGAATACGAAGTACTGAAGCCCGTCCTCTCGATCGCCGAGGCCAAGGCCACAGGCGCGCCTGTCGTCCATTCAGGCGATGTCCACTATGTCGTAGGATCGGGACCCGAGGGTTCTTCCACCAGGGGAGACGGCCGCGACGACTCCATCACCTACCAGTTCCCCATCCACGCGGACCCCCACCGCAACCTTGCCGCAAGCGCCCATGGGGGCATCGGCGACGTGGACGCGGGCTTCAAGGAAGCTGATGTCATAATTGAACGCAGCTACCGGGGCAACCGCGTCCAGTGCACACCTATGGAACCCCATGTCGTCTATGCCCGTACCGAAGCGGGCCGGCTTGTCATCCATGCCTCGACCCAGGTGCCCTGGCACGTCCGCCGCATCGTCTCCCGTGTCATCGGCATCCCTGAAAACATGGTCCGCATTGTCAAGGAACGGGTGGGCGGCGGCTTCGGGGCCAAACAGGACATCGTCGTCGAGGACCTCGCAGGCTATCTCGCCTGGACAACAGGCAAGCCGGTATTCTTCCGTCTTACCCGCGAGGAGGAGTTCACCTCCTCACGCACTCGCCATGCGATGGACATAACAGTGAAGATGGGAGCCAGAAAGGACGGGACGCTCACGGCCATCGACATGCACGTCGATGCCGACACTGGCCCCTACGGACAGCACTGCCTCACGGTTCCCATGAATTCCGTCTCCAAGAGCCTCCCCCTCCTCATCTGCCCCAACGCCCGCTTCACTGTCGATTCCTGGTACACCAACCTTTCCGTAGCCGGAGCCTACCAGGGCTATGGGGCGCCCAAGGGCTCCTTTGCCGTCCAGACCTGCCTCGCGGAACTCGCGAAGGAGCTTGGAATCGACCAATTAGACATGATCGAGAAGAACAGAGTGCGCTCTGGCACCCGCATAGAGATCCTGAAGTCCCTCGGCGAGGGCCGCGAGGGAGCGGCCGTAGACCTCGGGGACTGCGGTCTCGGAGTCATGCTCGACAAGGGCCGGCAGGCCATCTCTTCGTGGAAGGCCCGGCCTCCCGCCACGGACAGCGACTGGAAGACCGGGCGTGGAGGCGTGATCGTGCAGCAGGGCTCCGGGCTTCCCGGACTCGATGCCGCGAACGCCGAGATCCGCCTGCTGGCTGACGGTACCGCCCTCCTCCTCTCGGGCGGCGCCGACCTCGGTACCGGTCTCGATACGGTCACTTCCAAGGCTGCCGCCGAGATCCTCGGCCTCGACATGGAAGACATAACAGTCATATCCGGCGACACCGACCTCACGCCCTTCGACAAGGGTGCCTACGCCTCCTCAGGCACCTACTTTTCAGGCAACGCCGCGCTCAAGGCCGCCGAGGACCTGCGCGAAAGGATCCTCGCCGCCGCTGCGGGAATCCTCGGCGAGCCAGTGTCGGGCCTCAAGCTCGTCCACCGCGGAAAGATCGTCGGTACTAAAGGCAGCCTCACCTTGGGAGAGATTGCCCACAGGTCTGGCCAGGGCGAGGGCTTCGGGGAACTTTCCGGCTTCGGCTGCTTCAAGACCCTCCACTCGGCCTTCCCCTACGGCGCCCACTTCGCCGAGGTCCGGGTAAATACACGTACCGGCGACGTGAAGCTCGAGCGCTTCCACGTCTACCAGGACTGCGGCACGCCCATCAACCCGGCCCTCGCAAAGGGCCAGATCTATGGCGGCGTGATGAAGGCGGTCGGACATTCCCTCTACGAGGAAATGCTCTACGACGAATCCGGCACCTGCGTTAATCCCCGCTTCCTCGACTACAAGATCCCCTCGATCAACGAGATCCCCCGCGACTTCGTGGTCGAACTCGTACCGGTGGAGGACGAGGTAGGCCCCTTCGGGGCGAAGAGCGTCTCGGAGATCGCCTTGAACGGGGCGGCCCCCGCGATCGCGATCGCCATTCATGACGCAACCGGAGCCTGGCTCCGGCAATGGCCCTTCACGCCCGAGCGCGTACTGCGCGCACTGGGCAAAATCTAGCGCCGTGGGCGCTGGGAAACACTTGAAAGCACCGATTGGTGCTGCTTGGCGCCACAGGCGTCGCGGCGCAACGCACCGCGGCGCAATGCGCCGATGGAGGTTACATGGACCTGAAGAAAATCTGGAAGCTCGTCGACGAGCTCCGTGGCAAGAAGACCGGGATGTACCACAAGGACTTCCTGCTCACCTGGGAGAAGAGCCGCGATGAACTCGACGCCACCTTCCTTGTAGCGGACATCCTGCGCGGCATGCGCGAGGCCAACGTCTCGCCGAAGATCTGGGACTCAGGCATCGCGGTCTCCAACTTCCGCGACAACTCCACACGCACCCGTTTCTCCTACGCCTCTGCCTGCGACCTCCTGGGCCTCTACGTCCAGGACCTCGACGAGGGCAAGAGCCAGATCGCCCACGGAGAGACCGTCCGTGAGACAGCCACGATGATCTCCTTCCTCACCGAGGCCATCGGCATCCGCGACGACATGTACCTGGGCGAGGGTGATACCTACCAGCGCGAAGTCGGCAAGTCCCTCGACGAGGCCGTCAAGGCTGGCGTCCTGTCGGATCGCCCCACCATCGTCAACCTCCAGTCGGACATCGACCACCCCACCCAGGCCATGGCCGACATCCTCCACCTCGCCCACCACTTCGGTGGCCTCGACAAGCTCAAGGGCAAGAAGCTCGCCATGACCTGGGCCTATAGTCCTAGTTATGGCAAACCGCTGTCCGTGCCCCAGGGCATCATCGGCCTGGCCAGCCGCTTCGGCATGGAGATCAGCCTGGCCCACCCCGAAGGCTACGATCTCATCCCCGATGTCGTCGCGCTTTCCAGGAAGCAGGCAGCAGCCTCCGGCGGATCCTTTGCCCACGTCAACTCGATGGAAGCGGCCTTCAAGGATGCGGACATCGTCTATCCCAAGAGCTGGGCTCCCTATAACGTCATGCAGCAGCGGGTCCCCCTCCTCCACGAGGGCAACACCGCCGGCCTCAAGGACCTCGAGAAGGCCTGCCTCGCCAACAACGCCAAATTCACCAATTGGGAATGTGACGAGGCGAAGATGAAGCTCACCAAGGACGGGAAGGCGCTCTATATGCACTGCCTCCCCGCCGACATCACCGACGTGTCCTGCAAGCAGGGCGAGGTCGCAGCCTCCGTCTTCGACCGCTACCGGGACGCCACCTACCTCGAGGCAGGCTATAAACCCTACATAATTGCGGCAATGATTCTGCTCGGAAAGAAGAAAGACCCCGTGGCGACCCTGTCCCACCTCATAGAGAGGGGACTGGTCAGGAACCTGGACTGAGGGTCTGGCGAATCAGTGACCATCCGGGGGAGGAAGGCCTTTCCAGAAGCTGGCCTTCCCCGGAACTCCGGCGCGCCTTCCTCGTGGCATCGGTTGCCCTCCTCGCCCTTTCCTGCGGCCAGGTCACGATAGTCCGCGACCTCCGCGCGGTATGGGCCAACGATGATTCTTCGGTCCTCCTGATCCGGGGGGAGTACAGGACCACCAATCCCGGTGCTTCCTTTTACTACGACCCGGCAGCGACCGATTACGAGGTGGTCCTCCTCGAGTCCGGCCCTCCAGAAGCCGGGGCCACCGCCCTTCCGGAAGCTCGCGAGATCGACCGCTTTTCGGAGGCAGCCTGGAATGCCGAGCTGGGACAGGCCATCCATCTTGCGTCGGGCGGTCTTGCGCAGTACCTCCCTGTCTACTGGTTTCCCGCCCTCCACCGTGCTGTGTTTTCGGGTGGCAATACGGGACCGATGGTCCGCAACACGGAGACTGGCCAGCCAACCTGGTTTCCCAAACCTGAATCAGCCATCAGGCAGGCCTACGCTGCTGCCTGGCCTGACTTCGATGAGGCCCGCCTCGATCTCCTGACTGAATGGACCAGCCCCCTCGATGCGGTTCCTTCACCCGATGGGACCCTCATCGCCGCTGCCTACGGAAGCGCCGAAATACCCTCCTCGGGGACTTTGTTCGGGGACTTCCACTACTGGACCGTAGTCGTCCTCTTTGATGCGGCAACGGGGACAGTCATCGATGAAGTCGTTCCCCTGGCCAACCGCGACTTCGACTTCCGCTTGCTCGATACCTATGCGCCCCTGGTGACAGAGGCGCCCGCGCGGTCCATGCTTGCCTGGGCTCCCGGGGGAGGGGCCCTCTACGCATGGATGTTCCAGATGAATGGAAGCGGGGTCGATGGAGGAGGCGTGGGAAGCGGTCGGCCACGCCTCATCTCCCTGGCAGAGGGGAGGCAGGCCTTCGCCTCCCCGGTCGACGCGACAGAACTCCCGGCCAGACCCCTGGCCTGCCCCTCCGGCCCGGTTTCCCGCGACGGCCGGGCCTTTGCGCTCTCGACTTCAGGGAACACGACGACAATTGCGATCCAGGACTTCCAGGCCGGCAACCTGCCCGCCTTTGTGCCCTTCGACGCGGAAACCCCGGTGTCTGTCACCGATTTCCTCGATCAATATGGAGGATTCCGCTACTGAGGGCTGTCGGCTGGGGTCAGTAGAGCCGCGGCAGCGACATCCCCTTGAGCTTCCGGTAGAGCGAAAGCGCGTAGGAGTCGGTCATCCCCGCAGCATAGTCCACGACCCGACGGAGGATGTCGTAACGCGTGTCGCCGGGCAGGGGCGCGATAGCAGGCAGGATGTCGAGGATGGTGGCTGACCTGACGCCTCGGGCAGCTTCGGACTCCAGGGCGACTGAGGTAAAGATGTCCAAAAGGCCTCCGAGGACCTCGAAGCCCGCGACCTCGATTTCAAGTACAGGACGGTCGCGGTAGATGCGCTCGAGGCTGAGCGTCCGGATAGCCTCGAGGGCACCGGCGCTCGGTATCCCGGTAGCGAGGCTGCCCCCGTAGGCGCCCTCCGCGATCGCGTAGACATGATCGCCGAACTCCTCGGCGCACTGGAAAACAAGGCTGTTTATCGCCTTGGCCCTGAGGAAGGCCATGCGCTGGTTGTCGTCCTGTCCCGCGTGCCGCGCGTCGATGGTCAAGCCTTCAGGGTTGGCCGAGGCGATCGAATGGAGAAGGGGTTCGACCTCGGCGAGGCGGACGATGCGGAGCCGAACTGCATCCTCGAGATCGATGATGAGGTAGCAGATGTCGTCAGCGGCCTCGGTGAGCCAGGCGAAGGGGAAGCGGCTCATGGCGAAATCAGGCGGAGGAGCGAGCCGGCGCGAGCCGAACTTTTCGAGGATTCCCTCGAGCACTGCCTGCTCGCTGGCAAAGCTCCCGTATTTCTTCATGTCGCGCCGGGCGGCGTGCACCGGTTCTGACCAGGAGTCCACGAGGGCAGAGCGCGGATACTTGGTGAAGGCCGCGATGGTATTGGCCGTCAGCCTAAGATCCGGGGAGATACGTGAGATCACGCGGAGACCCTGGGCGTTGCCCTCGAAACGCCGGAACTCCTCCGCTTCCAGGGCTGAGAGCCCCGACAGGATATCCGGCCTGAGGCGGAAAAAGGCCGAGATCGCGTCTTCTCCTGAATGCCCGAAGGGAGGGTTGCCGATGTCGTGAGCCAGGCAGGCTGCACGCACCAGGTCGCCAAGCTGCCGCGATTCCTCGCCACCCCAGCCTTCCCGGCCTTCCAGTACGCGTTCGCCGACAATGCTGCCCAAGGACCGCCCCACGGCGCTCGTCTCGAGGCTGTGGGTCATCCGGTTGTGGACAAAGTAGCTCTCAGGCACGGGAAAGACCTGGGTCTTGTCGTTCAGGCGCCTGAAGGCTGTCGAGAAGATGATCCTGTCCTGGTCGCGCTCGAACTCGGAGCGGCCCTTGGTGATCCGGTTGTCCGCAAAACGCGGTACGAGGAGCTGTGCGAAGTCCATCCGGGGGAGTATGCGCAATCCTCCGGTCGTCCACAAGGTCGCCGAAGCGAAGTCTAGGAGGGGGACAGACACCGTTTTATGAGATTCTTTATTGACTTTTTTATCGACATGACACATTTTTAGCGGATATGGGAGCAACTACCGTGCTAAAAACCAAGGTTTCCTTTGCACCTTCCGTCCGCAGGCTGCCACAGTACCTCCATATCATCCGAGCCTCCCTTGCGGCCGGCGACACATACATTTCAGGCACGGTCATCGCCCAGGAGCTCAACCTTGAGCCCATCCAGGTCCGCAAGGACCTGGCCATCACGGGGATAATCGGCAAACCCAAGAAGGGCTACCCGGTGCCAGCCTTGGTTCAGGCCATCGAGCGCTACCTTGGCTGGGACCAATCCCACACAGCCCTTCTAGTTGGCGCTGGAAACCTCGGTTCCGCCCTGGCCGGTTACCCGGAGTTCGCCCGACACGGACTCAACTTCGTCGCCGCCTTTGACACCGACCCCGGAAAGATCGGGAAGCAGATCCACGGGGTCACGATCCACGACATGGCCAAGCTCGGCGAGCTGGCGGGCAGCCTCAAAGCCTGCATGGCAGTACTTGCGGTTCCTTCTCCCAACGCCCAGGCTACCGCCGACATCCTGGTGAAAGCGGGCATCAGGGCCATCTGGAACTTTACCAACATCAAGCTCAAGGTCGATCCCGAGGTAGTCGTCCAGCGTGAGGACCTGTCCTCGGGCTTTGCCATACTCTCGGTGATGATGAACACCCGGAACACCTGCGGCACAAAGCCAGGGCACGCGAAAGAGGACTGATCGCCTCCGTGCCTGGCCCCTCGGCGAAGGAGCTCGGGCAAGCCGGGTTTCTCCGGAACCGCGTCGCGAAGAACGAGAAGCACCAGAGGAAGTGGGCCCGCAACGCTGGCATTTCAGCCTTCCGGGTCTATGACAAGGACATCCCCGAGATACCTCTGGCCATAGACCTCTTCAGGAACACAGGCGAACTCGATGGTACGGGATGCCTCATTGAGGCCGGACAGCGAGACTGCCTCCTCATCGCGCTCTACGAACGTCCCTACGAAAAGGATCCCGAACTCGAAGAGCAGTGGCTTGGGCTGATGGCCCAGACAGTCGCCGGCTGCCTTGGCGTCGAAGAGGAACTCACCTTTACGAAGCACCGGAGACGCCAACGCGGGCTTGCCCAATACGAGCGGCTCGGTTCGGGCCATGCTGAGCGCGTCGTAACCGAGGGCGGCCACCATTTCATCGTGAACCTCTCGGACTACCTCGACACGGGGCTCTTCCTGGACCACAGGCCGACGCGGGGCCTCGTCGAGGCCACCTCAGCTGGGCTCCGGGTGCTCAACCTCTTTTGCTATACGGCGAGTTTTTCGGTCTACGCTGCAGCAGGAGGAGCCCGGGAGGTCACCTCGGTCGATCTCTCGAACACCTACCTGGCCTGGGCACGCCGCAACCTTGACCTCAACGGTTTCAAGGGACCGGCCTTCCCCCTCATCCGCTCGGATGTCCGGGCATTTCTTTCGCGGGCGAAGGACTCGGGCAGGACCTGGGACCTCATCATCGCCGATCCGCCAACCTTCTCCAACTCGAGCGCCACCGAGAGGGACTTCGACGTGAACCGCGACTGGCCTGAATTGCTTGCTTCCTGCCAGGGCGTGCTGGCCGGGGGAGGCACACTCCTCTTCTCAAGCAATTCGAGAAAACTCAAATGGGACTCCTTGCTTTTTGCAGGGCTCGATGAGGATCTTTCAGAAAGCTGTCTGCCCCCGGATTTCCGCGACCGCAGAATCCGCAGAACCTGGCGGATCAACTCTGCATCGCATAACTTTTTATCGAAAGGCTGAGTGGACAGACCTGGAAGTGCAGGAGCAATACGGTGTTTTTCGGCCGTAGGGTTGTATACTGGTCCCGTCAGCAGTAGACTTGGAACGATACTTTCAAGGAGGAGAAGCCTCGATGAAGAAACACGCTGCGCTATTGTTGCTTGCGTCGATGTTCCTGGGACCACTCGCCTGGGGACAAGCAGATCAGCCCACTCAGACATTCAAAGCGGGCTTGAACCTCGGTACAGAAGTGCTGTTGACCGGAGCGGGCAACACGCCCGAGTCGTGGACTATCATGGGCTTCCAGCCCGACCTCGCCTTCGGAAAATTCGGCGTCGGTGTCAATCTCACCTTCCATTTCCAGATCTATCCCGATCCCGTGCGCTACAACAACGAGCCCTTCGTCCTGTGGACGGGAGACTGGGCGCCGACGAATGCGAGCCCGACCTTCAGCGACTGGCTCGCCCTTTATATTCCCAAGCTGATGTACGTCCGTTATGGGCTGAAGGGAACAGATCCCCTCTTTGTGAAGGTCGGCTCGATCCCCGATTTTACCCTCGGCAACGGCTTTGTCATGGGCAATTTTTCCAACATGAGCAATTTTCCCCAGACAAGGATTTCCGGCGTGGATTTCGGCCTCGACGGCACGATGTTCGACTTCCCCTACCTGGGCATGGAGCTCGTCGTCGATAACCTCGCCCGCTTCGACGTCGTCGGCCTCCATCTTCTCGGAAGGCCCCTGGTCTTCATGGAGAATCCCATCCTGAAAGGCCTGTCGGTCGGCACAAGCGTGGTCACCGACCTCAACCCTGGCCTCTATGGAACGACCCAACCCGCTTCAGTCACCGTAATAGGTGTCGATGCCCTCATGCCCCTGTTTTCCTCACCCGTCGCTTCCTTGGCAGGCTTTCTTGAAGGCAGCATCGAACCCAAGAGCCGCACGGGCTTCATGATCGGTGCGGGGGGCACGCTCCTTGGCATATTCAACTACGGAACCCAGCTCCGCATCCTCAGCCCGGGATTCATACCCACCTACTTCGATGCCAACTATGACCTCAACCGCGAAAAGAAAGCCACTATCGTAAGTACTGCAGCCCTTGCCACCGAGAAAGCCGTTCTAGGCTGGCTTGCATCCATCGGCACAAACCTTCTCGGCGACAAGCTCGTAGCCAACGTTTCGCTCGACGGTCCCTTCAGCGGTGAAGCTGCGGTCGCAACTCCACTGGCCCAGGCAGCCTGGCCCCACCTTCGAGGCGTTGCCCGCCTCGCCGATGGCCTGCTTCCAGGCGTCTTCGCTGACGCCACCTATGAAAAATACTACATTGGCAAGGTAAAGGGTTTTTTTCCTGACCTGATAGACCCGACCGATGCCATCGCAGGGATGAACATCAACTACACGACGGGCGGAACGGTC